>CAYUNP010000314.1:0-4881 GCA_964446085.1 uncultured Pirellulaceae bacterium
ATATTCACTCGCTTGCGCTTCGGGCTTGTATTTTCCATACCTGCTTTTAACTTCCTGGGCAGGTTCTAGCATGTCCACTGGAAGTTTGAGCGATTCTGATTCGCGAAACCAGAAACTTGATCAAGCGATCCTGGAATTCCTTCGCGCTCAGGAAGACGGCGTGCCGTTGGACATTCAAGAACTGCTAAAGAAGCACGTTGATGTCGCTGACGATCTGGAAGCGTTTATCGATCAACAGATTCGATTTGGCAAACTCACAGCGCCGGTGCGAGATTTTTCGGCGCTTACCACGGACACTGTATCCAACACAACAATCGAGGAGTTTGGCGACTACCAGATCATTGGCGAGATTGGTCGTGGCGGCATGGGCGTGATCTACGAAGCCTGCCAGAAGGGGCTTTCGCGCCGCGTGGCGCTGAAGATGATTCGCGATTCGCGATTCCGGACGCCTGAGGATCTCGTTCGTTTTCAGTCCGAAGCCGAAGCCGCGGCAGCCCTGGAGCATCCGAACATTGTCCCGGTCTTTCGCGTGGGAGCATTCGACGGACATCCGTTTTTCACCATGAAACTGGTTCGCGGCGGAAGCTTGAAGGAAGCTCTCGAAAACGGTCCGATCACGTCCACCGAATCAGCCCGAATTGCGTTGGCGATCGCCCATGCGGTTAGTTTCGCGCATCAAAGAGGCATACTCCATCGTGACATCAAGCCCGCGAACATTTTGCTGGACACCAACTTGCAAGGCTCTTCGGCCAGCGGCGAAAGCACAATCGAGCAAGAACCAGACACGGCATCCGATTCGGGTTCCGACGACCTACCCGTTCCGATGATCTCTGATTTTGGTTTGGCGAAGCATCTGGATCAGGAATTCGATCATGGCATAACGATGACCGGCGCCGTTTTGGGCACGCCCAGTTTCATGGCGCCCGAGCAGGCGGCGGGAAAGACAACCACCACCTCTGCCGACATCTACGGCGTGGGCGCGATCCTCTACAACATGCTTACGGGCGAACCGCCCTTCACTGGAAACTCGCCGGCAGAGGTCACTCGTAAAGTCATCGATCAAACTCCCAGACGGATCGGATGGAAAGCCAAGGTCGATCTGGATTTGGAAACGATCTGCATGAAGTGCCTGGAAAAGGATCCTTCAGATCGTTATCTGTCGGCTGGCGCCGTGGCGGAAGATCTGGAAAGCTGGCTGGCCGGAAAACCAATTCGTGCAAGGCGCAGCGGCACGCTGGAACAGATCAAAAAATGGGCCAGGCGGCACCCTCGATTCGCGACTCTGCTGTCCTGTTCGGCTGCCCTTTTGATACTGACCCTTGTCGGCGCGATTGCGTTTTCAATTCGGCTCAATGCAGAAGTTACCAAACGCGGTGAGACGCTAACACAATTGAAGGCCCAGGAATCCGAAACCGTGGCGCAACGCGACACGGCGCTGCGAAGGCTTTTTGAATCCAAATTCGCTGAAGTTTCTGCGCGTCGATCAAGCGGCGACAACGGCCAACGATTTGGCGCCTTCGCAGCGGCGAAAGAGGCTGTCGCGCAACTGCCTTTCATCAAAGTTTCCGACAAAGAAATCTTTGAGCTTCGCAGTGAAACCGCGGGCTGCCTGGGCAATGCTGACTTTATGGAAACCGCTCAATGGCGCGTCAGCGATTTTGGAGCGCTTCGCATGAATGCGTTTAGCCCGGACCTGTCATTGTTCAT
Organism: uncultured Pirellulaceae bacterium; assembly: GCA_964446085.1. Taxonomy (GTDB): domain Bacteria; phylum Planctomycetota; class Planctomycetia; order Pirellulales; family Pirellulaceae; genus Mariniblastus. Next base: position 1,708 of record CAYUNP010000314.1, read on the forward strand.
CAACCATGCAAAAATCGGTGCTCCCGTTGAGATTTATGAAACGGATCAACTACAGGAGGTTGGGTCGGTCGCAGATTCGACTCCGCTGGCCTCATTCGAAATTGGAACTGAACGTATCAGCGGATTTCAGGCTCAATTCTCAGCGGACTGTGACTACGTGGCCATCAACACGGAAAATCAAAATGATGTCCTGACGCAGCGCGTATTTGATATCGTCAACCAAAAAGTCATCTTTGAAGAAGAAGGTGTGACGTTTGCCTGTTTCGGTCAGCAGGAATCGGAAAAACTACTCGCGACCGCCGATGCAAAACACATCACAATTTTCCGATTGCCGGACCTTGAAAAAGTAGTCTCATTCGTAAACCCATCGCCCAGCGGCAACAACCAGATGTACTTCAGCCCAGACGGCAAATGGCTGGCTCGATGTGGAACTGGCGGAGTTTTTGTGATCGATATTGAGTCGGGCGAAATGGTTTGGGAAAAACATGCCTATTTCTTTGGGATGGACCTCGACTGGCATCCCGACAAAAAGGAGCTTGCGATCGCAAGTCGAACTTTCATTGAAGTCTGGAACCTCGAAACGACGCCGCGGCTGGTGAGTACTTTTCCGCGACACACCAGCACGGTCTACCAGGTTGAATACGCCGCGGGAGGTTCAGTTTTGGCGGCCTCGACGTGGGGCGGTAACACGCGGTTTTGGGACGCGCACAGTGGTGAGCAAATTTGTTCCTTCGCCGGAACGTTGAGTCGGTTTTCAAGTGACGGGCTGTCTTTTGGATTCTGCAATGACCTGTCTGGCATCTGTGAGTTCGACCGTGGACTAATGCGTCGCACGATCTCCAAAGCTGACTCGCAACACGTGGGCTCGCAACCGATCGATCTTGATGTCCATCCCAACAACCGTTGGGTGGCGATGGGGGAAGGAAAGGACGTTCGCATTTGCGATTTGAAAACTGGCCAGCAGTTGGTTGATCTTCCTGGCAGAGGATACGTTCGCTTTCATCCCGACGGCAAGAGTCTGTTTATCTGCGACAGGACGCTTCGTCGCTGGCCGATTCGTGAAGAGACTTCCGACGACGGCGAACTGAAACTCACGCTCGGACCGCCGACAAAAATCGAAGCGATCGATCCACGGCATTCGAAATTCATGATGGACATTGATCCAACAGGAAGCCATCTGGCCTACATCGTTGAAAGACAAGGGACGTTTCTGGTCAATCTGACGGATCGCGATTCCGAACCAGTTCGCATGCGAAAATCATCAAACTCCGGGAACATCAGCGTTTCGGCTCACGGCAGACGGGTGGCTGTTGGCAATCACCATTCCAACGGTTGCCAGGTTTTCGATGGAGAAACCGGTGAGCTGTTGTTTACTGCGCCAACTCCCTCGCACGCGCGGGGCGCGCTCAATGCCGACGGCAGGTTATTGGCGGTTACGTACAACAGCACTGCGGATGTATACGACACAGAGACACAACAACGACTCTATTCCCTGGACGAAACGGATTTCGACGTCGCCTGGCCCAGCAGTTTTTCAAAGGATGGCACCCTTTTGCTTCTCACCCTTCGCAGGCCGCGAGGAACGCTGATCGTGGACGCACGTACCGGAGCAAGATTGGTCAACATTCCTGGCGATGGCGCCGCGCCGCGAAACGCGCGGTCGCTGTTGACTGCAGACCACCAATTGGTGACGTTCCGCGAAGGCAACTCAATGGAAGCCTGGGACATTGCGTCGATCCGCAACAAATTGTCAGAAATCGGACTCGACTGGGAATCGAATCAGGCTTCGATTTCAAATTCAGGTGACTCGCCCTTGGACGTTCCGGTCGTTGAAGTTATCTGGGATCGCAGTCGTTACATTGCCTTCGAAGAAGCATTGCTGAAAATCGACAACTCCTGGTCCTGGAGCGTCGCGGAAAAATCGCTCGACGACTGGATGGCTGACAGCCCCAATGATCCTGAGTTGTGGCACGCCAAAGCGCGGGCAAAATCCCGACTCGGTGATCGGAGCGCGATGGAGGATGCTGCAAAAGCGATTCAACTCTCGGGTGACAGGATCGATCCCGAGATTTACTTCTCGCGTGCACAAATAGCCAGCTCACTGAATCTGGATTTCGATGTCGTTTCGGATTTGATGGCTTACCTTGATCTGGCGGAAAGTGATGCAGCAAATCGCATGAAGGCCATGCAGTTGCTTGCCTGGGAGCTGGGACTTCAGGGAAAGCTTCAACAGGGTGGTCGTGACACGATGGAACTGGCGAAAGCCTGCGCGGCTTGGGTTGGAAACAAGGAACTCATTCAGGGTGATATGTTGGGTTGGCTGCAGAATACGTTGCAGTTGCCGCAGGGTAGTGAACAACTTTCGGCAGATCGCATCCTGGCGATGAAAACGCTCGGCTTGGTATTGCTCCGAGCGGGGAAACCGAAAGTTGCTCAAACGTTGCTCAAAGGAATCACACCGTCGACCACCAATCGATATTCCGAGGAGAGCTTCGGTGTTGAGTTTCTGCTTTCGGCATGCGAAGCGAAAACGGGAAACAGGGACAAGGCGAAAGAACACTTTGAAAACGAATTGAGTTCGGTGTATCGGGGCGGGTGGATGAACATGAGTGTCCGCTCTGCAGTCGACTGGGGGAAGCTAAGGTCGCTGGCCGAAGATTCCATGAAGTCGGATTCGAAAGGCGACCCTTCGGGGGCGCTGCACTGGTCACCGATGGAACTCGCAGCCCAAGCCAACTGGGAACGCGGGTCGCTTCGAGTCCAGTTCTTTCCGCAGTCCAATCAGTTCGTCGACGCTGCTTCCAGCCTGGAAGATGTTGTATCGACCGAAAAAGCGGTTTGCAATCTGTTTTGGTATAACCGCCAGCCCAACGGGGAGATGACGTTGGAACTGGACGTAGATACCGCCGGAAAATATGACGGCCGGATCCAACTGGTCCATTCCTGGGACTACGGCCTGTTCGAATTTGAGCTCAACGGAAAACCAGTCGGTCGGCGCTTTGACGGTCAGGCCGATAAAGTAATTTTCGGCGATTTCGTTGACCTGGCGGATATCGAACTTCGCAAAGGGACCAATCGGCTCACGGTGAGAAACGTTGGCAGGTCAGGCGATTCAAGGGGCTTTTATTTTGGCTTGGAATCGATTGAGTTCGCGCCGAAATAGGCGTTGTTCGG
>CAYUNP010000315.1:0-4861 GCA_964446085.1 uncultured Pirellulaceae bacterium
CGATCGCTGTAGACGAGTCAGGACAGCCCGCCGGATGCTACGGTTCTGTTTGCGTCCGGTGCTCGATCGCAATGCCGTCCACGTGGCTGCCGGTAAGACGTTCTTCGAGCTCGGCGGCCTGTTGCAAAATCGCCTCGCCGTCCGCGTCATCCGGCAACGGCTGCAGACTCAGCCCGCGTTCGGTCGCCCGGGCGGCAACTTCTTCGTAGCGCTCCATCGCCCGCTCACGGGCCGAGTTCTTCGCGAAGTGCGGCGCAACCACCGTGCGGTATGCCACCGCCAGCAGCAGCACGATGACGACCCACACGATGAAGACGGCGAGATAATTCTTGGCCTGTCGACTAGCCACGTAAACCCCGCTTGACCACAGACAGGAATATCCGAATGATCACAGCCACGATCACCACTGTGAATACGGTTCCGGTGAGCGCGCCCCCGTTGCGATCTGGTTTGGTCGAATTGTCGGGGATCGGTCTGGGTGCGGTAGAGGGCGCGGGCGAGACCGGTTGCGAGATCGAGGCTGAGGGTGTTGGCTTGGGCTGCGCTCCAATCGGTTCGTTGCCCGATTGGCGCAGCGCCGTCAACGCGGCAGAGGCGACTGCGTCCGGCAACGCCGCGATGATCTCGAAACCCTCGTCGCCCGCCGTGTCGTTTTGGTCGAAGCTTACCTCCGCGATGGACGACACCAGTGCCTGGGTCAGCGATTTCGGATCGTCGCCTCGGCGGTAAGTGTGCACTTGCCGAGCCAGAGAATGGGTCGCCTTCATGTCCACGCCGATGACCTCTATCGTGATCCCGCGGGCGAGCGTTTGTGGGGTATACCGTTCAACGAGGGCAGAGTCGTTGGCCTCGCCATCGGTGATGACGATGAGGCGGTAGGTGCCATAGCCGTTTTGGGCTTCCCGCTGTTCAAGCAGGCGATTGGCCCCGAGCATGATGTACTGGCCCAGCGGCGTGCCACCTCTGGGTGCAATGCGGGACAGCTGGCGACTGAAGCTTGTCAAGTCCATCGGGCCGAGCGGGTAGACCCAGCTGCTGTTTTGGCCGGCCGCGCCGAAGACGAGCAATCCGAGGTTGGTCTCACCCGGGAGCTGCTTGACCACTTCCTGCAGAGCCGACTTGGCGACGGCCATCCGCGACGCGCCGGCACCCGACATCTGTTTTCTCATCGAGCCCGATGCGTCGAGCACCACCACGATGTTGTCGGCGCGTTGGAGGAGTGATTTGGTAAAGCCCGGTATCCAAATCGAGTTGTACTTCCAACGGCAATGATGGCAGTACCCCATCGGTATAGAGCGGGCGGCTCGATTTCCAATACAAACAGTATGACACACGTGTTGTTACATCCTTATCGGAATGGGTCAGAAACGCGTGGATCTCATGCTGACGCAACCAAATCCCCTGGCTTAGCAGCTCAAGAAGATTGTCAGACCGTTCAAAAGTGAATTTGCGGGAAATAACGTTGGGGAGCAACAAGCTGGACGCCTGCCAACCATGACCCATCTTGCCACCACCGTCTGATTTTGGCAAATCAATTTTCAGATGCTCCTGTTCCGCGAAACGAACAATGAAGTACGGATCTTTACGAGGCTCTTCCACCACGCCGAATTCCAGGATATTAAGTTCGCCTGACGGCACATCAATGACGACTTTGTGTTTCGGTTCAAGTTTGTCCGTGTCGAGTTCGTTCGGCCGGGATACGATTTTCTGTTTGGGTTCTGTCTCTATCCAGACAGGGATAACCAATTGTTGATCAGAATCGGTAGAATAGATTAACAGCTCCCGAGGGTTGTCGCTAATGGTTAGTTGGGATGAGACAACGCAGTTTTTGACCGGCAACTGCAACTGCTCAAGCAACGTTTTGCGCATTCTGGGCCGTTTGAAGGATCGGAGTACACGACTAAAGGCCTGTCTATCGTCCTGAAGCTGGGTTTTAAGTCCCCGGTTTTCGTCCAGCTTCAGTTTGTGATCCGCAATGACTTTTTCGATTCTGGCAAGCTCTGTTTGAGCCGCAGCCAGTTCGCTATCTGCTCTTTGCTGGGAGCGACGGACTGACAGTTGGCCCCAGGCGATCCACACGATTGCAGTAATTGCAAAAATGAGCCACAGGATGGTCCGCCTACGCTTTCCTGAATTGGCAGTCGTGTTCATGGTTCACCATTTTGTAGTTCTTCGATTGACAACACGACATTTGTTTTGCCGGGATTCGGTTGGAAATTGACAAGCCTTGGCAATTTTTTACCCGCCTTGTAATCGCGTTGCTGCTCAAAAGGAAAGTTAGACCATGACCCTCCATTGGATTTTGGGTACTTGAACCGCGACTCAAAAACTGGTTGGCCTGCGACTGAGACGACCAATCGCGGCGTGATCTTTGAATTTGCGTCTGCAGCATCAGGCTTGCGAAAGGTAATCTCCACAACTTGATGGCCAGGGTTCAATGGTACGGTTCTGCGATCAGGTAACGTAAAATCCTCCTGCCCATTCGAGTCTTCACCTTTAAAATCAGTAAACCGCATTCTCAGACGAAACTTGCGGTCCTCAGGTACTGACAGTTGAAACTGTTTATGAAAACCATCTCCTGAATCCAACAGCGGAATCTCTCTCACACTTAGCATTCCCTCTCGCGTGATCACTTGACCTTCTGGCGCAGCAGACTCGCCGAAAATTTGTCCCATCTGCTCTCGAACAGTTTTTAGGCGCTGCTGTTCTGTAGCCAGACGATCAGTTTCCTTTGCAACAGCATCCGATTGACGCAATAAATAGTTGAGGTTGCCAACCTTTTGATCAATCTGCAACTGAATTTCTGCCGTTTTGGCATCAGTACTGCGGATTGAGGACAACATCGGAACAAAGCTGATTCCGATGCCAAGCAGCAACGTAAGCAGGATCAAAAATTTGAGTGAAAACCGCATGCGACAATCTTAATTCCATTGTTTAGCAAAGACCATGGCACGTCTTCTGAAGTCTGGGAACCGTCCTGAGACAAATTCCTCGATTCCCTGGCAAGCGCATTCACCCTGGAAAGCTGAGCGACAATGTCGCTCGGTTCTCCGAACCGTAAGCGATTTATTGGTTAACGCCTGAATTCGGGAAGTAACCTCTTCAGCCCTCAAAGCTGAACCCTTGCCCCGAACCTCTTTTTGACCGAAACTCTCTTCCTTGAAATTAGCATTCGCAAGGAACATTGCACAAAGATGACAGACGGTGAAAACAGCGGTGGTGGACAAAGCCCTCTTGAGGCCCGCCGCACGAAAATGCAACAAATTGAAACCCTCGGACACGATCCGTGGGGCCATCGTTTCGACGATCGCCAAATGGCTGGCGACATCCGTGAGCGCGCGGGCGAAATAAAATTCAAACTCGAAGACGGCACTGAACTCGACCTTCCAGCAGATCAAATCGAAGCCGGCACACTTGCCGATTGGATGAAAGAGCAGGGCAAGGGCTCACAATCCGGACCGACCGTTCGCGCCGCTGGCCGGATCATGTTGCATCGCAAATCGGGAAAGACACAGTTCATCGACCTCGAAGACTGGACAGGACGCATCCAGCTGTTCGTCAACACGAAACTTGTTGGCGAAGAAAACTGGGAACTGATCAAGTGTCTGGACCTTGGCGATTTGATTGGTGTCGATGGAGAGCTGCGCCGCACCAAAACAGGTGAACTCTCGATCTTCGCCTCCAGGATTACTTTTTTGACCAAGACGCTCGATCCGCCACCGGCCAAACACCTGGGCCTGGTCGATCCGGAAATTCGGCAGCGACAACGATACGTTGATCTTGCCTGGAACGAAGGCGTCAGAGATCGCTTTCTGGATCGATCCAAAGTCGTCGCTTCGATTCGCAAGACGCTGACTGATCAGCACTTTGTTGAAATCGAAGGCCCGACACTTCACACGATCGCCGGAGGAGCCGCAGCTCGACCGTTCAACACCCATCACAACGCACTCGACATGCCTCTGGTGATGCGAATCGCACTCGAGTTACATCTCAAGCGATTGATGGTTGGTGGCATGGAACGCGTTTTCGAACTGGGCCGCGTCTATCGCAACGAAGGCATCAGCCCGAAGCACAATCCCGAGTTCACGATGCTGGAAGTCTATCAGGCGTTCGGCGATTACAACTCAATGATGGATTTGACCGAATCCGTGATCGCGAATGCCATCGAAGCGATCGGATGTGGGAACGTTTTGCCCTGGGGTGACAAGGAGATTGATTTTTCGACACCGTTCGCCCGCGAGACTTACGATTCCCTCTTCGCCAAGCACACCGGAGTCGATCCGCTCGATGCCGATGCCGTGAAAACGTTCGCCGAATCGATTGGGCTTCACACAGACGGCAAGCACGCGGACGTGATCAAGAGCGAAGTCTTCGAGGAGAAAGTCGAAGATGCACTTGTTGGGCCCGTATTCGTGACGGACTATCCAGCCAGTATTTGTCCACTGACCAAGCGAAAGCGTGACAATCCTGCAGTGGCAGAGCGGTTTGAGCTGTTCATTCACGGCATGGAATTGGCAAACGCCTACACCGAGCTGAACGATCCCGATTTGCAGCAACAGCTTTTCGAAACGCAACTCGAAGGGATGGCGGAAGAAGATTCGATGGCTCGAATGGATACCGATTTCGTAAAAGCACTCCGCAATGGCATGCCGCCTGCGGGTGGCCTGGGAATTGGAATCGATCGGCTGGTGATGTTGTTGACCAACAGTTCATCGATCCGTGACATCATCCTGTTTCCGTTGCTCCGAGAGCAGCAGGAATCGTAGAAGAATATCGAAATGGATTCCGTGTTGTCCCTTGTGCGCGCAATACCGTTCAACGAGCATGAAAGGTGGCATAGGCTTCCAGCCTGTGAACATAC
>CAYUNP010000316.1:0-4860 GCA_964446085.1 uncultured Pirellulaceae bacterium
TTTGGTTTTCAGGCAAAGTCATGCGGTCCACAACCTGACGCGCTTTTCCTTGCTGAAAACGACCGAACCTCGAAACGGCGTTCGATTGGGGCGTCCGCTCGGCATCATCACCTGTATGGTCAGCATTCTGTCTGGCCACCGAGAACGCGGCCGCAGGTCGAAACTTTTCCCTCAGATGTCGCCACACCCAAAACTCTCGGCGATTGAATTCTCGATAATCCGCGGGCTCATCTGTCGGGTCTTCCGGATTGTCGATTGGGTCTTCAGTATCCGAAAAGAGGCCAAATTTTTAAAAAACTTGGCCTCTGTTTAAATGTTCGACTGCGGGCGGGGGAATCGCCTACTTCTTGGCGTAGCTTGCTATAGGTGGGGAAATCTCACGCGAGCCCGGCGGCATAATCGACGGAAAAGGACTCTTTTGCCTCGTCCAATACCGTCAAATTCGGGTTTTGAAATACCCTCTAACCAGAGGCTCCGTTACGTTGACAATATATTTCATTATCGCGACGGATCATCTCATTGTTGTTCCCACGCAATAGCGCATACTATTCTGGTTGTGTTGAATTATACGTCCTGACAATTCACTCCTCATAAGCTGTTGTCCCCGGGTATGCTTCCCTCGGGTATTCTTATTCCCAGGTTCATCGATTCCAAACAGGCGAAACTGCTTTGTCAGATCTACTCATTGATGCTTGGTCAACTTCATCGCCGGCCGCTGCCGCGAAGTTCGAAGAATTGCGGCAACGTGTTGAAGGTGAGTTTCAGGCACGGTTCGGTTGCCAGCCGACTGTTATAGCCGCGGCTCCCGGACGAGTAAATTTGATTGGCGAACACATCGATTACAACGATGGTTTTGTGCTGCCAATGGCGATTGAACGCTACGTGATCATCGCGGCGGCTCCGAAGGTTGGCGGTGCGGCTGATTCTTCGCTTGTGGATTCTCAGACTGCGAGTTTCTATAGCAGCGAGCTCCAAGAAAGTGTTAAGGTCCCACTTACCGCATCATCTGCACCAACTCTCAGCAGTTGGGGACGATATGTCGAGGGAGTCGTTTCCGGTTTTGCCGAATGTAGATTTGACGTTCCGCCACTCAATGCAGTCATTGGCTCCAATGTTCCTTCCGGTGGCGGCTTGTCAAGCAGCGCGGCTTTGGAAGTCGCCACGGCAACCATGATCGAAGGTCTCATTGAGCACCAGCTCGACCCCGTCGCAAAAGCACTGCTTTGCCAACGCGCCGAACATCAGTTTGCCGGAGTGCCTTGCGGAATCATGGACCAGTTCAGTAGCGTCTTCGGAAAGCCTGGTGAGTTGATGTTGCTAGATTGTAGCAGCCAAGCGATCAAGCCGGTTTCGTTTGACGATCAAAGTATGTCGGTTCTCATCATCAACAGCAACGTTGAGCATGACTTGGCGGGCGGCCAATACGCCCAGCGCAGAGATCAGTGCGAATCAGCTTTAAAAGCGATCGGAAAACCGTCTTGGCGGGACGTACTGTTGGAGGACCTGGAACAGGCGCGCGGTTCGCTTTCGGAAAACCAATACGAATACGGACGCCACGTCGTGACTGAAATTGAACGCACCTTGCAAGCGGCGGCCGCGTTTGAATCAGAGCAATGGGAACGCGTCGGTAAATTAATGTACGCCAGCCATGAGTCGTTGCGAACTGACTACCAGGTCAGTTGTGATGAACTCGATGTTTTGGTTCGACTGGCTCGCCAACTCGGGGTCGTCAGTGGCGTGTACGGTTCGCGAATGACAGGTGGTGGATTCGGTGGCTGTACGGTCACGCTTGTCCGAACCAGCCAAATCGATTCTGTTAGTCGAAAGATTCTCTCACGATATAAATCTGAAACTGGAATCTCTGCTACATCGTTCGTGAGCCGCCCGGCAATTGGCGCCCATTTGGTCCATAGAAAATCCAATGACAACTGAAACATCCATTTACGCTTCAGTCGCTCACCCGAAACGCGCCATCTCGAACTGGCAATTACTCAACAACAATTACTGAGAGCATATCCCGTGATTCTCACACTCATTTCATTTCTGTTCTTCACCGGGCTTGTTGCGTGGCTGACGTGGTTGATAACCCGCAAAGACGATCACGACAGTGCAGGAGGCTACTTTCTTGCCGGGCGATCGTTGTCGTTTCCGTTGATTGCCGGGTCGTTATTGTTAACCAATCTGTCGACCGAGCAGATGGTCGGACTCAACGGAGCTGCTTTCTCCGATGGCCTGTGCGTGATGGTCTGGGAAGTCGTTGCCGTTGTCGCTCTGGTGTTGATGGCCTGGTTCTTTCTACCCAAGTTTCTCAGGAGCGGTGTTTCAACCGTACCTCAGTATTTGGAGATTCGATTCGACCGCCAGACGCAAGTCATCACCAACGCCATTTTTCTGATCGCTTACGTTGGGGTTCTGCTGCCGATCATTCTCTACACGGGCGCGACAGGGATGATTGGGATTCTTGATATCCCGTCGATGCTGGGCGGGTTGCCTGAGACGCTTGGGATGAAGCCGTATTCGGTCGCGATGTGGATGATCGTTTGGCTGGTTGGAATCGTCGGATCGATCTACGCTTTGTTCGGCGGACTGCGAACGGTTGCCGTTTCCGATACGCTCAACGGGATCGGACTGTTCGTCGGTGGCTTTCTGATCGTTTGGTTTGCGTTGTCGCAGCTGGGCGGTGATGGCGGAGTTGTCGAAGGCTCCCAGAAACTAATGGCGGATCAGCGGGAGCGATTCAATTCGATAGGCGGGCAAAAATCGTCGGTTCCATTCGGTACGATCTTCACCGGCATCTTTCTCTTGAATCTCTTTTATTGGACCACCAACCAGCAGATCATCCAAAGAACTTTCGGCGCCAGCAGTTTGGCTGAGGGGCAGAAAGGTGTTTTGATGACGGGGGCTCTTAAGTTACTGGGCCCGATTTACTTGGTGATTCCGGGCATGATCGCGTACTCGATGTTCGCAGATCAGGGAATCGACAAGGACAAAGCGTATGGCATGCTCGTCAACACTGTGCTTCCGGCTCCGCTGACGGGTTTTTTCGCCGCCGCGATGATCGGCGCGATCCTTTCCAGCTTCAACTCGGCACTCAATAGTTCTTGCACACTTTTCAGTGTCGGCCTCTACAAGAACGTACTGAAGAAAAACGCGACCGATGCTCAGGTCGTTCGCAGTGGAAAGATCTTTGGATGGATTATCGCCATCAGTGCGATGGTGATTGCTCCGCTTTTGGACCACCCGGTAATTAAGGATCGCGGGATCTTTGACTACTTACAAAAAATGAACGGAATGTATTTCATTCCCATCTTCGCCATCGTGTTGATTGGAATGCTGACCAAGCGCGTTCCTGCGATCGCGGCTAAAATCGGTCTTGTCGTTGGGTTCGCGGTGATCGCGATTGGATATTTCGTTTCGCCATTCGACATAATCGTCGAGTCTCTGCACGAGTTCCACTTTCTCGGCATCGTCTTTAGCTGGTTGTTGATCCTGATGTTGGTTATTGGCGAGATCAAACCACGCGAAACCGAGTTTCATCAGGAAGACGTAGGAGCCGTCGATATGACGCCGTGGCGATTTGCCAAACCAGTGGGCCTGTTGCTTATACTGATCGTGTTTGCGATCTACATTACCTTTGCTGATTTTTCAGTCCTAACTATCGATGGAGGTTAATCGTGAAATCCACGTTTCTGTTTACTTGCCACATTTTGCCTTTCAATAATCTGCCTTACTACAACTGTGTTTGCCCAGATGGAAGATTTTGATTCGATCAAGCTCTACACGCTCAGCAACGACAATGGGATGACGGTGAAGGTGACCAATTATGGTGCGATCGTCACTTCGATTCTCGTTCCCGATCGTGATGGCAAAATGGCGGACGTGGCTCTGGGCTACGATCGTGTCGAATCCTACATCAATGCCGTCGACAAGCCTTATTTTGGGTCGATCGTTGGACGGTATGGCAATCGAATCGCCAAGGGCGAGTTCAAACTGGACGGTGAAACTTACTCGCTGCTCAAGAACAATGGCGAGAATCATTTACACGGTGGAGCGATCGGATTTGACAAAGTCGTTTGGGACGCTCAGTACGACCAAGCGAAGAAACAGATCACGCTATCGTATCTCGCCAAAGACAAAGAGGAAGGCTATCCAGGAAATCTAAAGCTCTCGGCCACTTACACGTTGACCGACGACAATTCGATCGTTGTTGACTATCACGCAACAACCGACAAACCAACTCCAGTCAACGTAACACAGCACACCTACTTCAATTTGAAGGGGGAGGGCGAAGGCACAATTCTCGATCATGAGTTAATGCTCAACGCCAATAAATACACGCCGGTCGACAAAGGCCTGATTCCAACGGGCGAGTTACCATCGGTTTCGGGCACGCCGTTTGACTTCACCACTGCCAAACCGATCGGCCGCGACATTGGCCAAGAGCACCAGCAGCTGGAATTCGGTCTTGGATTCGACCACAACTGGGTACTCGACAAAGGCGACGGGGCAGAAGACGGCCTGACTCTCGCCGCGCAAGTACACGAGCCGACGTCAGGGCGAGTGATGGAAATTCACACCACTGAGCCTGGCATTCAGTTTTATTGCGGCAACTTTTTGGATGGTCGACTCAAGGGCAAGTCGGGCAAGTCATATGTTCATCGAGGTGGATTCTGTTTGGAAACGCAGCACTTTCCCGACAGCCCCAATCAACCGAACTTTCCTTCAACCATTCTCAAACCTGGTGACCAATACAAGTCACAGACGGTGTTCAAGTTCAGTACAAGGGCGAAATAGTCCGAGACAAACCACCGCGTCAACGTTCGCCAGCGCTCACAAGAAGAACGAGGCCTTACAAGATCA
>CAYUNP010000317.1:0-2120 GCA_964446085.1 uncultured Pirellulaceae bacterium
CTCGGAGAGCCGAGCTACTATACTTTCCGTTCAACCAAGCAATCCTCGCGATGGCACATGGAACTCAATCAGGCCGACGAAGTCAAAGCGATCGTTTGACCGACTGGCGAAAGAGAGTCCTGTAGGGGTAGTATTTCGAAACAGTAAAGGCACTCCATGGACGAAAGACACGATCAAGTGCCGCCTTTCTAAAAGCTCGAAGAAAGTTGGTTTTCGAGTTATCGCATACGGGACAAGGCATTCATGGGCAACCAATGCTCTCGTGGACGGCGGCGTGGATCCAATCTCTGTTGCTCATCTGATGGGCCATCGCGACACTACGATGATTAGCCGAGTCCACTCGCACATTGCAAAGAATCCAGATTTTCTGAGAAAGCAAGCGAAGCAGGCGGTGCAATGATTTGGCCCAACACCTTCTCTTGAGTTTCAACGGGGAGGTGTGTCAACAAGAGGCATTGCGATTTCTCTGTAGATTTCAAACAACTCGGGTTCGCTTGGTTGCTCGGCGTTGAGTTCGACAGCCTTGTCGTAGACTCGCTTTGCCTGTTCGAGATCACCCGACCTCGCGTGACAAAGAGCGATGAGCATCGTATTCAAAGCAGACCCTCTATCGTCGAGTTGCGACGCCTTCGTCAACGCCTCGATTGCCGCTTTAAAGTCTCCTGTTTCGTAGAGTGCAAATCCAAGCCCTGCAACGACGCTGGCTTTGTCTGGCCAAATTTTTACCGCGCGACGCGACAGTTCCAACGCTCGTTTTGGATCTCGCAATGTTTCGTCCGGACAAGTTACCAAAAGCCACGATGCTGATCGCAGGACCGTGGCTTCAAATTGTTCCATTCCCTTCTGTGATTTAACAATGTCCAGTAACGAAACAGCTTCGTTATGGGCGTCAATCGAAGCCTGAAAGTCAGTGCCTTCGATCGCCAATGCTTCGCCAAGCTGGAGGTACGCCATCACAACGCGCATCTGGCGAAATCCTTCGTTCTGACGTTCTTCGAATAGCTTTTTCGCAACGTCCAGCGACCGACGAATCACTTTCGCGCCCTCGCCGGGCTGCCCTCCGTAGTACAACATCACGCCAAGCGAACTGCTGTGCGAAATCAACTGCGACGAGTAGCTCGCTGAATCAGGATCGTCTTTCAACAATTGCTCGTCCAGCGAAATCGCCTTTCTGTAGGCGGCAATCGCTTCATCACGGCGGTCGGTTTTGCGCAACATCTCGGCGAGGTAGTACCAGTTTTTTGCCAAACCGTAGCGACGTGTGATCTTCTTCGGATAGAGTTTCACACCCTCTTCGTAGATTTTTATTTTTGCCCGGTAAACCTTCTCCAGTTCCTCGAAATCGTTTCCGTCCCGCACGTACCTTGATAGCGAATCGAGAAGGCCCAGCTTGCGGCCATTCGACAGGGTTGTCGCGAGGATATCATCGCGGCTGATCTTTGACATCACATCGTCGGATTCCTTGCGAAGCGTTTCGGCCTCCTCTTTCTTCTTCTTCGATTTGGATTTTGAAATCAGCAAAGCAAAATCCCGCATTTCAACCGCAAGGTCGATCTGACTCTGGATCGAGCCCTTTTCGGCCAGCAATCGTCTTAATTTGAGCTTCTCTCGTAGCCGATCTTCCGCATCAGGTTTTCGATCCGACGCCGACAGAGCCCCGGCCAGATCGCCCAGATCAACCGCAAGCTTTCTTTTGTAGCTATCGTTGCCGGGGAAAAGCGCAACCAGAGTCTCGCGTTGAATGACGGCTTCTTCGCAGGCTTTCAACTGGTCATCGAAACGTTTTTGAACTCTCGCAAGACCGGCAACTTCGCTCATCAAGGTCGCCAATCGATCACGATGCTTTGGAGTCGCTGGAAAATCTTCGGTCAAACTTTGATAGGCGGCGACAGCTTTCTGTTGGTATTCCAAGGCGGCTTTCAAACGTGATTCGCCACGCATCGACTTCACCAACTGCAAACAACAATTCGCATAGAGCGCACGCCTACTTTCACTGGACTCCCCGCTCGCGATCAACGCTTCGAGCAACTCGATCGCCCGACCTCGAGTCTTTTCGGCTCGCCCAAGCTTCCCTTTACCTGTCAGATAGATCGCGTAATTGTTCAGGATTCTTGCAAGGT
>CAYUNP010000317.1:2220-4849 GCA_964446085.1 uncultured Pirellulaceae bacterium
CGAAAACGCTCAAAGAAAACAAGTGCATCACTCAATACTTCAGAGCGGAGTTGTTTGGCTTGTGGGATGTCCGCCAACACATCCGAGCCCAGATGACTCAGGACTTTGTCAACCGATTCCAGTGCATCACTCAAGTCCGCCTCAGACGCCGTTCTGGCAATTTCGGCTTTTCTCCACTGCCACGTGACGCCGCTAACTCCAGCGAACAACGACAACATCAACACCGCAAGCAGTGCTGCGATCGTCGGTCGGCGACAACACCAACGATAAACCGTTCCCACAGGTCCAATGCGACGCGCTCGGATCGGTTTGCCATCGAGCCAGCGATTCAAATCGTCTCGAAGTTCTGCGACACCATCGTATCGGGCAACCGGATCCCGATTGATGGCCTTCATGCAGACCGTTTCAAGATCTCGCGGAATCCTGTTTCTAAATCTTGACGGAGGCGGAGGATCATCATGGACAACTTGCTGAATCAGACGTTGAACGTTGCCGCGAAAGGGGACTTCTCCACAAAGCAACTGAAACAGCACAACTCCCAGGCTGTAGACATCTGATTTCGGACCAACCGCCGCCAGATCGCCGCGAGCCTGTTCGGGGCTCATAAAGGCCGGCGTCCCGATCGCTTGACCTTCCAACGTCACGGTCACGTCAGACTGATCACGTCTGGCCAGACCGAAATCCATTACCCGCGGCTCGATGCGATTCGGACCTGCCCCGGTCATGATGTTCGCTGGCTTGAGGTCTCTATGAATTACACCCCGCTGGTGAGCATGCGAAACAGCATCTGCAATTTCAGCCACCAGCGTTGCCGAGTCGCGAAACTCAAACTCTGATTCGGCAATCAGTGTTGAAAGCGGTTGACCGTCAACAAATTCGCTGACGATGTAGGGCATCCCGTCATGACGACCGGTATCGAAGACACGAACAATTCCTGGATGGTCAAGTTGAGCGGCGTTGCGCGACTCACGAAGAAAACGTTCACTCTCTTCAGGCATCAGAAACTGACTGGAGCGCGGCACTTTGATCGCAACCACTCGATCGAGTTTCGGGTCGCGAGCTCGATAGACGTAGCCAAAGGCGCCTTGCCCGACTCTTTCAAGTAAGTCGTAGCGTCCGATGGCGATGGGCTGACCGCAATCACAGCAACTGGTTTCTCCTTCGGCGCGACCTTCGATGACAGAGTTGCAAGCAGAGCATCTCCAATCAACCGTATTGCCACGCGCGTGAGAATCGCCAGACTGATTGAACTCAAGCTGAAACATCAACTCGATTTCACGTCGCAGCTGTGGAAAACGTTGGCAATAGGATTCAGCGTCCTGCGAATCGCGGTCTTTTCGAAAAGTGTATTCCGTTCGAATGAGCTCCAGCAAAACCAGGTTGTCGCTGGCAAGTTGAGGAAACGCCGTCGTATAGGATTCGACTCGAGTCTCTGTGTCGTGTTGGATCCGGTGCTCCAAATCAACAAAGGCCAACTCGACCAGAAGCTCTGTATTGCCGCGAGCCTGCGGCGGAATGGAAGATTCAAAATCCTGGACGACGCCAGATTCCCAGGCACTTTCGAATGCTTCGATTACCTGATCGGTCGTGTGTACTGATTCGCTCACACCTCGCCTCCGCCTACAAAAGATGCTCCAAACCTGTTCGTGCCAATCGAATCAAAATGGATCCCACGCCATGACGATTCATTGCAGGTTGGTCTTTCGTCTCCCGCTTCCCAGTGTACCATGGGGAGATGGGAGAAATCGATCGACTTAGTCAGATAGAGACGCAGTGGTCGGTGGTGCGCAATGCGCATCAATCGGACGAAGAGGCTGCGCGAAACGCCCAGCGGCAACTGCTGCAGCAATACGGCACTGCCATTCAACGCTACCTCAGCGCAAAACTTCGCGACCCTGCTGCGGCAGATGACGTGTACCAGGATTTTGCCGTCAAGTTTGTGCAAGGGGATTTTCATAAAGCCTCACCGGAGATCGGGCGATTTCGGACGTTCATCCGCACGATCCTGTTCCGTCAAATCGCGGATTATTATCGCGCCAAAAAGCGACGTGGAAACGTGCAGTTGGATCCGGAAATAAGCCCACCCCAGGCAGATGAAACTTCCAGGGATGAGCAGTTCGTTGAGGTTTGGCGAGATGAAATGTTGAAAAAGGCATGGGATGCGCTGCATGACGTTGAAGTAAGTTCTGGCAAGCCCTGGTATTCGGTGCTTGAGCTACGTGTACGGAATCCACAAATGCGGTCAGCGGAATTGGCCAAAGCCGTCGGTGAACAGCTTGACCGTTCGATGACTTCGGCGAACGTCCGTGTGCTCCTGCATCGGGCTCGTGAGAAGTTTTCTTTTCTTTTGATTGAAACGATTGCAAACTCATTGAATTCGACTTCGGCAGACGAGATTGAAAGCGAGTTGGCTGACCTGAAGTTGCTTGAGTACTGCCAGGCAGCGCTTGATCAGTTTCGAAAAAAGGAAGATCAATCTTCGGATTCGGAAAGCTAGTTCAGTGAGCGGCAAGGCGCTCACAAAAACACACAATCTCGATTAACCAGTATTGAGTTTTTCGCCCCAATCATGCTTCGTTCCGCATAAAGAGATCGTCCGGCTTAACCAGACGCTTTCGATTCGGAGAAT
>CAYUNP010000318.1:0-4840 GCA_964446085.1 uncultured Pirellulaceae bacterium
CCTTACGATCCTGCCGCGTTCAATCGCCGTTAGCATCAATACCGTTCAATGCAGGCGGGACAGGCTTCGAGCCTGTCAAATTTTATCGACGTTGTTTTACGTTTCGCCGGGCTACAGCATGTTCACCAACTGGAAGCCTATGCCACCTTTCATGCTCGTTGAACGGTATTGCCGTTAGCATACTCGATCAAAATTTCCGTACTCGTGTCTTCACAACGCCGTGCGGAGGTTCTTCCAGTTTCATCGAGGTGATCTTCCATTCGTTTTCGATCGACTGCACATCAAACGTGGCGTCGTAGTGATTGGTGCGTTCGTGAATGTGTCCCCAGTGCTCGATTGTGCCAACCAAATCCCATTGGCATCGATAGACGAAACCGGGTTCGACCGTTGAGAAGTACTTTTCATTATTTTTCAGGTCACCATTGAGCAGGTTCACCGCTGTGATGTTCGCGACGGCTCCGCCCTGTTCCTTGATTCTCAGGCTGTCGTTGAGTTGCAGATAAAGGTCACGCAACAATTTCCCATCGACGCTCTGCGCGAGCCCGTCGTAGATTTGACCTTCATCGGAAAACTCAAACGCACGAAACAGGTTGTTGTGCAGGACTGCAAAAACATCGTTGGCTTTCTCGGACTCAATTTTTGCTTTGCGAGCCCCCGGAGCATAAATATCCATACTCACCACAGGTAGCAACATCAATGCAGCAGCCGTCAAGCCTCCGGCAATCATGTATCGCTGTTCCCGCGAATGCTTCAACAGCCCGGTAAGAAACGCGTACACGGCGCCAACCAACAGCAGCAAACTCAACCAGGGCACCGATCTGAAAACCGGCAAATCAAAATGAGCCGGGACGGTTTCAATCGGATCCAGATATTCCGGTTCGACATTGGACCAGGAGTAAGTGTTATCGGGCAGAAACTTGGAGAATTGCGTTCTCTTCACTTTGTCCAGCTCAAACACGATCGTGTCGACACTTCGCACCACAGAGTTAAACATATCCCAGGTAACGCTGACATCCTGTGGAGCACCGTCAGAATGATAACTCATGATCACTCCCACGCGTCCGTTAGCCATCGAGACTTTTCGTCGCGCCGACTGCATCGCGAAGTCACGCAAGTCCAAACCGTAAAAGTCGATCCGTTCGAATTTGGGATCGACGGTCTGGTCTCCAATTGTGACCGGGTTGGCTTGTGAAAAAAGAGCTTCGATTTTGGATTTCAGTGCGTCCTGTTCGTCGATCTCAAGGAAGCGTTTGTCCTTGCTCTCGATGTCGATGAACGTCGAAAGGCTGGCAATCGGAATCAGAACTTCCTGGCGAACTTCACGCCGCGTGATGTACAGGAAACTGTAAACGCTACCGTAACTCTCGATGCCCAGGTTCTTTTCACGCTGCTCATCGGCCCACTTTTCCCAGGCCACCGTGTCTTCGGGATCGTCGGGAACGTTCTCCCAGTCAAACTGAAACGTCTCTGGTGTCGCGGGCTTGAGAATCTTTCCTCCTGCACCACCGTAAGCAATGTCTGTGCCAGCCTGTTTGATGATGTACTTCAACTCCGTTGGCAGCAGTTGGCCATCGGCAACCATGTTCTGCTCCATCGTGATAAACTCGGGAGCTTCGTCGTAGCTGAATTCAAGAATGTAGCCGATCGTGTAGTTCATCAACTGCCCGGCCGGAATTCCTTCGGGAGGAATATCGAACCCCCGAACGTCCGTCACGCGACCTTTGAGCGTCTCGCCAGCAGCGTCGATGATCACAATTTTTTCCAGAAGGTACTTCGCATGGTCCTGCGTGCCTTCCTCGATTTCCGTGTTGTCGTACTTGCCCGTTTCCTCATAGGGCTCGACTCCCTGAAGCAGCTCAAGGTCTTCGGCAAAGCACTTCAGCCGCATCGTGAGCTTCTTTCGCCCCACCAGGATGTCCGCCTCAACAATCGACAGCGGATGATTTTCGCTGGCATTGACGAGAGGAGAAGACGATGTCGCGCAAGCTATCGCGAGGGCTACAAAAGCCCAACATTTAAACATTCCGAACATAGAACCCATAACTTTGTCTCCAATTGTCGGATTGCGAAAAAGAGCACTTTCTGTGACATTTTATCACCGACGTAAACATTCTACTGTCGCATTCGTATTCTTACGACGCTTTCAATTCAATTCACAGCCAACAATCGTCAAACTTCATGAATGCCCTCGCTGAAATCCGTTCCCGATTCGCTACCGCTCTTGAGACCATGGTGGATTCGCCAACAGAACTGCTGGGGATGATTCGCCCGGCAAATGACGCAAAGTTTGGCGACTATCAGGCCAATATTGCGATGCCGTTGGGCAAGCGACTGGGAAAGCCCCCTCGCGACGTTGCCACTGAGATTGTGGATAGCCTGAAACTGGACGGACTCTGCGACAATGTCGACGTGGCTGGCCCGGGCTTCATCAACCTGAAACTGGACGATCAATGGCTCAAAAATCACCTTGCCGATTCACTGACTGACGAGCGTCTTGGCGTGAGCAAAGCCACGGATCCGAAAACCTACGTTGTGGATTTCTCGTCGCCCAACGTCGCCAAGCCAATGCACGTCGGACACATTCGCAGCACCGTGATCGGCGACGCCATCGCGAAGATTCTGAAGTTCGCTGGCCACAACGTGATCACAGACAATCACGTCGGTGACTGGGGCACGCAGTTCGGCATGATCATTTACGGCTACAAGCATTTTGCAAACGCAGGCGCCTACAAAGAAGACCCCGTTACCGAACTGGGACGACTGTACAAGTTTGTTCGCCAGTTGGTGGATTACCATGCCGCCAAATCGAAAGTCGATGACGTGGCGGACAAGATCATCGAATTCAGCGGGCAGTTGACTGGCTTGAAAGAGAAACAGGCTGCGGCAACCGAAAAGGCTGAGACGAAGAAGATCAAGAAAGAGATTTCTGCTGTTCAAAAGAGACTCGATGCGCAAAAGGAAACCGGCTCCAGCTTGAAATCAAAGATCGAAGCAATCGAGTCCGTCCCCGAGTTGATGGCAACCGCCAACGCCCACACCGAAATCGGACAACAGGTTCTGCTCGAAACAGCCAAGCTTCATGAAGACGATGAGGAGAACAAAAAGCTGTGGACTGAATTCCTGCCGTACTGTTGGGAGGACATGCGCAAGATCTATCGTCGCCTCGACATCGAACATGATCATGAACTCGGCGAGAGTTTCTATCACGACATGCTTGGTGACGTTGTTGCTGACTTTGAAGCCAAAGGGTTTGCTCGCACCAGCGACGGCGCCATTTGCGTGTTCATGGACAACTATGAAACGCCAATGATCATCCAGAAAAAAGACGGAGCATTCCTGTACTCGACGACTGATCTTGCGACGATCAAGCATCGCGTCGAACATTTCAAAGCGGATGCCGCCCTGTGCGTTGTCGATCATCGTCAGCATGAGCACTTCGACAAGCTGTTCGATGCGGCAAGGCTTTGGGGCTACAACGATATTGAGCTAACGCATGTCAGCTTTGGAACCGTTCTTGGCGAAGATGGAAAGCCATTCAAAACGCGTTCTGGTGACACCGTCGGTTTGGAGTCACTGTTGGACGAAGCCGAATCACGCGCTTTGAAGATTGCGATCGAACAGAATCCTGAGCTGACGCCCGAGGCTCAACAGGAGATCGGAAAAGCCGTGGGAATCGGGGCTTTGAAGTATGCAGACCTGTCTCAAAATCGTTCGTCCGACTACAAATTCAGCTACGACAAAATGCTTGCTCTGCGCGGCAACACAGCGACCTATCTCCAGTTTAGCTATGCTCGAGTTCAGGGCATCATCCGCAAAACGGGTGCCGACATGGCCAGGGTTCGCGCTTCCGCGGTTCCGTTTGAATTCGCGACGGAAGTTGAACGTGAGCTGGCAGTGAAGCTGATTCGATTTGGTGAAGCGATCGATGAAGTATTGGTTGAATACAAGCCGAACTTGATGTGCAGTTATCTGTTTGAGTTAACGCAGGTGTTCTTCCAGTTCCTGGAAAAGTGCAGTGTCAAAGATGCCGAGACCGAATCACTCAAGCAGAGCCGTCTTCAGTTTTGCGATCTGATGTCACGTACGGTCGAGACCGGCTTGGGTCTTCTAGGCATCGGCGTGATTGAGCAAATGTAGCACGGTGGTCTCCAACGTTTGCTGCACGTCCACGGTGGAGAGCACTACACCACATTGCTATAATCCTGCGGTGTTGTGCGACCTCCTCCATTTGGACTCACCTTAATGAGCCACCTGAATCTCATCAGCCTCTTCGGCATCTTCGTCATGCTGTTTTTAGCGTGGCTAGTCAGTTCGCATCGCACCAAAGTCAATTGGCGACTGGTAGGCTCGGGGATACTGCTACAACTCGCCCTGGCGGCACTTTTCTTTCAGTCCCAAAACTGGACGATGGACGGCGCATATCCAAACGGCGTCCTGTTTGCGATGCTCGATTCAGTCTTCAAGTCCATCCAGGAGTTCGTCGATGCGGGTTCTGGTTTCGTCTTCCAGGCCAATGGTATCGCCGAAGGCAATCCCACTGATCCCAAAGTCGTCCTGAAGACTTTTGCCTTTGGAATTTTGCCAACCGTCATCTTCTTCGCGTCTCTAATGGCGATCCTGTACCACATCGGAATCATGCAATGGTTGATCCGCGGCATGGCCTGGGTGATGGGGAAAACACTTGGCACTTCCGGTCCTGAAAGCATGGCCGCTGCTGCAAACGTACTGGTCGGTCACACCGAAGCCCCATTGGTGGTGAAGCCCTTCGTCGCTGGTATGACCCGAAGTGAGCTCAACGCGCTGATGGTCGGTGGCTTCTCCACGATTAGTGGAAGCCTGA
>CAYUNP010000319.1:0-4772 GCA_964446085.1 uncultured Pirellulaceae bacterium
GTTTTTCGTTTATGCTATTTGCAGTCTTTTCTCCTGTCGCCGCTCAGGAAAAATCTGATAGCGAAAACGATACTGTCGTCGAGCCTTTTCTCATCGCTGGAAAGCTTGACGATGGAGAGGTAAGGCTTCGATCAGCGCTCAAAGAATCGCCTGAGAGTGACCAGCTTCATATGGAACTGGGGTTTCTTCAGTTCTTCCAGGCAGTCGAAGAGATGGCGCAGACACTTCATGGTTATGGTCCGCGCGAGTCGTTTGTGATGGGGCAGGTTCCGTTCCTGAGGTTTCCTGTCCCGAAGAACCCGGACCCCAAACCGGCGACGCTCAAGGGGATCCGCGACATGATGCAGGCTTTTATTCATGACCTGGACGAAGTCGACAAAACTCTGGCGAAAATTGATTCCGATGATGTCAAGCTTTCACTTCGTGTGATGCAGGTCAAACTTGATTTCGACGGAGATGGAAAAGCGAGCGAATCGGAAAACCTTTCGCCAGTATTGATGCAATATTTGGCAGGCCGACGCAGGACCTCTGATCAGATGAAAGCGATGATGGATAAGTCCATTAACTTTGATCGGGCAGATGTCGATTGGTTACGCGGCTACTGTTGTCTACTACGGTCCATGAGCGAAGTTTTTCTGGCTTATGACGAGACCCTGTTTTGGGATGTCGTCGCGCATCAGCTTTTTGAAAACGCGCCGACGCAATACGATTTTCTGTTTGAGGAAATGGAAGCCAGGAAAGACAACAACAGGTTCTATTTTGAAATCGTAGACCTTGTCGCGGGCTTTCACAATATTCGGTTCCCGCTGAAAGAACCCGAGCGACTCAAAGTGGCTCATCAACATCTGCTGGATACGATCGGGCACAGTCGTCAAATGTGGAAACGGATCAACGCGGAAACGGATGACGATCATGAGTGGATTCCCTCACCAAGCCAATCCAATCCATTTACGGGCGTTCGGATCACCCGACGCATGACCGATTCCTGGGAGAAGTTTTTGAACGAAGGAGAACAAATTCTCAACGGCGAATTGCTAATCCCGTTTTGGCGAGGCAAGAACGATAAACGAGGCTTCGATCTTCGCAAAGCATTTTATGAACCTGAAGATTTTGATTTGGTTTTGTGGATTCATGGGAGTGGAGCGGTACCGTTCATCAAGATTGGCGACTGCAGCGAGCCTGAAACGTGGCGTGAATTTCAACGTGTGTTCCGTGGGAACTTCTTTGGATTTGCAGTCTGGTTTAACTAGGTGC
This sequence comes from uncultured Pirellulaceae bacterium, assembly GCA_964446085.1. Lineage (GTDB taxonomy): Bacteria > Planctomycetota > Planctomycetia > Pirellulales > Pirellulaceae > Mariniblastus. The sequence continues at coordinate 1,255 of CAYUNP010000319.1, forward strand.
TGTATCAAGACGGATGCAAACACGAAGAGACTATGAATTTTTATGCGTGTGACGCGCAAGGAGTGGTAATCATAACCCGACGCGTTAGCGAGGGATCTACCGATAGCCATTTTGATCAATCCCTCGCTCACGCATCGGGTTATGAAAAACTCACAGCCCCAAAGGGGTGTTTATTACCCAGGCCGGCATGTAATGCCGGTAGCAGTTTCGACAGAAAACGACAGTGCCAATGGCCCGGCACTTGGTTGTCTAAGGTCGCCAATGGTCCCGCCATTTCATGCCGGGCTGGGCAACAAAACGTGCCTTTGGCACTATATATAGCTTTGGCACAAGCAAGAGACGACAAGCGAAACTCAATGCGATATCCTGCTACGCTTGTATTTTCTGACCAGAGTTATGACATTGCCAGGTTTTTCAACGGATATCAGGAAAGAACCAACATGCCATTCATTGAACAAATTGAGCCTGAAGACGCGACCGGGCGCCTGAAACGAATTTATGATATGGCGTTGAAGCGTGCGGGCTACATCGCCGGGATCATTAAAGTCATGTCACAGGACCCCGGCAGCTGCGAAGGTTCAATGGGATTCTACGGCTCACTGATGCAAGCCGACAATGACTTACCGGCTGCTCAACGTGAGATGTTGGCGACGGTGGTTAGTAATGTGAACGATTGCTTCTACTGAACGCTTTCTCATGCGGAGGACTTCGGTCAGAAGTCAGGAAAACCCGAAACTGCCGAGAAACTGATTTGGGATTACAGAACGTGTTCTGAGGCTGATCTGGATGAAGTTGATCGTGCGCTTTGTGACTACGCAGTGAAACTCACGCTAACACCCGGGCAGATGAACGAAGGCGATGTGCAGCGATTGAAAGGTCTCGGGTTGAGTGATCGTCAGGTTACGGTCGCCGTTCAGGTGATTGGCTATTTCAATTACATCAATCGAGTGGCCGATGGCCTGGATGTTGGTCTCGAAGAATCGATGAGCCGGATTTCAAAAGAGGATTGGCTGAGCAGGAAGGCGCAGTTTGTTTAAGTGTTGCTCGAATTAGGTAACCGCTGTCCGAGAGGGTTGGGCGATTTGAAACTGTGGCTGTGGCGTCTCGCCGCAGTTCTTGTAACCCACACTGCGGCGAGACGCCGCAGCCACAAACAAAATTCACAGCCAACCACCGATCTTACAGTCCCAAACGTTTGGCAATCTCTTCCTTGACAGCACTGGCATCAGCTTTAACGTATGCCGGTGGGTTAGCCAATTCGCTCGCAATGTCATCGAGTTTCGATTCGTGATACCTGACCTTGAAGTCAGTGAACTTCAATCCGTGAGCGGTGCTGATAACAATCGCCCGTTCGTTGGACTTGATCTGACCTGACTTCACCAGCTTTTTCAAAACAGCCAGCGCCACGCCGGTGTGCGGGCAGCAGTACATGCCAGTCAAATCCGCTTCGGCAGAGGCTTCGGCTAACTCGCCTTCGGTCGCCTGTTCAACAATGCCGTCAGTTTCCTGAACCGCCTTGACGGCTTTCGCATAGCTGACCGGGTCACCGATACGAATCGCGTTGGCCAGCGTTTCTCCAGCCGTCACGGCGATCTTGTCCTTGAAGCCATTTTTGTAGGACTGGTAAAACGGATCAGCTTTTGCTGCCTGGGCCGCAACGAGCCGGGGCATCTTTGTGATCAGGCCGAGGTCTTTCATTAACATGAAACCTTTGTGAAGAGCACTGATGTTTCCAAGGTTGCCGACCGGGATAATGATCCAGTCAGGAACTTCCCAGTCGAACTGTTTGATAATTTCGATGCCGACTGTTTTCTGGCCTTCGATGCGAAGACTGTTCATCGAGTTGGCAAGATAGATGCTTTGGTCCTCAGTGACTTCCTGGACGATCTTCATGCAGCCATCAAAGTCCGTGTCCAGCGCCAATACGTGGGCGCCGTTGGAGACCGGTTGAATCAACTGGGCCGTACTTACTTTTCCGGCGGGCAAAAAGATGACTGCCGGAATTCCGGCATACGCCGCATACGCTGCCAACGCCGCGCTGGTGTCACCGGTGCTCGCACAAGCGACTGCTTTAACCGGATTGTCTGGCATCGACATCATTTGCTTGACCACGCTGACCAGCGCCGTCATCCCGAGGTCCTTGAAAGATCCCGTGTGGCTGTTGCCGCAAAGTTTGATCCACAGATCAGGAACGCCAAGCTGACGGCCCAGTCGTTCTGCCCAAAACAGATTTGTGTTGCCCTCGCACATGCTGACGACGTTTTCGTCTTTCAGGCTGGGGATCACCCATTCACGCATCGACCAGACACCACTCCCATAAGGCCAGTTGGTCGTGCTGGATCGGGAATCAAAAAGCTGTTGCCATTTGTACGCGTTGCGCTTTCGTAGCGGTTCGCGTTCGTGATAGACTTCCAGCAGACTACCGCAACTGGGGCACGTGTAGATCACGTCATAGATCGAATGCTTGCCTTCGCAGCCTGCAAAGCATCGAAAGTAAGTTTGTGAGTCGGTTGCGGTGTCAGTTGGTTGTGTGATTGTCGACATCGTTTGGCGAAAACTTGGTTGAATTGATGGTTCTGAAGTCGGGTCTCGGCCACGAATTGTTGCACAAACCCTATCAGCTATTCACCATTTCGGCAAAAGCCACGTTTGAATATTAGTCCCATTTTTACATACTCGAGGCAACGATGGCGAAAGCCGACCCCACAGCACACAATCGAAAGGCCTGGGATTCTTTGGTGGCAAAAGGCAACCGTTGGACTCAACCTGTTTCCAGCGAAGTGATTGCTGCCGCCAGAAACGGCCAGTGGGAAATTGTGCTGACGCCTGAAAAACCAGTACCAGGAAGTTGGCTGGATCCAGTTGAAGGGAAGAAGATTCTTTGCCTTGCTGGCGGCGGAGGACAGCAGGCTCCGATTTTGGCCGCGGCGGGCGCTGACGTGATCACGCTCGACAATAGTCCGGGCCAGCTTGAGCAGGATCAAGCCGTCGCGCGGCGCGAGAGTCTTGCGATCGGATCGGTGCTTGGCGACATGCGAGACTTGTCGGCTTTCGAAGACGGTTGCTTCGACATGATCGTCAACCCGTGTTCCAATTCGTTTGTGCCTGATGTGAATCCGGTTTGGGAAGAGTGTCATCGCGTTCTCAAAGTCGGCGGTTCCCTGATGGTGGGTTTCATCAGTCCCATCACGCACATATTCGACTATGACAAAATGGAAGCCGGTGAACTTTCGGTACGCCACAAGATCCCCTACAGCGACTTTGATCTGCCGGAAGAGGAGCGACAGGCGCTGATCGATCAGGATGAACCTCTGTGGTTCGGCCATAGCCTGGAAGATCAAATCGGCGGCCAGATCGCAGCTGGTTTTGCGATCACGGGATTCTATGAGGACCGGTGGAAGGAACTCGCTGCACTTTCAGATTATATTGACTTGTTCGTTGCAACTCGCGCTATCAAAACTTAATGTTCATGTTCGCTTACGTCGTTTAACGGCAAGCCGCAGGCGACTGCGCGTGGA
>CAYUNP010000320.1:0-4770 GCA_964446085.1 uncultured Pirellulaceae bacterium
TTGAAAAACGCACTGATTCATGTGGCTTGATGATTGCGGACTCGAAAGCCGTCTACTCCTCGGGCAAAATTGAACTGCTTGAACGTGGAGTCCTTGCCGGCCTGTTCGCCATCCACGGAAAAATTCCGCAATCTGTCAGCGAGCTAATGGTTCTCTTTGGCGTCAATTCAGATTCAATTCAGGATTCGGAATATTTCCAGGGCAATAAAATTGAGCTGCCACTCAAATCCGATCCGAACACCGTCGAAACACTTGGGCTCAAGTTGAAGGCAGCACTTTCGGACAACAAATCCGTTTTAAAACAACTCTCGGTGGCGACGGTATTCCCACGCCGATTTAACGAATCGATTGAAGAGCATGGCAACAAAGCCAATTGTCTGACCGCCGAGTCGTTGGGGCTCATTTTCCGCTTGATGGAAGCGGCTAAAGCTCGCCCGAGAGACCGTTTCGATATCCGCTGCGACAAACATGGCGGACGCAATCGATACGCCCCAGCGATTCAGGAACATTTCGTCGAGTCCTGGGTGTCGATCGAGGAAGAAAGTCGCCCTTGCAGTCGCTATCAATTCGACAACGGTCGAGCCACGATTCAATTTGCTTCCAGGGGTGAGTCGTGGTTGCCGATTGCGTTGGCGTCGATGTGTGCGAAATATGTTCGCGAAGTCTACATGTTGCGATGGAATCGGTTTTGGCAAGTTCACTTGCCGCACTTGAAACCCACCAAGGGCTATCCCGTCGATGCACGTCGTTTCAAAAAAGACATCGCGAAAATCCAAAAGAAGATCGGGATTACTGACAAAGACATCTGGCGGATACGTTAGCCTCAGTTCGTTTGTTTGCATCGAGACGTCCCAGTGGTTTGTGTTTGTTGCTCGTTTTCACTTTTTCATGGTGTCGATTTTATTTTCGGCCATATCTATCTCATGTTGAAAAGTAAATTTGTGTGCGAGGAGTTGCAGATTGATGCACAAAGACAGAAGGTTAAAGCGAAGACCGGATTTCGAAGCGTTGAGGCTGAAGCAAATTCTGAACGAAGATGAAATCGAATATCCAGAAAAGATCGTAGGTGCTCCTTGAAGATCAGTCAGGATCCCAAAAAGGTTTCGAGTTCCAGATACTGACGAATCAACTTTGCAGTTCATTCGGGCAGTTGCATCCCAAAGTTAGTGAGCGACTCTCTCTTGATAAAACGCAGGCAACTGACACGCAATTTTGAGTCCGAGTTCACGAAGGAATTTGAATAACTGAGCGTAAAACGAGATGTCGCACACAGAGAATTCGACGAAAACGCCATGTCGCTACTTGACCAGCAGCAATACAAAAATTGAAAGAACTTAAAGGCATCTTCAACTGGAAGTAACGATCGGCGGTCTGTTCGAGCCATGACAACTCAAAAATCAAGGCCTTGAAAACCGCTTGTAAAGATGTGAAACATCTGCAAAATTTTCCCCGTTGGCAAAGGCTAAAGCCAATTTCACAATATCTGAAAAGTAGTCGTTTCCATTGCGTTGGTTAAAGACTTCTGCCAGGTCTTCTGATTGTTTTCGAAATAGATTGCTAAGGTCTTCTGTCGCATACACTCCGTCCTCGCGATAAATTGGAAGTGTATCAGGAATCAGGACTTTGACTGTTTTGATATCGCGACGCAACAACGAATCAATGAAAGCGTAGCACGACTTCAAAATCATAAACTTTGACATCGGATTGTTGGACTGCATTTCCGTGGGAATGTGTTCAGAGATCGCTCGAATCCCCTGCACATCGTTTTTGGTTCGTGCAAGGTATTCGATGTGTCTTCCCGCCTGCCTAAGACAGTCGAGATTCCGACGAATCAATGAGTATCCTCGCTTGTGATACATTGCCGCATCATCTTCACGACCAAGAAACATTAGAGGTCGCAAGGTATTTCCGTATGTTTCATCAGGTTTGCTGTTGCATGACAGTTCTCGTTGAAAGAGTTGCTCAGCCATGGCGATGCTTTCTTCGAGCAAACCCATTTGTTCCAGATATCTGGATTCGTCATGAACTTCACAGGCGTGACAGTCAGAAAGATGGCCACGGTCACTGGTTTGATACCGTTTCCAAAACTTCGAGAGGCTGGTTCCATCGCCAGTTTCAGCCGCCGTCCTGACTCTCAGACTGTGAAAAACACGCTTCGTAGCACTTTGGCATCGTCGCTCAAAATCAATAAGCAATTCGTTGATTTTCTCAAGCGAAATCTGGTGAAACCCCGTTGAGTTTGAGACGATCCACTTATATTTCCACATTAAACCATATTCATAAGTCGAATTGTTGTACAGTTCTGGATTCGCGTCAAACGTACCCAGGCACCACGCGAACACGACGAGTGCTTTTTCACTCATCCCGGAAAATACGGCGGCTGAGATCAATTTCATTCGGGTGTCGAACTGTTCATCAAGTGAACCATAGCGATCGGCCAGACGAGCTGCTTCCTCGAGAATGGCGACTTTTTCGGGTGAGTAACCTGTTTCATTTGCTATGGTCCTCAGGCGGTGATATTCGCTAGTCATGATTGCTCGCCTTTCAAATCGTCCTGGCTCCTTTCAAGACACAACTGGATCCAACCGGACAAACCAGTGCTCAGCAAATTCATCTCTTTTGTTTTTAGTGGATAGTGTCCAAGCAATAACGATTGAATATAAAGTGTTTCGATAGCGCGACTTTGCAGATCACGATCGTTGACCTGAACAAGCTGTTGTATCATTGGGTTTTCCATGTTCAAACACAACTGCGCTTGAGCACTTGAAGCCGTTGGTGCCAAACTGTCGAGGACGCCGGATAGCAATTCATCTCCCGCTTCTTTTGCCTGATCGATTGACCGTAAAAAATCGGCTGACTCGTTCGTCGTATACAGAACAGGCAGATTTTCGGGTTGGAACTTTTTGATATCAACTTCAACCTGATACGGTTGCATAACAAGATTCGCCAACTTGACAAAGTCGAAAACACGATCGCGTTCGTCAATCGTAAGATCGCGCAGAGAGTCGCTCAGGTTGGTGGCGTCCACAAATTTGATTTTACGACCGGACAACATCAGAGGCAGTCGCTGAATTAGCTCTGCATCGAATGCATAATGAGCATTAACAATGCAGATGTTTTGAGCCGCTGATACTGGCGCGACCTGGCGAAACCGATCCCGGGAAGTCACGTACTGAACGGTGTCGAATTCCTTGTAGTATTCCCCGATCGTTTTAACGCCAAAATTCGTTTCGAATGGTAGCCAGTCAATCACCATGCGGAAAAAGTCATCGTCCTCTACCGCCAGGGCTTTGATTGACAGATGGTGAATGAAAAGCAGATGTTGCAATTTTTGCGGGTCATACTTTGAGAGGTCGATGAGGTACTGCCTAATCGACTGTCCAAGCTGTTGGCGCGTTTCCTCAAGCGTGCCATCTTCGTAAAGGCCTTCGCGCGACGCCAGCGGTCGCAAGTTCCTGGAGTTGACAATGCATCGAATGAAAAACGCCCAATTGGGAAGTAGTCCATCAACGTTTTCGCTCAACAACATGTTTTTCAGATAGACGCGATGTTGCTGACGACCGTTCATTGACAGCGCTTTCGGCAGAACGTACGCAATTCCATTGACTCCACCGGCTTCGGACGAAAGCGGAATGGCATCCAGAAACTGACTATCGAAAACATGCTTTCCAAATTGCATTGAAATATCATGCAACGTTCCAGGGTCATCGATTCCAGATCGCCAGGGCGGAATCTCATTGATCGTTACACTTTGTTCACCGTTCGAAATCCGGATTTCAAACGGAAGGAGGCTGCCGAAATTCCTGGCAGTGGAAACAACGAAGTCGAAATCAAAGAAGTCATGACAACCAGGCTTGGCTCGCAAATAGACTTCCGTCCCGGGCTCAGCATCGAAGTCAAGTTCACCAACTTCATACGTTCCATCGTTCCTTCCCTTCCATTGAACGGTTTTTGCTTCCGCCGAAATCGATCGGGAAATTACGACGATCTCTTCGGAAACAACGAATCCGGACAACAGGCCAACTCCGAATTGTCCAATGAAGTCCGCTTCACTGGTGACATCGCGTTTGGAAGACTGTCCGATGGTGGCCAGAAATTGATGGACTTCTGACTCACTCAACCCGATTCCATTGTCGTGGATCACCAACGTCGGGTGAGTTCCGGACTTGTCTTTTACCAATTCGAGTTTGATTTGGCCGACATGATCGGGTTCAATTGCGCATCGTGCCACCACGGCATCTACAGCGTTTTGTAACGCCTCACGCAAGTAAACTTGAGGTCCGCTGTACAGATGGTCCGACAGGAGATCTATCACACCACGAAGGTTGACTTGAAATTTGTGTTGGTTGGATTCGTTGGGCATCGAAGTTCTGTTTTTAACGGGATTTAAGACGCGAAATATTCAGTTAGCGTCCGCCAGGTCCTGGAGTGATTTGCCTGGAATTGGTTCATCAAAATGTACGTAAACCAAAAAGTTGTACATGGTACTGTCCCAACTGTCGAATTGCGAACGATTGAAGCATTCGAGAACCAAGCCAGTTGTCTGACAGCCGAGGCGTGCGCTTCGATCAAAGAAGAAAGGGACTTCCGATTGTGTTGGCATCAATGTATGCCATGTTGGTTTTGACATCTGGCGGATGCGACAGCATCAATCCATCTCAGGTTTGGCAGACTTCCAACCGTCCTTCAGTTGCTGTGCCAATTTCGCGATGACCGCTTTGTTTTCGCTGGCGTCGCTAACGTTAACGTTCTCTTGTGGATCGGAGCGAT
>CAYUNP010000321.1:0-4720 GCA_964446085.1 uncultured Pirellulaceae bacterium
CCCCTTTTCTTCCCCGGATTGGAGTCTTGACCAGGTCCGTACGGAACAGCGGATGAGCCGAAGCGAAAGAATATATGTGTTTTCTTTTTGACTGGCAGTGGTGCCTAACATTCGATCCTTGTCGGCGTAAACTTCAATATCACTGTTTTTTCGAGTCTCGGTACACTCGGCCAGTTCCACTTCTTGAAAGCAAAAAAAAGGTTTTTATTGACCGGCAGCGTTGCTCACCACTTCGATTCTTGCCGCGGCGTAATCATGGAAATTCTTGTTTTTTGGGTTTTGACGCATCAGTCAGAAAAGCTCTTTTGCGGCGGCCTGTTCCAAAGTCCCGTTTGTAGAAAAAGTGTGACACCTTTTTTTTGGCGACGAATTCGATCCCGGAGTGCCCTCTTTTGTCGTTCAATACACGAATTAAACTGCTCGCTGATTGCCGATCCAAAAATCGCATTCTGACCAAAATTATTTCGCTGAAGACTCTAACGATGGATACCAGACTGATGAAAACGAAGACTCAAGCAAACACCAGAACCAACAACAAGAAGAAGTGGGCATCTTACGCCACTGCGGCAGCAGCCATCGCAGTCGGTGCACAAACAGCTGAGGCGGACATCGTGCACGTCACGGTGAACGAAACAGTAAATGGTCAGGGCTCAGGTGGGGTGGATACATTTGACGTTCTTGTTGGCTCAGGCAATGGACTCCGACTGGAACATAGTCTGATTGGCTATCAAACCCCGCCAAATGGAGAGGGATTCGTGCGATTACAGGGAAACGCACGCTTTTCTGGGCAGATAGTCACGATAACAACTAGTTCTAGTACATTTCAACGTTCTTATGTCAACAATTTGTCAGAATCACCGATGAACTTCGTTTCTCAGGCAGAGGATTTCCTGGCTAACGAACTGGCTGGCCGAGCAATTTTGTTTAACAACTATGACAATTTTCCAAATCAGCAATTCGGGAACGCCCCAGGTGAACACTTTATTGGGTTTCAATTTACCGACGGCGCCGGAGATTTACAGCACGGCTGGGTCAGATTGGATTTGGCTGACACTGTGGTTCAAGAATTCACCGTCGTAGATTTCGCTTACAGCACAAGGGGCGAGAACATTACAGTCGGTCAAACAGTTGCTGTCCCTGAGCCTGGCTCGTTGGGCATGCTTGCCCTGGGTGCGCTTGGGCTCGCTGCGACACGGCGACGTCGAAACACTGAGCCAAGCAACAACTAGCGGTTGGTCAGAGCTGAAATGACGGGTGCCATGCTTGCGCTTGCGTGCTTGCGTAAGTAGCTCATACGAGCGAGAGGCGTGTCACCCCATTCAACTGGTCGAGTCAGCTTTGACGGACCACCAGGCAGCGCGTCGCGGAACTCTTCGAGAGTCTGTAATTTGGCAATCGCCAATTCAACCAGCCATCTTGCTTCCAAGGTGGCTTTTTTTTTGCAACGTCAGGAAGAAGAAGTGAAGAAGAAAAAAGTATTGCTCATTGGCTGGGATGGGGCGGACTGGGAACACATCAATCCGCTCATCGAAGAAGGACTCTTGCCCACACTCGACGGCCTGATCAATGAAGGCGTCATGGGGAACCTGGCGACGCTCCAGCCGGTCCTTTCGCCAATGCTTTGGAACTCCGTTGCGACCGGGAAGCACGCTCACAAACACGGCATTCATGGCTTTGTCGAACCCACCAAAAACGGGAAAGCTGTTCGTCCGTACTCCAGTGGCTCGCGACAGACGAAGGCCCTTTGGAACATCTTTTCACAAAATGGAATCCGCTCCAACATCGTGAACTGGTGGGCCAGTCATCCGGCAGAAAAAATCAAAGGCAGCGTCGTTTCCAATCTGTTTAATGGCGTCAAATTCCATCCACAAAAAGGCTGGCAAATTTCGCCGGGCACCATTCATCCTGCAGAAAAAGAACAGGCGTTCGCCAAATTCAAGATCTTCGGACACGAATTGACCGAAAAACACATTCTGCCTTTCATTCCTGACGCTGCAAAAATTGATCAGGAAAACGATCCACGACTGGAAACACTGGCAAGACTCCTTGGTGAAACCGCGACGACTCATTCGATCGCGACGGCGATGATGGAAACGGAGCCCTGGGAATTCATGGCCATCTACTACACGGGCATTGATCACTTCGCCCACGCGTTCATGAACTACCATCCGCCGCAGATGCCGAACGTATCTGACGCGGATTTCGAAATGTACAAAGACGTCATGAAGGGAGCCTATCGGTTCCATGACATGATGCTCGATACTTTGTTAAAGCTCGCTGGAGAAGACACCACAGTTATCCTTTGCTCCGACCACGGATTCCAGTCTGGAAAATTCCGGCCCCTGGGCATTCCGCGAGAACCGGCTGGCCCTGCCATCTGGCACCGACAATATGGAATGGTGGTGATGAAAGGCGAAGGCATCAAGAAAGATGAGCGGATTTATGGCGCCAGCCTGATCGACATCGGGCCAACCATCCTGAACATGTACGGTCTTCCGATTGGCGATGACATGGATGGCCGCCCCATCATGGATGCCTTCGAGACTCCGCCTGAAATCAAGACCATCCCAAGCTGGGACGAAGTCGATGGCGACGGTGATCACGGATTCAATGTCGGCGAAGAAGAAATGGATGTCGAAGAATCCAATGATTTGATGGATCAGTTCATCGCACTGGGATACATCGAAGACCAGGGAGACGATATCGAAAAGCAGGTCTTCGGTGCTGGAGTCGAACTTAAGTACAACCTCGCTCGCAACTTGATGTGGCAATCAAAATACGATGAAGCCCTGCCAGTTCTGGAAGAGATTGTGCGGCTTGCTCCGTGGGAAACGCGGTTCATCATTCATTTGGCAGACGGCTATTTCCATGCTGGATATCTGAAGCAGTCCCTCCGTTTGCTGGAGACAGCATTTGATATGCAAACGACAAATCTGCCGCAGGTGATCGTGCTCCATTCCAGAATCAAGGCGAGCCTGGGTGAACATCAGGAGTCGCTTGAGTCTCTGTCGCGTGCTGTAAAATTGACACCACGTGATCCGAGCGTTCATTTGCAAATCGCAAAACAGTTTTGCAAAAAGAGGCATTGGGAAGCAGCAGAGAAATCCTGCCTGGCAGCGCTGAAACTTCACCCCGAAAACGCCAGAGCGCTACAGGTGCTGGCTTCGGTTTACCTGCGGACTGGCCGCAACGAAGAAGCCGCCGACGCCGCACTCGATTCCGTGATGCTGTTGCACCGATTGCCGATGTCGCACTTCCATCTGGGTGTCGCGATGGCCAGACTGAAAGATTTTGACAAATCAATTTTGGCCTTTAACAACGCGCTCAAGTTTTCTCCAACCATGCGAAACGCTCACCGCTGGCTGGCAAGAATCTATGGGGCGTACAAGCACGATTCTCGACTGGCGCAGCTTCACACGGACCAGGCGTTGTTGCTGGCAACGACACAAACTCAAAAGAAAACCGAGTCGCCGGATCGCACCGAGACGCTTTTCGATATTCCGGAATTTGAAAATGAAGCCGCGAGACAGGAGCGACTGTTCAAGGAACGACCGCGCGGATCCGATTCAGACAATGAGAAATCTGGAAAGACGATTTTGCTGGTTTCGGGGCTTCCACGTTCTGGAACATCATTGATGATGCAAATGCTGACCGCCGGCGGACTCAAGGCGATGACCGACAACGAGCGAGTCGCTGATGAAAACAACCCCCGCGGGTACTTCGAATGGGAGGCCATCAAACAGGTCAAGAAGAACCCGGAAATGTTGGATGACCTTGAACCTGATCATGTAGTGAAAGTCATTTCGATGCTGATATCATCGCTCCCGGCCAAGCACGATTACAAAGTCGTATTCATGACGCGTCCGGTGGATGAAGTCGCTGCATCCCAGTCGAGCATGATTGAGAAGCTGGGAACCAAAGGAGCGAACCTGGAGCAGGACGAATTGGAGCGAGGTCTTTTGGCCCACCGCATTCAAGCACTTCAACTGTTGAAGAAATCGAAGAACGTTGAGTACATCGAAGTCGTCTATCCGGACTTGATCAGCGAATCCGCCGCGACGATTGAACAGCTTGTCGAATTCATTGGCACCGATCTGTTGACGTCACCGGAGAAGATGGCGACGGCGATTGACGAAAAACTCTATCGGCAACGGAAACAACCAGCCACGTTGAAACGGTGACGGCTGTCGTCAGGACTCTTGGGAGTCATGGCCCAAGCGAACAGTGTTGCCGTCGTTCCGCTGAACCAGGGCATTTCGGAATCGCGCGGCAAATCGGTGGACTTGACCATTGGTCTGTATGTTCTTTGTTGGCGATAGTGTGGATTTCCAGACTTGATTTCGGCAATTAAGCCTCAACAACGTTGCATTGTGGGTACCCCATCATTGATCATGGCGCTCGCTCGGAAGGCGATTTCATGATGACCGATTTGAGTCGTTGATGAAAGGCGGCGGTTCCGGTGACCCGGCCATCATTCCCAGCGAACCCGATCAGAGCTTGTTGGTGGAAGTCATCACATCTCATGATGGAAAAGCGGCGATGCCACCCAAAGGCGATCCTTTGACGACCTGGGGCGACCGCACGTTAATTCCTTAGAAACGCGGCGTACAATTGGTCAAGCTTCTCTCAGCCAAGCCTCATTCTCTTGCCTCTGATGTTGTCATTGATGGTGGTGTCCAGTTGTAAGATGTTGCGATGACGAAAACGGGACGGGTCCAAT
>CAYUNP010000322.1:0-4708 GCA_964446085.1 uncultured Pirellulaceae bacterium
TAATTTTTCCGGCGTCCAGGATTTTGTTTGGCGGATTCGCGGGTTGTTGGCTTCATACTGGTGGGCGACCCAAGCAACGAGCATCTGATCGCACAATTTTCCTGTCGAGGCAGCAAGAAAAATGGAGCCAGCGAAGAAGCCTATCCGTGCCGACGAATTGATGGACACGATGGACACCGATGGGCCCATCAAATCTGAACAGTCTACTGCGTTAGGCGATGTGGTTAACGAGCCGGATACAATTCCTGCAGCCATTGCAATGAATGAAGTTGCGGGCGCCCTGAAATTTTTGGCCGAAGTTCGCGACCTCAAGTCCGTTTCAGACTCGCAGGAAGGACGGCTACCTGAGAAGATCGGACGTTATCGCATCCTGAGTTCTGCGGGGCGTGGTGGATTCTCTGAAGTATTCCACGCAGTTGACGAAGACCTGCAACGGCACGTTGCACTGAAGATTCCGCTCGTGTCGGGGCGCGAGGACTACCAGGTTCGCTTCGAACGTGAAGCCCGCCTGGCCGCCATGTTGTCTCATCGGCAAATTGTTCCGGTGTATGAATTTGGTGGCATCGGTGAGCTGGACTTCATCGCGTACAGTTGGGTTGAGGGCGAAACTTTGGCTCAGTGGTTAGCATCAAATGGCGGCCTTGTAGACGGAAAGTTGGCTGCAAAGATTGTGGCTGAACTGGCCCGCGCGATGCACTTTGCTCACGAAAGGGGAGTCGTCCATCGGGACCTCAAACCTGCAAACGTGTTGATCGATCACAGTGAAACGTCCAGCCAACAGTCCATTGAACTGAGAACCAGAATCACCGATTTGGGGCTTTCCCGAAATCTATCTGAAGAAGATCAACGCCTTACACAAACCGGTCAGGCTCTGGGCACCCCGGCGTACATGTCCCCTGAGCAGGTTGGCGGAGATTCTGATATTGGCTTTGGCACTGACATTTATTCGCTTGGCATCATATTGTTCAAGATGGTGACCGGTGAACTTCCGTTCCGTAAATCGAACGTGATTGCAACATACAAAGCCATTCAGGAACAACCCGCGCCCTCGGCCTCACGAATCCGCAAAGGAGTATCACAAGAGCTGGCGGCGATCGTAGACAAGTGCTTACAGAAAAAAGCAAAGCAAAGATATCTGTCTGCTTTTGAGTTAGCCGAAGACCTCGATGCTTTCGTCGAGGACCGTCCGGTTTCAGCGCGATCGCTGGGTTTGCTGGCACGCACCAGTCGATGGATTGGCAGAAACAGGGTGCTGACTGCGACCACAGCCATGGTTTTGCTTAGCCTTTCGGTGGGTCTGGGAACGGCACTTTGGCAATGGAACATCGCGACGAAAGAATCCATTCGCGCCAACAGGGAAGCCGACCGTGCAGTCAAGGAAGCAGACCGCGCTTCGTCTCATTTGAATTCAATGTTTCGGGCCATCGACCTGATGCTTGCCGACAATAAATTCCGAAGCCCAGCTGAAGTTCCCGCGTCGCAAAAGAAACTTCTAATGGAGATCTTGAGCCTGCAACGAAGCATTGTCCATGATCGGGAAGCAGATGAATTCACTTTGTCGCAACTGGATAGCCTTTCCCGTGTCGCCAAAATCCACAGATTCCTTGGGCAGTACGAAGCAAGCTACGAGATGATTCGCGACAGTCTTGCTCTGTTTGAAGAGCTCGATTTTGCGGAACTGAAACCGGATGAATGCGAGGAAGCCTGGCGATCAACCGAGTCAATCTTTTTGAACTACGTCTTTTTCTCCCGCCGGATGGATCATCCTCAAGAGGCACTTGCTGCAATTGATGAATTTGAGAGAGTCTTTGAGCGGGCCAAACCCTGTTTGAAAACTGTAAGGTCAACCTACGTCAGCGTCTTCCTGTTGTCGCGCAGAGGCATGCTCAAGTATCGAGTCAATGAACTGGATGAATCGCTGGGCTATCTCGAGGCTGCGCAGGACCTGGTAGAAGATCGACGAGCCATGCTGGAAGATCCTGATGGATTCAAAGTTTTGGCCGGCCCGTTTGCGAACGTCTACGCGACCCTTGCCCGGACCCAGAGTCGAATGGACATGCGGCAAGAGGCCTGGCAGACGTCTCTCAAATCGCTCGAAATCATGAAGGCTTGTCTTGAAAGATTCCCCGAAAGCACAGAACTCCAAAAAAACATGGGCCTACTTCAAATGAACATGGCCCAGTGGACCCCGCAGCCCGGAGCTGATGAAAAAAGACAGCTTGATGAGGGAATTGAGGTGTACGAGTCCATCCTCGAAAAGTATCCCACGGACAACTACGCCAGGGAGGTGCTTGCCTACGGATACAGCTCGACCATTACATTGATGCAGAGAATGAAAAAATCCGCGCCCGACCAGGCTATCTCGCCCGAAGAAGGGCTGGCGAATCTGGACAAGCTCAACCAGCTTGTCGAACAGGGACTACTGGAAACCGATTATGGTCGAACCAGGTATCTCACTTCTCTGGGAAAGAAAACGGAGCTTCTGCTAAAGCTGGAACGAAATGATCTGGCGTTTGCCGCTGCACTTGAGGCAGTTGAAGTTGCGGCAGAATTTGAAAACGCTCCTGGAGAAAATCATCGAGATTATATCCTGACTGCCTGGGATGATCTTTTGAAATGCCAGCAGGCGATGAGTGATCGTGAGGGCCTTGTGCACACTGTAGCTGAGATAAGGAAGTTCGTTGCCTCCGAAAAAGAGCGAACAGACTCCAACTCCACATTCCTTGACAAGCAACACACAACTCTGGCAAAGGCGCTTTGGACTGGCTCAGAGACGCTTGCCGAACTTGGACGCTTCGACGAAGCGGTCAGTCATGTTCACCAACATTTCGACACCAATTTTGTCTCGGGCAAGCATGAAGGACACCGCCGCTATCGATCATCCGCACGGTTAATGTCAATCATTCTGGCAAGTTGGCGTGAGTCCCAAACTGATCTGCCGGAGAGTTACCAGCGTGCCAAAGACGACGCGATTCAGTGGCTGGAACTGGGCATCGAAAACGAAGTTTACCCCTCTACGTCACTTCTTGGAAAAAGCTCTTGGGAACCGCTGAGGGACGATGCCAGGTTTAAAGCAATCGTGGAACAGGCAGAATTGCGAGCCAGTGAGTCAGGGCGAAATTGAGTCGTCGAGTTTTGAAAGCTCTTCCTGAAGCGCGATCACTGCGCGGTTCCAGAGCTTTGATACTGCATTGACGCTACGATCCATCCGCTTGGCGACTTCCTCAAAAGGAAGTTCCTGGATGCTGCGGAGTTGAATCACTTCCGCGTGGGCAGGCGAGAGTTGTTTGATAACGGCTTCGAACCTGGCCAGCTTTTCCTGTTGTTGCAACAGTTTTTCCGGGGTCGCTTCGCTGCGGATTGAAATTCCGGCATGGATATCAGAGCGCTGCTCGATTTCCCGGCGGATGTCTCGCCGCTGACGTTGCAAGTCCCTTCGCGTTGAGTGGACTTCATTCTTCAAAATGGAGTTCAGCCATCCGTAAAATTCCGCGCTGGTGGAACCACGAAAGTCACTGAAACCCTGGACCATTCGGGTTAGCGTGGCTTGCACGATGTCGGACGGATTCAGCTTTCGCCGCAGGCCCGCGTCAAGCTGCTGGTCTGCCATCCGATTCAGCTGTCCCTGAACCTGACGACAGATTTCACTGTGAGCCGCAGCGTCGCCTTCCCGAGCCGCATCAACCAGTTGGCTCATGGAAACAATGTCGATTTTAGGTGTTTGCTCTTCGTCCATCCGACTGCCGCTGAACAGTAAAGTGCCGCGAAGGATCAGTTTCATCGCAATGCGGAAACCTGTCAAACGAAATGGCGGTTTTCATGAACTTCCGCAGGTTCAAAATGGGATGCGCGCCTTCACGTCCGGTTCTGTCGAACTCCGCCGCCGTGGTCTCGAGCATGGGTGGACGAAACCTGAATATTGAAAAACTCTGGAGATTTCTGGCGTTCGGCGGCGGAAAGCGGCAAGGAACAGCTTCCAGATAGTGACAGAACATTTCTTCTCCTTGAGACGGTTGGGATAACCATGAAACGAATTTTAAAAGTGATTTGCATTCCGGTAGTGATTTGCCTGTTTGCTTCCTCGGTCAACGCGGACGTTGTGCTGACTTTTGACCAAAGCGGCGCATTTGACGGTAGTGCATTTGATCCTGCATACGGCGATCGTGTCGTTGCGTCTCCAGATAGCAATGGCCATGTCTACGACATCATTCCTGGAACCGGATTGGGGCTAACGCCCAACGTCGAAGTCAACTACGTCGGCTCCGACTCCGGCGAGCCTCGCATTTGGACCACTGGCTACGGCAATTTGCCGTTTGTCCTTTTTGACGACCTGGACTTCTCGGACGGATTTGGCGTCGAACTGGTTGCTGATCCGGGTTTCGAGGTTGGCATTATTGGATTTGACCTGGCTGCCTTTGGTAGCGATCAGGTGATTCCCGGGGTGCAGATCGTAAACGAAAGTGGAGCTTCGGTTTGGTCGGCGGCAGGTGCGCAAACGATCAGCGGCAGCACGCGAAGCTCTTTTTCCACCGGCGGCGTCTTTGGAAGCTCGCTCACGATCGACATCGATCTGACTGGGCTTGGCGGAGGCTCGGACAATATCGGCATCGCCAACATTCAATTTGGACAGCGAGCGGTTCCGGAACCTTCCGGAGCAGGATTGCTGCTCATGGGCGTTTTTGGCTTGCTCGCAAGACGCAAGCGAAGC
>CAYUNP010000323.1:0-4701 GCA_964446085.1 uncultured Pirellulaceae bacterium
GCATGTAGCAACTTCAGTAGCAGGTTTTCAACGTCTTCACCGACATAGCCGGCTTCAGTAAGCGTTGTCGCATCACCAATGGCGAATGGAACATTGAGGGTACGAGCAAGTGTTCGAGCCAACAACGTTTTGCCCGAGCCCGTAGGCCCGACCAGCATGATGTTGGACTTGTCGATCTCAACGTCTCCGCCTTCCCAGTCAAGAGACAGACGCTTGTAATGGTTGTGAACGGCAACAGCCAGAACCTTCTTTGCAGCAGGTTGGCCAATGACGTACTCATCCATACGCTCGACGACTTCACGCGGTGTCAGAATCCTGTTGAAGAGCTGTTTGCCAGGAGTGCGACGACGTTGTTCCTGTTCCAGAATACTCTGGCACAGTTCAATACATTCGCCGCAGATATACACGTCGCCAGGTCCCTCAACGAGAGGCCCCACGTCGCGATAGTTTTTCCTGCAAAAGGAACAGTGCGCGTTTTTCTTGGTAGTGCCACTTCGGCGGCTACCGGTGCCATTATCAGCGGGCATTTTCACTCCTTGGTCTTTTTACAAACCAACCGTTGTTAATCCAGTTGTCTGCTCGAACATCAATTGCTGAAACTGATCAGCAAGTGACGGTGCTTCCTTGCCCGCAAACCTTCGAGCCGTGAGATTTATTGTCAGCATTTCTGCTGGCACTTCTTCATCCTGCAAAAATAGCCTGTCGTTACTTTCACAAGCCGAATCTTCCGCAAAACAGACAGTCAACAATCCTGACGATCTGTCCCTTCGGTATAAATTCAACCGCTTTACGTGGCTTACACCTCTCCGGTTCAGTTAGTTTTACGATTCTGTGGATTGATCCTCGTCTACTTCAAAATCGGTTTCCTGAATTTCTTGCTCGTTTTCCCCTGATCGCTTGAGAGCAGCTTTGCGGATGGCATCTTTGGCCGCTTCCGTCAACGCTTCAGAACCTGATTCCTTGTCCGGAGAATCCTTTGGAGTCGTTTCTGGCAATGGCACCAGTCCAGCCAGTTTTTTGTACTCTTCAGAGTCCAGCATTCCTTCATCGCGCATCTTGCGAAACGTTCCAAGATGATCATCCGCTGCATTCGATCCACCAATTGCCAGATTGCGAAACGCAATCAATACGTAGTACGCAATCAGGATCAGAATAATCAGGAGACTCGGATAGATAATCCAGGTCGCACCTGGAATCCCCATCACGCCGTCCCACCAGCCCTTCAGACTCTCCATTAGCCAATAACTCTCTTTCTACAGTACTTAAAACGTTCCACGATTCATTATATCCCAAACCGTCGGTTGGGTTTAGCTACTTCGATTAATCCGGCAACACCTGCCTGTCCCGGCAACTGCCAAATTCAAGCGATAGCAATGATCGATGGACCGCAAAACGCAATAACCCGATGACCGAGAGTGTACGACTGCATTTTTCGTTTGGTTTTCGCGACCATGGCTCCATTGAACTCAAATTTTCGATCTCACCTCAGCCGTTTCAAGCTGTGGAAAGGTTGTTGGATTCTGGCGCTGGTCGCTATCGCCCAATGCCTGGATACTGCAGGCGGAGTTGCACAGGAAAACACATTCGAGCCGCTTCAGCGTACGGTCAAAGTTCTTTCAACGAATCTGGACGGTTTTGGAATCCCATTCAAAGTCGCCAACGACAGTGGGCAGTTTATCGAAGTCCAGCTTTATATTTCGCGAGACCGGGGCCAATCGTGGACGTTTCATTCCCGACAGCCAACTTCCGCTCGCGAGTTTCCCTTTGAGGCCGACGGAGATGGAGAGTACTGGTTCGCGATAAAGACGCTTGATCGCGACCGGCGACTGGTGCCCGATGGTGACGCTCGCGCCGAATTGAAGATCGTCGTCGATTCAGAAAAGCCAAAACTGGAATTTCAGATCCAGTCAGATGCTGCGGGAAGAGTCGGTTGTCGCTGGCAAGCAAGCGATTCCGGCTTGAACATCAACACCTTCAAAATTCAGTATCGATCTGCCAACGGAGACCTTTCCAGTGAAAGTTCAGATGAATCATGGCAAACGGTTCCTGTCCAGTTGCAGCGAAAAGTCCAGGGAGCAAACTGGGCTGACCAGCTTGCCTGGTGGCCGGATACTTCTGACCAACGACTTGAAGTTCGGATGCAGATCGCAGACTTTGCAGGCAACAGTACTTCGGTAAATCGGTTTGTCGCGGTTCAACGAACGGCGTGGCGAAAAAGCACCTCTGGCTCAACGCTTGGCAAGGCTCGACAGCAAACCGGGCCCAATGGTCTGGCACAATCCAATCCGATCCACGTGTCCGAAGGCAATGACACTTCTTCGGCCGCTGCGGCGTGGCAACCAAAACTCAAACCGATCACCAGCCCTCAGAGAAATCCTGTCCGCGAGCAACCGCAAGTCGCATCATCTCCTGAAAATCGATGGCGAATCAATGAAACGTCCAGCCACCAAAGGGCAGGGCGACCTGCGGAACGACTTGCTTCGCGCCAGCTGCCTGCAGGCGTTGAGGTTGTCGCGCCGCCAGTTCCTCCAGGCTGGAATTTACCGGGTGAATTTGCTCCTCCAGAGCCAATTGTAAATTCTGGATTATCGGTGCCATGGGAGAGCGACGTCGAAAGTCAGGAAACGACGGAGCGAGCGTATTCTGGTTCCACGATCTCGCCAGCACCTGAACTTCCTCCGGCACGAAATTCGTTGCCACCCCGAATCACTGATTCGATTGAGTCCAATCCGGCGACCACCATTCGCAGCGGAAAAAACTTCATTAGCGAATCCACAACTTCCTGGCCAGACAATCAGTGGAATGGACCAACATCACCAAAAGTAAACCCGCAAGTTGCTTTGGCTCCGAACGCGAAACGTGAACTTGTTCCGATCGGACGTCCGAATCAGGACTCGTTCACCCAGCGTCCCAATGTTTCCAATGCCGGGTTTCGCAAACAGCAACCAGAGTCCGTTCTGGATTCGCCCAATCGTCAGCCAATACAATCAGCCATGCCTGACGCTGCCAATACACAGATTATCAGCACCAAACGGTTTCAATTAAATTACGACATCAACTCAATCGACCCTTCTGGGGTAGGTCAGATTGACCTTTGGATGACACGTGATCGCGGCCAAACCTGGAAGCTTTGGGGGCAGGATCCCGATAACGTCAGCCCGTTTCCCGTGGAAGTCACCGAAGAAGGGATTTATGGGTTCCGCATTGTGGTTCGCTCCAAAGACGGACTGGCAGGTCGAGGTCCGGTGCGAGGCGAAGAAGCCGACATGTGGGTGCAGGTTGATGTAACAGCACCGCTGGTGAAGATTACTTCTGTACCCTACGGGCGTGGCAGCGAAGCTGGTCAGTTGATCGTGAACTACGCGGTTTCGGATTCCAATCTCGCTCTCAGGCCGAATCGAATTCTGTGGACCACCGGCCCTGATGGACCGTGGACAACGATTGAGGAAAACTTGCGCAACGATGGTCGCTTGCTGTGGAAGCCCGAACGAAATGTGCCACGTCGAATCTTTCTCCGTCTCGAAGCGGTCGATCGAGCTGGCAACGTGGGGGCTCACAATCTCGCACAAGCCATCGATATCTCGGGCTTGATTCCCCGCGGCACCATTTTTGGTGTGACTCCGGTTGGGGAATAGTGCGTCTCTGTTGGCTGGGCAGTTGAGATGTCTGTTGAATTCCGCACGTCCGTATAAAGCCGACAACCGGTACAACCGACAAAGTCACCAATAAACGAATATGGTCGCACGGTTGAAGTGAAATTTATCGTGATCTCTTTCACTTGTCGCTCAGAAAAACATATGGTTTACCAACACGACGGCCTTCGTTGCGTTACCCGAGTCGAACGTACATCCAAAAACGATTGCGTTTAGCCACGATTCAGTGAGTAACAGGAACAGGTGCAGAAGTGTTTAAACTTAAATTGGAATTCTTCAACCAACTCCATCCTCATGAACCAATCTATAAAACGTAAGATCGCAAATTTTTTGCGTGACGAAAGCGGACCAACTGCTGTCGAATATGCAATCATGATGGCTTTGATAATTGCAGTTTGTATCACTGCAATTACCTCCTTGGGCAACGCCACTTCCGCTTCCATCACCAATAGCGTTAATCTCGCATTACCTAGCAATGGAAACTAGCGTCCAACATTTCTCCCAGGCGGTGCCGGCGAACTGTGCTTGCGGTGGACCTCTCTCGGTTGGCAAAGGCTATCGTCACGCCACCTGCAAGAGTTGCAAGAGCTACTGGTTTCCGACAAGCATAGAGGAATCCGAAGACCGAATTTCGCCGCAGCAGCGAGTTACTCCGTTTTCCTGCCCTCGATGCGAGGTCGATCTCGAAGTCGGCAAGCTGGACGGAACAGAAGTTTGCTACTGTCCCACTTGCCGCGGCTTTATCACCGATTCTGAATCACTCGGAGCCGTTATTCAGTGCCGCAGATCATCTTACGCTGGACCAGAAGACAAGCCCGTCCTGGCTAACTTCAGTGAACTTGATGTGCGCGGCATGTGCCCTGCCTGCTTTGGCAAAATGGAAGCTCATCACTACTGCGGTCCAGGCAACATCGTGCTGGATACTTGCATGAAGTGCAAACTTGCCTGGCTGGACCATGGAGAGATCTCAAAAATCATCCGGGCGCCGGGCAGACGCTAGGTTTCGGACTGATCTGAATTTTCAGATTTTTTGAGCCCATCTTTCTTC
>CAYUNP010000324.1:0-4698 GCA_964446085.1 uncultured Pirellulaceae bacterium
AAGCCGGCATTTTTGGCATGCCCGTCGCAGGGACGGTGTCTCCATCGGTCAACACGATCACGTGTGCGCTTTTCGGATTCCAGGGCTTGGCCATTTTTGCGGCCAGGCGAATGCCGGACATGAGATCCGTCTTGCCGGACTTGAAAGCGTGCCACATCGGCATCTTTTCCAGGATGTATCGCACGACCTCATGATCTTTCGAATCTTCCACCAATGGCTTGGCGCCTGAATAAACGGCGATAAAAGTAACCTTGAACTGACGCATCGGAATTCGATTGAACAGCGACTCAACAAGATCCGACGCTCGCTGTCGACGCGTTCGCTTGCCTTCGGGACCAGCGTCCTCGACTTGCATGCTTGGCGAAACGTCTACGACCAGAACCAGATGTTTGTAGTCACTCTCATCCATCAAGCCTGATTTGTGAACGCGAGCTTCAACAACCAGCCACAGAGAGAGGAATCCCCAACAGGCCAACGAAATGCCAGCTACTCGAAACAGTGGAGCCATCCAGGTCCAGACTGCCGGTCGGGTAGAAGGCCCAAACGCCAGTCGTTTGATTCGTCCAATGCGTTTGAGGTGCCATACTTCGGCCAGCACCGCAACCAGCGCCACGGCAACGCAAATCAGTTCAGGAAGGATCTCTACCATGGCGTGTACCTGAACGTGATCAAGGAGCACAACGCCAGGCCAGCAAAGCTGATGCCGGCAATCGAAAACGGACTGAACCAGTCCAGGATTTCTGCATAAGTCTGTTTCATCTCGGCGACTTCCATTTTGTCGATCCGGTTGAAAACGCCCTGCAATGATTGAACGTCCTGAGGACTGAATGATTTGCCATTGGCAATGTTGGTGATGGTGGAAACTTCCGGCGGTGTCTCGCCGTCACCGATATGGATCGAGTAAACAACAATGTTGTCTTCACGAAGAGACTTGCCGATCTCTTCTTCGATTCCGTCGCCAAGGTCAGCGCTGACTCCGTCGGAAACCAGAATGATCATCCGGTCACCTTTCTCCCGCGTAACCAAAACTTCCTGGCACTTTTTCAAACCAAGACCAATCATCGTACCGCCGCCGTAACCAGGAGGAAGCTTTCGTGGATTGAGAAACGGAACCGCACAGCGAAATGCGGAGGGGTCGGTCGTGAGTGGAATCCAGTGCTGGGCCTTTGTGCCAAAGACAGTCATTCCAAACGCATCGCCAGGCCGCTGATCGACGAATCCGTTAATGGACTCCATGGCCGCATCGTATCGCGTGCCAGTACCAAACTTACCCGTCATGCTTCCGCTAAGGTCGAGGCAGAATTCAATGTTAGTCAGTTCCCGTTCAGCTTTGGGGACGCTCAAGTGCCGTGGTCCGGCGAGCAGGATGATCGCCATCGCCATCATCAAAGGCATTGCACTGAGGAAGCAGCGAATGAAAAAATCCCACCAGTGCCCGGATTTCGAGATGCCAAAGTCCTGCGGTAGAGCGACGCGTCGATTACTTCCCAACCCCAATGACGGAAGCCGATCCCGCAACCAGATCCAAGTCAGCAGCGACGCCGGAATGAACAGGAGCAACAAAATTCGCCAGTCGCTAAAACTCACTGAGCGGCCTCCAGTTCAGTGACGGACAGGTTGCGATAGGGTTCCAGTAATTTGGAAAGATCCACATCCTGATTGTCGGCGTCGGGACGATGCATCCAGTTTTCCAGTTGAAGCATCAATGGGCCAGCCTGTTCGTTGGCCTTGATCTTTGTCATTGCTTGCTCAAGTGGCATCGACTCGTATCCCAGTCGCTTTCGCCACATTGAAAACAGCATCCTTTCGAGTTCGGCATACTGCTGTGGAGCAACTTTATTTTCAAAGGCTGCTTCGAGTCGCTCTTTGAGCAAGTCGGCAAGCGTTTGCGGTGGCGGTGCGGCAGTTTTTACTTTTGCTTTCTTGCCACGCCCTCCAAAAATCAACACAAGCAAGACCAGTCCCCACAATCCAGCGGCAATCGACATCAAAACTTGATAGCCGCCCATATTTGGAATCCAGCCCTCAGGTAACTGGTTTGGAGTCACCTGACCTGCCGGCAGCAATGTTTCGATCTCAACAGGAATCGGCGGAACTTCACCGGATTCGCCGCCATCGGCCCGCACCAGCCAATCAGCCAAATCATGTGGCCCGGGTTCCAGGCCTGAAAAACGAATCGTGTATCGATACGAATCACCATGCTTAATCGCATCAACGATTTGCACGATCATCTCCGGGTCGCCAGCGAGCGGTTTGGCGACCAGTTTACTTCCGGGCAAGATGATGTCTTTGAGAACGCGTGGAGCACCAACGGTTGCTGAAGCCAGTGGTTTAGTTGGAGCTTCACCTGCTTCGCCTTGTGCCAAAAACGATGCCACAACAAACAACAGGATTCGAACTGGAACGAGAGTCGCCATTATCGTGCTCCTCTTCCGAGCAAACCACGTGACTTGAAAAAGTGCCGCAATCGATAGGCGAAAGGTTCGTCTGTGGGAACCGTCAGGTGGTCAACACGTCCACGCTTCAACTCCTGAGCCAGTTCTTCCTGGTGAATTCCCATGCGTCGCCCCCGAGTGGTCATCGTCCGTCCCGTTTCCGCTTCTCGGCCCCGAACGAAACCGGCACCTCGCATCGATCGTTCGGCCGGATCAATCATCTGAATGGCAACCACATCGTGTTGCTGTCCCAGTCGTTTCAGCGGCCCAATTGCTTCGGGTTGATGCAAGTCAGAAATCACGATGATCAGTGACTTGTTAATTAACAGCGGCCCAAGTTGTCGAAGCCGCTCCTGCAAACAGGTTTGCTCGTCGATTCGATAAGTCCGCAACTTGTGCAGCCATTGCAGGATCTTGTCCCGAGACAGGCTTGGGTTGTAGCGAAGCTCTGTTTCACCAACGGACACAACCGCTACCGGGCTGATGCGGTCAAGACAGGCAAACGCCAGGCCACCAGCAATGTGCACCGCGACAGCGTACTTGCTCCAGCCCGTTGAACTGATCGTCATCGACGCGGAAGTATCAACCAGCAAGTAACAGGGCATCCGTTTTGGCGTTTCGAATTCCTTGACGTGGTATTTGTTGGTTCGAGCCGTGATTCGCCAGTCGATCGCACGCACAGAATCACCTGGCTGGTACAGCCTCGACTGGACATAGTCCGTTCCGCTGCCAAGAAATGGCGAGGCGTCGGTGCCGTAACTCAGGCTATCGGCAAGACGACGAACCGCGATCGCAAACTGACGCGAGTCCAGCGTTTCGATGTTGTCGAGTTGGAAGGTCCTTGAGGCCATTTGTGATTGGGGGTTGGAACGGGAGTTAACTAACGGTGGAAGCCGTCAGTCCCATTTCATTCATGATGTCCTGTAAAACGGACTCACCGGTCAGCCCATCAGCGAGTGCCTCATAGTTGAGCCGAATGCGGTGCAGGATGACATCGCCCGCGAGTGAGTACATGTCTTCGGGAATCACATAGTCCCGGCCATTGATCAATGCTCTGGCACGCGATGATTTGAGCAAGGCAATTCCCGCACGTGGAGAACAGCCCACTTCCAGCGCCGGATGGATTCGCGTTCGATTCACAAGCTCAACAACGTGATCGATAAACACATCGCTAATATGAACATCCTGAACGGCCTGCATCGCATCGATCAAATCCTGTGGCGTTCCGACTGGCTTCTTGTCGAGGATATCGAATTCTGTTTTGGCAACGGCTCCCTTGTCATGTTTGGTGATCCCCAACGATGCGTTTCGCCGCAGAACTTCTTTCTCTTCGTCAGGAGTTGGATAGTTCAGGCGGTGACAGAGCATGAATCGGTCAAGCTGGGCTTCGGGCAATTCGAAGGTGCCGCTTTGTTCGATCGGGTTTTGCGTCGCAATCACCAGGAAAGGAGCCGGCAAACCAAAGGTCTCATTGCCGATGGTTACTTTTCGTTCCTGCATGGCTTCGAGTAAAGCCCCCTGCACTTTTGGAGCCGCTCGATTGATTTCGTCTGCCAACAGAAGGTTTGTAAAGACAGGTCCCTTGAGAATTTTGAATTCGTTGGTTCGCTGATCCAGAATCTCCGAGCCGAGAATGTCTGAGGGCAGCAAGTCGATCGTGAACTGAATTCTCGCGAAGTCCAATTCAACGGTTTTGGACAAGACAGAGACCAGCAGCGTCTTTGCCAGGCCAGGCACGCCTTGCAACAGCAAGTGGCCACCGGTGAACAGTGCGATCAGAGTTCGCTCAACAACGACATCCTGGCCAACGACCACTGTCGCCACCCGTTCGCGAATCTTCTTGATGAATTTGACTGTCTTTTCTGTCTTCGGATTGGTCTTTCTGGAAGTCGCCGTCGCCATCTTGAAATGCCTCATCACATGGTTGTGTCCTGATTCGATTATAAACACAGCGATCGTGCAACTGTTGCGAAGATCCGCAACTTTCCAAATCTACAGATCATTAAAAAACTGGCAACTTTCCGCCGACAACGTTCGCGGCATGCAGTGGCAAAACCAAATAAACGGGACGGCATTGCATTGGTGTCAACGGTTTCATTCGCAAAGTGGACGGTGTGGCCTGAGCCGAAAAGAAAACTGATTTAACCGTACGAATCACGTGAACTGACGGTGAGCCATTACAGATCCAAAAAACGATTTTGTAGCGGGTCTGAACCGTACTGGTTTGGCTTCGCAGCAGCAGCGGGTTCTCTTCGTTGAGGTC
>CAYUNP010000325.1:0-4685 GCA_964446085.1 uncultured Pirellulaceae bacterium
TGCAATGTTTTGCCGAACCTGGATCCGGATTCAGGCTCGCCAAAAGCTCCGATTTCAATCCAGTCATGAATCGGAGTTTCCGATTGCTTGCCCTTTTCGTCCGCTTTGAATTTTTCACAATTGGCAACAAACGAAACTTCATACTTGCCGTTTTCCAACTTCCTGTAGCTCGCATCTTCTGTGCGATTTTCGAAAAGTGTAATGTCTTCGAACAGGTCAACCAGCAGGTAGTGCAAGTCGGTGGGTGTTTGCTCCCGTAGTGCGTCCACCAAATCCAGCGACGTTGGGTAAGGTCCGGTTTCCTGATAGGCGAATTTGTCGACCAGCGATTTGAGAGCAAGATTCACTTTCGCTTCGCCAATCATTTCTTTCAGCTGGTACATCACGACGCTACCTTTTCGATAGTGAACGTAGCCCTGATTGCCTCCGACTTTCGTCAGTGGCATTTCTTTCAACAGCTCCCGGCCGCGTGAACGCAGATAGTTATTCATCTCGTACTGCAGAAACTTTCGCATGATGTCGCGACCGAATCGTTTCTCCATCACCATCAACGATGAATACTGAGCCAGTGTTTCCGAAAGCAACGTCGCCCCCCGCATGTTCGCTCCGATGACCTGATGAGCCCACCACTGATGAGCCATCTCATGAGCGACAACGTAGAACACCATATCGATATCATCTTTCTCCTTGATGTCCGCGATGAACCCAATGCCTTCGCTGTAGGGCATCGTTCCTGGAAACGCCTGAGCAAACGATGACGTTCGGGGAAACTCGATGATCCTGGCCTGCTTGTGTTTGTAGGGCCCAAAATTCTCGCTGTAATATTCCAGGGAGTCGCGGATCGAAATCAACATGTTCTGGACATTCCAGAGATGTTCGGAATGGTAGTAGACTTCGATGTCGACCCCGTTCCACTCCCGCGATTCGACCTGATAGTCCGCCGAAACGAACGAGTAGAAATTCAGCGATGGATGATCCACTTTGTAGTGGAAATGTCGACGACCATCCTTTTGCCATTTTTTGACCAACGAACCGGGCGCGATTGCGATCTGATCATCCGACGTACTGATGAACGTTTCGACATCAACCCAGTCGCTGCTGTTACTGATATAGGTATTGGAACGGGCTTCGAGGTTCTCCGGATCGAGCGGAGGCATTAACTCGGGCTCACCCAATCCAAACTTTTTGCGATCGTTGGCGTTGGTAAGCTCCAAAGATGGCTGGTAACCAATCGCAGGAGCAATGCTGTTGTTAAAGAAAGTTCCATTCTGAACCAGTGATACTCTCGAAACCGAGTTCTCAAATCCTTTGGCAGCCCAGGAGACGGTGTACTTCATATTGGCTTCGGCGCCCGGAGCCATCGGTGGAGAAAACCTGTAGATTTTCAGATTCAGATCTTTGACTTCCTTGTCGAGCGTCGCATTCTCGATCTCCAGTTCCGTTTTGTACTTGTCCGCCAGATTGAGAACAAGCTTCTCGATTGGCTGGTCGGTTTGATTGACGATCGTTTGATCGCCCTTGAAAACCAGCCCGCGCTTTTTGGGATAGATTTCGATGTCGTGTCGAATCTTCGTGACGCGTGGTTGTGGCAAATTCTGCAAGTCGCTGAAGTCGATTTCGTACTTTGAGCGCAGTTTATTCGCCTGTTTTTCCGACTCGTACGTATTGAGGACTTGAGTGTTGTAGAAAACCCAGCCTCCAACACCCAACCAGGCGAACATGGTTGCCAACGTTGCCAGACGCAAGCTTCCTGTAAATCGTCTCTTGCCGATTTTGATTCGGCTGAAAAATCCACGCTCGCGACCACGCTGCCAAAGCATCACTGCAAGACACGACAGGATCCCACAAAACAGCAACCAGTACGTGGCGAACCAAGACAGGCCTGACGCATAGGGAGCAAATCGTGTCAGATCGGAATACGTGTAGCCAGGGTAGGCTGCAAACTGAAGCAAATTGGAGCGTACGTCGATGACGCCCCAAACAAAAAAGTTGGCGATCGCAATGACGACAAACAGGATGTAGCCAACATATTTGTTCGGCGAAACAACGTGCAGGAAAATGGCCAACACGGTAAAGCACGCCATCACCGAAAACGTAACCAGAAACAGTTCGGTGAAATACAGGTCGAACTGAAACCGCTGATACCCGGCCATCGCCTGGTTCGTGACGGCCATTACCGTATCGGCAAACAGAACGACCAGGATAATGCAGAGCACGACCAACAGTTTCGCCGTGTAGCTAATCCATGTCGAATGCGGCAACGCATCGTAGATCTCATCAAGTTTGGACTCGCGTTCTTTCCAGACCAACACGCCCGTGTAGAAAACGATCACGACCAACAAATACAGATAGAGCCCGGCACGAATCACATCGATCATCGAATACGTTACGGGCAGGGAACTCAGCCCGAAGCCCTCTGTCGCGACCGTTCGTAACGACATGAAAGTGTCGATCACTCCTGCGAAGACCACCACAAGGAAAACAGGACTCTTGATGGTACTGAAGAAATCAACTTTGAATTGACTCCACAATTGTGCCAACTGCGTACTCAACCCATACGCAAAGTTGACTTTTGGAAGCACAACATCGCCTGTTGATTCACCGAGACTCAGCTTGGGCTTGCTGGCTTTGGTCCGGCGTTCGGCGAACGAAAATCGGAAACAGGTAACGGCCAAAATTCCCAGGCCAACGAACATCCAAACAGCCCGATTGAGCAGCATCATCGGTGAAAACAGGGTCAGCGTCATGGAATTCCTGTCATCAACGGTCCAGTACTTCGTCTGGGTTTGAAATGCATTCTGTCCAAATGGATCCAGCAGTTGCGCAATGAACTCGTTGTCCAGATTCCCAACAATGCTGTTGGCGATGCCGACAAACATCAGCAAACCAATGATGCCGATGAAGGATGCAAAGGTGCTGCGCAGCCAAACTGCGATCCCAAAAATGAATCCTGCGACAAAGATCGTGTTGGGAATTGCAAACAGGGCGATGCCCCAAAAGTGGGCGGACCAAACAACCGGCCCAAACCGATCCGCATCATTCCACGGCAAATACGGCGACACCAGAATCCCAATCGAGACTCCAAGCATCGGAATGATCGCGATCGCAACAGCACCCCAGAACCGACCCATCAGGAATGAGAACTTGTTGATCGGTTTGGTGAAGATCAGCTGACTGCTCTTGTAGGCGAAATCCCGCGAGGCAGCATCATTCACAAACGCGGTGGTCGTCAAACAGGTCAAAATCGCAAGAATGCCGTAGAACGATTGCACGTTGAAGGGCGCATTCCGGTTCGTATTTTCGAGAACGCTTCCGAGGATGATGTTGTCGGTCGACATGGCTCCGACCACCATGGCCACAACCAGAGTCAGGAACAGATAGACCATGACTCCGCGGAGCCAGTAGCGAAGTTCGAATCCGAAAAATGTTTTAAACATGTTGTTCGACGATTGGCATCATCGTTGGAAGAGACAGGAATTGGAAATCAGACACGGCAGACGGAAAGCATCAGCTGCTTGCCAGATTCAAATTGACGCTGGAAAAGAAGACGTCTT
This sequence comes from uncultured Pirellulaceae bacterium, assembly GCA_964446085.1. GTDB lineage: Bacteria > Planctomycetota > Planctomycetia > Pirellulales > Pirellulaceae > Mariniblastus. The sequence continues at coordinate 3,555 of CAYUNP010000325.1, forward strand.
CCAGATCAGGAGCGATTGGCTCAAATCCATCTTCGGGATTCTGTTCACTAAAGATGTGAACCAATGGTCGGCCAGCAACCAGCTTTGATGAAAGCACCTGGTACTTTTCGTTGACTGCCTGTAGCTCAGATTTACCAAGCGACTTCTGCCAGACTTTTCCAGCCAGTTCATTCTCGGCATCCTCTGGCGAACCTGCGAATCGGAGTTCACCTTCGTGAATGATCGCCATCTGGGTGCATAGCTCTTTCACATCCTGAACAATGTGTGTCGAAAGGATCACGATGACATTTTCGCCAATCTCCGACAGCAAATTGTAAAATCGATTTCGCTCGCCAGGATCCAGGCCGGCTGTCGGTTCGTCGACGATCACCAGCTTGGGATCTCCCAGCAGTGCTTGAGCGATCCCAAACCGCTGCTTCATTCCGCCAGAGAATCCGGTGATCGCCTTGTTTCGATGTTGGTGCAAATTGACCCGATGCAACATCGCATCCACCAGTTCGCGACGCTCTGACTTTTTCGAGACTCCTTTGAGCAGCGCGATGTGGTCCAGCATCGTGCGTGAGCTGACTTTTGGATAGACGCCGAATTCCTGCGGGAGGTAGCCAAGCACTTTTCGGACCGAAGGCTGATCATTGAGAACATCAAGATCGCCGAGCCGTATCGTACCGGCGTCAGCTTCCTGAAGAGTCGCGATCGTCCGCATCAGAGTGGACTTTCCGGCGCCGTTGGGCCCCAGCAACCCGAACATGCCTTTTCGAATGGTCAGAGTCACGTCGTTGAGGGCTCGAACACCGTTGGCATAGGTTTTCGAGAGGTTTGAGATTTCCAGATCCATGATGCTCGCTTCGATTCGGTCACAGGCAAATGTTTTTCCACGCCTGTGATACTCAGCAGAGCAACCGGCGGTTTCAAGCTAACTCGAAAAACACCTACAAGGCTCTGGCCGAAATTACAGGCGAGACACAAGATTGAAGATGCTCATTGTAGAGCCGGAGCCTGAACAAGTGTTAGCCTGGATTGAGTGACGAGGATCGGTATGCCGAGTGACATTCATAACCCGACGCGTAAGCCACGTAAGCGAGGGATCAATACTGCGGTCGACTCAGTGCTTGCGGCCTTGTATTGAAAAAT
>CAYUNP010000326.1:0-4670 GCA_964446085.1 uncultured Pirellulaceae bacterium
GCCCATTCTCTGGCACGCTTGTTTCAATCCACGCGTCCGTGAAGGACGCGACCGGAAAGCGATTCCCAGCCAAAGTGCTCGAAGACGGGTTTCAATCCACGCGTCCGTGAAGGACGCGACGTTGAGAGGCATTGACCGGCACAAACGGTTCCCTGTTTCAATCCACGCGTCCGTGAAGGACGCGACTTACCCAAATTGATTATCAACTCAGCATCACTCCAGTTTCAATCCACGCGTCCGTGAAGGACGCGACCCCATCATTGTAAGCCTTTGCTTTAACGCGACCAGAAGGTCGAGATACGCGAACCATCGCCACATTAAGGATGGCTCAACGTATCCCAGCACCTTTTGAAAGTTAAATTGTCAAAGAACAACGGAATCTCGCGAATCGCGAACCTGTCAAGCAATTTGCCAATGCTTGACGTTCGCAACGACAACTACGCCCGTCAAATAATCAACGGTCCATCAATATCAATGCTCGGCTTCGTTCCCGCATGCTCGACTCGGCGATGCCAATTCGCACCGAGATAGTAGAAACGGAGGCTGTCCTGTTTCGGATTGTATGCGTCCAACAATTTTGCTTTGCACTCCGCCCATTGAGCAGGATCGACCAACAATTCAAATACCGAATTCTGCACACGCTGCCCGTAGTTCAAACAGATCTTCGCAATCTGTCGCAGTCGTTTCTTGCCTTCAGCATCAATCGTGCTCACGTCATAACAAACCAACACATACATCGATTATCTCCAAACAAACGGCGGATAGTCGTCGATGTCACCCCGTAGGTACCGAGCCAACAATCTTGCCTGCAAATGGACTAACAAACCAACCGTTGTCTTCTCATTAAGAAACGGATGCGTGATCACATCCTGTTTCCGTTTCTGATACGCCGCCAGTACATTCTTGCGAGGTTTGTCCTTGAGTAAAACCGCACCACTTTCGGTAACATCAAAGTCTTTTTCCTGAATTTGCTTTCGATTCAACAGAGAGAGCGCAAGTCGATCAGCAAGAAAAGCTCGAAACTCTTCGATCAAATCCAGCGACAGACCAGGACGCCCTGGGCGATCGCGATGAAGAAATCCAACAGCCGCATCAAGCCCCGTTGCTTCGCAGGCACTACGCGCATCGTGAGTCAACATTGAATAGAGAAACGAAAGCAGAGCATTGATTCGGTCAAGCGGCGGACGTCGTGATCGATACGTGAACTCCAGACCCGTAACACGATTTGACATCATGTGATTGAAAACTGAAAAGTACGTATTGGCGCTTTCACCTTCGGTTCCACGAAGTGAGTCAAGTGTCATGGCCCTTCGGGCAGCACGAATATCGCCCATCATTCGTTTTGCAGTCGACTGCAAAACTGCTTTGGATTCCGAATCTCGCGAATCGCGAGCAGCGCGTAGCAGGACACTGCGACTGTTGGCAATTTTGGCAGACACAAAATGCCTGGCGATATGCAAAGTCGAATCCGGGTCATCGGCACGACGATACTGTTCCCTACGCAGCAGTACGTTGCCGGGCGAGTATCCATTGACCGCGGCGACAAAACCTCCGTACGGCGTCAGGAATGAAATTGAGACTCCTGCCTTGGCGCAGGCTCCCATCAAGTGCGGACTGCACATGATGTTGCCAAGACAAACAATGCCATCGAGGTTGTGCAGCGGAAGTCGCAAACGGTTCTGTTTCTCGATCGATACAACCACTGCTTGACCATCCTTTTTGAGATAGGCTCCTTCGGTTGTTACGAACAACGTATTGAGATGTTTCTTCATTGGGATTCCCGCAAGTTTAATCCGGTATCAAAAGTGTCGGTCGCTGGAACATCATCTCCATCGACAGAACCGAATTGACGCTTGTTCCAGGCAGCGACTCCTGTCCGGAACCGTTGACTATCCGGCAGACACAGTTCGACCAAAGAGCACTTTTCACACTTCGGCATCCGCTGCGCTGTGGGTGTTTCATGGTTCGTGATCATCTGTCTGAATCGTTTTATTTTCCGTTGCGTCAGATCACGAAGCCCTGCATCAAGCACGACACGGGTTCGACGTTTTCGCATCCCGTAGAACAGGAATCCTTCATCGATGTTGACTTGCAGCATTTCCTCAAGGCACAGTGCCTGAGCACAGATTTGCACCCGATCGGAAGCGTCCTTTTTTGGCTTGCCTCGTTTGTATTCGACGGGACGAACGACACCGTCGATATGAAACTCGACGATGTCGGCTTGTCCGATCAGGCCCAGTTGGTTTGATTTGAGCCATAGTCCTCTCGCGATTCGAACGTCTCCCGAAGTTTCGGAAGGTCCATCGTGAGCCTTGTCGTGGAGGCTTCGCCCTTCGACCGTCAGGACATTTTCAGCCCACAGTTGTTCGACATGTATCAACGCGCATTGCCGTTCGCAAAAGATCAGATGCTGCAAAGCAGAGATGGGTAAGAGTTGGTTGTCGGTAAACATGGAACTCTGTTGCTTTGAACCAATGATCAGTTGAATTTGATGTTACCAGGATTCACGTCTGCGATGTACACACCGAACGTTTCAAACGTTGAGAGAATTTTTTTGACTGCCGGCCAGTTTTCTTCGAAAGCATCGGATTTCATTTCGTCCCAGTCGCGCCAAACCTCTGGGGAATAGTCAGGAGGCCGATCAAGGTAGGCGCCGCCAAAGTCGAGGCAGAACGGTGGACTGACGATCGTCATTGCGATGGCGAGGAGATCGTCGTCATGATCGATGAGAATTGGAACGCGGTGCCCACAAACGTGCGTCACTTCGAGATCCTTCAACCGTTCGAATACCGAAACTTCCCGTCTGTAGGCGATTTCGCGATCGTGGATTTTGACCGCGACTTGATCGGTCCTGCTGGTGGATTGGGATGGAATATTGACGACGTATACACTACCCTGAGTCCCGACGCCCAGGCGGGAATCGATCGAATAACCACGATCGTCGCAATACGTTTGAGCATGTTTTTCAACTTCAGGTGTAGTCATGATTTCGAATGCCCAAAATGAAAACGGGACTTTCTCTGCCGATGTCGAATTGAATCTGCATGTTGGCGACCAAAGGTTTGAGCTTGGACATCTTGGCCCCGGCTTCGCATTGTTGGGCGACGCCCAGTCGATCGATGCGACCGAGGGCGAAATCGAAACGATCGTTGACGAAAAGGTCTCTCGCTGGAAAGTCCGCTTCACCAGCCCAATTACTGGTGAGTCGAAACGGTTCACGTTTGAAGCGGTTTAGAAACCTTCGATAATTTCTGGCTTGAGTCCTTTCAAGTCATTGCTGGACACAGTTCCATCGGCAGCAACTTCAAGGCTACGATGCACCTTGGCTGACGAGTACTGTCCTGACTTGCAGTTGTGTTTCCACCAAACCACGTTGAGCACTTGCATGCTGCCAGAAGGACGAGCTGTCGATTCGTCATTCTCAAAAATCTTAGGCAGGATTTCTTTGATTGTGTCGGCGTCTGCCTGAGAAAACCCCGTTCGTTCGGCGAGCTGCGGGTTCATACTCCCGAAAGTAACATAAACTGCTTCGTCTACACGGTGTTTCATTCCCATCGTATCCGATCCGCGTTTTGAGCCATCTCCTTCCCCACTAACGCTTTTCGTAATCTGTGTACTGCTACTGGAGATCGGTTCAATACTGAACGCCGATTGAATCGTTACTGGTCCGCGGATCGGTATCGAAACTCCCTCTACGCCCTTGCTTTTGGAGAACGCAAAAACCTGTCCGAAGGATCGAACGTCCATCCAGTAGTCGCATGCCTGTTTAGCCGCATCTACCGGTTTCGTTTTCTTGGAATTGAAAGCATCTTTGCCAATCCCATGCTTCTTAGAAATTGCTCTTTCTCGTAGGCTTGGTTCACCGTCAATATTTCGGTCGTCTGACTGGACAAAGATAGCTTGCCCATCCTGCTTCTTTGCATCAAGAGATTGATATCGTTCTACAAGGCGATCGCGCAGTTTGCGTTTGAGACAAACATCTGTAATTTCGCCAAATCCGTCGTAATCGACACGAGGGCGGTTGCCATTAAGTGGATCTCCGTTCGGGTTCGCTTTGTCAACTTTGATGATCAGGGCAAAATCGATTTTGTTTTCAAGAGTCGTCATCTTTATTTCCTTCGTTTAGTTGGCCGCTGCTGTTTCGGGAGCTTCTTCAGTAGTTTCGCTATTTGGATTGTTCCAGAGTTCTGATCTTTGGCAGTGATAGGCGAGCAGAAACTCTCCGCTGAGACGCTTGTCACTTTTGAAGTCATCGGACGAGAACTTGGTCATCACTTCGTCTAGCTCCACTTCCAAACGTTTCAACATTGCTCCACGTTTTGAACGCAGTTGTGATTTGTAGGGAGTGATGGCAAGTTCGAGGTTCTTCCATGTGGTAAAAGGGAAATCAGCAAATCGTTGCATTTGTCGTGCCGCGTTGGTGTCACGACGTTCATCGGACAGGTACAGCGCTCTAGCTTCGATATGCTCCGCAATTGCCAGCAACCGTCCGAAAAGGTAATCGCGACTCGTATTGTCCGTTTCTAAGGACATCGAATACTCCTTGTTTTGAGAAAGTGAAAAGCCCTTAAAAATTGAGCAAGTAATTCCAAGAAATTTGTTCCATTCCCATGTTTCCATCGACATTCGCTGGGTCATTCGATTGATGGCAGCTTTTACAAGATCACTAG
>CAYUNP010000327.1:0-4607 GCA_964446085.1 uncultured Pirellulaceae bacterium
TGCTGAGGTGTCACACCGAATGGCACTCATTTCAGGTTGCGGTCGGGAAGAGGCTAAATGTTGTCGTCTCTTGCTTGTGACAAAGCTGGCTGTACATAGTGCCAAAGGCACGTTTTGTTGCCCAGCCCGGCATGAAATGCCGGGTAGCGGTTTCGACAGAAAACAATAGTTGCCATTGGTCCCGGCATTTCATGCCGGGCTGGGTAACAAACGTCCCTTTGGGACAAACGCATCGCCGCCCTGTCACTGCGGCGGGCGAGACGTGTGAGCGCCGCAGCCACCACAGGATTGTCCTGCATCGTTTATCCGATGCATCATTTGCACATCGCCAGTGTTGCAAACACGCAACATTTGCCAACTTTCTCGGTTTTCCGTGAAAGTGAGCCATCTCACACGCAAACAAGAACCAAAGTTTAGGAGCCTGACTCCCTCCTATTTTGATTCTTGTGCGCGATGCCAACGCAAACTCCAACTAGACAGCCAACTGCACGAACCGATTTCAAATCCGTTGAAGCATGGCTACAGCTCTGCCAGACTCCATTCGTCTGGCAACTGAATCCATCGTTTCCTGCTTCAATCGCATTCAGTGGCAACGCCGCTGACGCCCGTCAAAAACGGCAGCACGAATTTGAAGCCGGAAGACGATCAGCCGAAAGTCTGCTGAAACAACTCGGCTGTCCGCAGCAAGTTTGGGTCAACGAAGATCGTTCTCCAGCATGGCCCGACAGCTACACGGGCTCAATCTCTCACAGTCAAAGCTGGACCTGGACCGCCGTTGGGCAAAGCACTTCCATTGGATCAATCGGAATCGACACCGAATCGATCGTCACCGACGCCACTCGCGAACAAATCAGGCACGATATCGCAACCGATATTGAATGGAAAACCGCACAGGATTCTGGATTGAATCCCAATCAGATTTTTACCGTCGTCTTTTCGGCAAAAGAATCTTTCTACAAGTGTTGGTATCCGCTGACGCGTACGTACTTCGGATTCGAAGACGCGATCGTCGAATCCGCGTCACCATCAAGCCTGCGAATTCGAATGGCGAATACGAATCCGAACTTTGGATCAGAGCCGAATTCGCTGGAAGTATTCTTCCTGACAACTGATTCCGATGTTTTCACCTTTACATTCATGGAGCAATCGTAAATTGAAGTTCATTGAATTCTACGATCAGGTCAACAACGAAACACGCCGGGACTTCCCGGACGTGTCGCTCCATGCGCTCATCCAACAACAGTGCAAAGAGACGCCCAACGCAATTGCCTCGCTCGATGACGGGCAACAACTGACTTACGCGCAACTGGATCAAAAAAGCGATCAGCTCGCAGCCTTTCTAAACTCACAAGGCATCGGGCGCGGAGATCTGGTCGGTTTGTGCTGTGATCGCAACGCCGACACGCCTGCCTTGCTGGTCGGAATCATGAAGTCCGGAGCTGGCTATGTTCCGCTCGACCCGGAGTATCCCGTCGATCGACTTGTCTACATGGTCGAAAACTCGGAAGTCAAACACATCGTGGCACACTCGGCTCAGAATCGCCTGACTGAGCAGTTCAATGTTCCTACTACGGTCGTCGATCGCGACTGGGACAAAGTCACCAATACCGAAAAATCCACGGAAGCAACATCCAGTCCAATCGACCCACAGTCGGATGTTGCTTACGTGATCTACACTTCCGGCTCGACCGGAAAACCCAAAGGGGTGATGGTTCCGCACCGCAGCGCCGTCAACATGCTGTGGAGCATGATCGAATGGCCCGGATTTACTTGCCAGGATCGCATTCTTGCGACAACAACACTGTCTTTTGATATTAGCGTCGCGGAAATGTTCCTGCCCCTGGTAACCGGTGGATCGGTCGCGGTTGTCAATCGGCAAACTGCCAAGGACACGCCAGCCCTGGTCGCGTCGATGAAAAAGTTCGATGTCACTTGCATGCAAGCTACTCCGGCGATGTGGCGCATGATTGTGGAAGCAGACTTCGCGCCAAACAAAAATATGAAGTTCCTCACTTGCGGCGAGCCATTGCCACGCGACTTGATCGAGCCATTGCTGGCAAGGTGCAGTGAGCTCTGGGATCTGTACGGCCCAACCGAGACGACAGTTTACTCAACGGGCAAACGAGTCACCACAGACGAAGGTCGCCTGTTGATTGGCGTTCCTTTTGCGAACACACAAGTTTACGTCGTCGACGAAAACAACAATCTTTGCCCACCAGAAACCGAAGGCGAACTTCTCATTTCTGGCGAAGGGATGACGCTTGGCTATTTGAAACGTCCGGAACTGACTGCGGAAAAGTTCTGCGTTTGGAATGGCAAGAAAGTCTATCGTACCGGTGACCTGGCGAAGTTTACCGACTGCGGCCAGGTCCAACATCTGGGCCGCATCGACGGTCAGATAAAGTTCAATGGACATCGAATTGAGTTGGGCGAGATTGATGCCGCGATGGCGATGCAGGACGGCGTTCGTCAAGCCGCGACCGTGTTGCGAGAGGATCGCCCCGGCGACAAGCGTCTTGTTGGCTACCTGTTGCCAGTCGATGGAGCAACGCCGGACATCGCCGCGATCCGAAGCAACATTTCAAAGACACTACCCGATTACATGGTGCCAAACGTCATCACCGTCGTCGACGAATTCAAGTACACACCCAGCGGCAAACTGGATCGCAAAGCTTTTTTGCTGCCATCGACGTCTCGTCCGGACATCGGAGTCGATTACGTTCCGGCAAAAACGGACGATGCTAAAAAGTTAGCTGAGCTCTGGGGCGAAGTGTTACAGATCGACAAGGTTGGCGTAAAAGACAACTTCTTTGAACTCGGCGGAAATTCAATTCGTGCCGTCAAACTGGTTGCTTCAGTTAAGGAAGAAATGGGTATCGCTGTCACCGGTGCGGAATTCTTCGACAACCCAACCATCGAATCTTTCCTTGGCCTGGCAGACAAAAAACAAAAGTTGTTGCAAACGCTTGGCTCATCGACTGCTCGAAAGCGGGATGACTCACACCAATACGCGATCGTCGGAATGGCAGCACGCATGCCCGGCGCCCGCGACCTCAAACAGTTTTGGGAAAATTTGGTCAACGGAGTCGAATCCATCAAGGTCTTCACCAAAGATGAACTCGACTCGACGCTGGATCCTCGTGACACAGAAGACCCGAACTACGTCCCGGCCAGAGGCATCATCGAAGAAGCCGACCATTTCGACGCCCGCTTTTTCCGCACCACGCCGCGCGCGGCCGAGATGACTTGTCCGCAGCAGCGAATCATGCTGGAACTTGCGTGGACCGCGTTGGAGGACGCCGGGATTATTCCAAACAAATCCGACGACACAATCGGAATCTGGGCCGGAACGTACACCACCAGCTACTTCTACAAAAACATTTTGACCAATCCGGAACTGGTTCGGCAAACAGGCGAATTCCAGGCAGGCGTACTGAACGAAAAAGATTACATTGCCACACGCGTTGCTCACGCTCTGAACTTCACGGGTCCGGCAATCAATGTGAACACGGCCTGTTCGACTTCGCTCGTCGCCCTGATCGAAGCCTGCAAATCGCTTGACGCAGGACATTGTGATGTCGCGCTAGCCGGTGGAGCATCGGTTACGTTTCCGCAAAACAGTGGTCACCTTCATCAGACTGGCAGTATTTTTACTCCCGATGGTCACTGCCGACCATTCGATGCCGACGGCGCAGGTACGCTGTTCAGCGACGGTGCTGGCGTTGTTGTAGTGAAACGACTCGAAGCTGCGGTCTCAGCTGGAGATCGAATCTACGCGATCGTCAATGGCTTCGGTATCAACAATGATGGCGGAGAAAAAGCCAGTTTTAGCGCACCGAGCATCAACGGTCAGGCAACCGCAGTTGCCATGGCTCAAACAATGGCCGGCGTCAAACCGGAATCCATCAGTTACATCGAAGCTCACGGCACAGCGACTCCAATTGGTGATCCAATCGAAGTGACCGCATTGCGAACCGTGTTCGAAACACAAACAGACAAGAAACAGTTTTGTGCCATCGGTAGTGTCAAATCAAACATTGGCCATACGGTTGCTGCAGCTGGAGTCGCCGGTCTGATCAAAGTCGCCATGTCATTACACCATGAAATGATTCCCGCGACGCTGCACTATCAGAATCCGAACCCACAGATCGATTTTGAAAACAGTCCGTTTTACGTTTGCGATCAACACACACCATGGAAACGCGGTGAACAACCTCGTCGCGCCGGAGTCAGTTCCTTTGGCGTTGGCGGAACCAATGCACATATCCTGCTGCAAGAAGCTCCGCAAACGATCGCTACTGAAACTCAAACCGACAGCAATGAACTCCCGCTTTCGATCATCCCAGTTTCAGGAAAGACTGAAGAAGCACTCTGCGCCAACGTGAACTCCCTGGCTCAGTTCCTTGCGGACTCAGGCGACAGCGATCTTTCACTGGCTCAAACCGCATCGACATTGCAAAACCGTCGCGATGAGTTCGTCTGGCGAGCGGCAATCGTATCGGACTCACTCGCCGACGCGACGGTCACACTGACAGACAGGAAACCACCACGGTTCATGAAACGAAAGTCGACCGCCGCAGGGCGTGACGTCGTCTTCATGTTTCCCG
>CAYUNP010000328.1:0-4567 GCA_964446085.1 uncultured Pirellulaceae bacterium
CACCTTTTATTTAGAACGCCCCAGGCGAACCTTTCCAATGGAATGCAGCACTGGCTCAGCGGCTACGCCAATTGGTACGCAAAACGAAACCAATGGTCAGGCCATCTTTACCAAAATCGATTCAAAGCGTTTCAGGTTGAAGACCTGTCCTACTTCTGGCCGCTGAGTAGATATATTCACCTGAGTCCTCGCGTCGGTAAAAAGCCACTTGTGCGGCGACTGGCAGTACAGCAGCTACCGGAGTTGTATTTGCAAACGCGATGTGCGACTGGCTGGTAAATGACTTGCTATCGTCCAATTGGCGCTCTGAATTTGGCGGCAATCCAACGACTGGCTATCGACAGTATGTTGATTGAGAGTTGGGGGTGTTTCAGGACAAACCTGTTGAAGCAGCTTTGGAGGGCTGGGTTCTGGGATCGGAAGTATGCCTTAAACGCTTAACATCTGACGCCAAAATAACTGGGCGACGCCAACCGATGAGAAAACGAACTCGAACGCTCAGCATTATTGCGTTTGTGGTCAGGCAATCTCATTGTACCGTCGATTATCGTGCATGTTTTCAGAAGCCGTCGAGATCGGGATTTTGCTTTTGCAGTACCATTGAGCCATCCATTGGCGACCAAGATGGCTTCGGAACCACAGCGCGACGGATTAGCCGATTTCGCTGCCGAATCATCGAGTCCACACGAATTGGATCGACGATTCGATCTGCTGCTTCATTCATGGCGAGTTGGATGCTAAAGTATAAGTAAATTGCTGTTCTCAAAATGAATTCCGGATACGGAACAACACAAGCTATGAAACTGTCTCTAACTGTCGTTGCTGGTCCCGATCAGGGAAAATCTTTTGAACTTCCTGCGGACAGGACCATGGTTCTCGGTCGTGGTGATAAGGCCGATATTCGTGTTAGTGATCCCGCCGTTTCACGGACGCACTTCGAGGTTTCCAATCAGGGCGACGGTTTATTGGTAGCCGACTGCGGAAGTCGATCGGGCCTGTTTATTGACGGTGCCAAAGTTGAAACTGCCAACGTCGCCGTCGGTGCGGTAATTCAGGCTGGAGACACAAGTCTAAGAGTTTCTGTTGTTGGCGAGCCCACGATGGGAACGTCGACGCCTATTGGGGGAGAGAAACCTTTGCCTCAGATGGTCGGCGATAACATTGGGCCCTATTTGCTGGAGAGTGTGATCGGCAAAGGTGCCTCGGGAGTTGTTTTTAAGGCACTCGACAAAGAAAATGATCGAGTGGCTGCTGTGAAAGTTCTTTCACCAACGTTCACTTCTTCTGACGAACAAAGACAACGTTTTGTTCGCGCGATGAAGACGATGTTGCCGATTCGAAGTCCTCGAATTCTCAGACTTTATAACGCGGGCAAGAATGGCCCCTACTGTTGGGCTGCGATGGAGTACGTCGATGGTAACAATCTTGCCGACCTGATCCAGCAAATTGGTATCGATGGAATGCTGGACTGGAAAGAAGTCTGGCGAGTCGCAATTGATGTTGCTCAGGCGCTCAACACGGGCTTCGAACACAAGATCGTTCATCGTAACGTGACTCCGAAAAACATTCTCCGTCGTGACAGTGACAAAGCCTGTCTGTTGGGTGATTTTATGTTGGCCAAAGCACTCGAAGGAACTCTTGCTCAGGATGTGACGCAGGCAGGGAAAATTCTCGGCGAACTTTCGTATCTGGCGCCAGAGAGAACTCAGGGCGGTGCGGACCTTGATACGCGCAGTGATCTGTATGGGTTGGGAGCAACCTGCTACGCCTTGCTGACAGGTCGACCTCCTGTGAGCGGAACTTCGATGGTCGATATCATCAAGAATGTTCGTGAGCAAAAGCCCGAGCCTCCCAAGACCTACCAGCTTTCGGTGAACGAACTGTTTCAGGATTTGATCATGTCATTGATCGAAAAGGATCCTGCAGATCGAATTGAAACGCCAGCGAAACTGATCAAGGAACTGCTTCGAATCGGCAAGTTCAACAATCTTGATGCAAAAATGTAGTCAGGATTGGGCTCTTGTTCGCCGCGGCAAGGAAATGTGGAGTTCGTAGTGCCAACTTCAATTTAGCAAGCTGTGCCTGATTCCGCCTGGTGGCGGGACTACAAGCGACATGCAGTTCCCGCACTTAAAAAGCGATTCCTGAGCGAATCATCAGAGCGTCCTGAATTGGTACGTCCGACAATGGTGCCGTGCGATAAACCAGCTCACGTTCAAAAACGTAGCCGAAGTCAAAGAAGCCGGTGACTCGCCGTGGACCAATCCACTCCAGGCCGATAAAGGCCCGGACATCATTGATGTCGACCTGGTCTTCGAATCCGGCCTCACGATCAATCGCCCAACTGCCTCCACCATACTCGGCGCCGACATAGGCCCAGCCCTCAAAGTTGTTGAAATTCGGAATGCGATGGGAAATTTTACTGCGCGGAAACGCCAGGTCGATCTTCATGTCCGGATTCGGATTGGCGTAGATGCCGACTACCGGAAGCAACTTCACACGTATGCGATCGAAGTACTCCACACCGATTTTGCCGACCATGTACTCGTTGATGCGACGCCAGCCCACCAGTCGACCTGTAACTCGAAGTGAATCCGAAGACAGATTGTCAAAGTCACTATAAACGCCGACAGTGAAGTTGTTGTCGAATCCGAAACCTCTGGCGGGATCGGAAGTGTGATCGAATGCCAGATAAAGACTGTAAGCTCGCGGCGGCAAATCAACTCCGGTCGTCGCTGTGTCAGGGCCTCGCCACCAATGAGCGGCAAATCCGGGTGAAATTCGCAACGGCTGGGGTCCACCCAGAAAACGCGGCCATGTCGCCGTGGTCGCGACTTCGATGGTGTTGATGTTTAATTCATTTCCGATCGATGCATCGCCGGCATTTCCCTGAATCCAGATCTGTCTGGCTCGAGGACGCTCGAGGACACGAGGCAGGAAATTGTTGCGGAAAGAGCTCCACGCCTGGTTGGCAAAGGTCCAGTCGATCGATGGGAGCCAGTCAGTTCCCGTACCCTGGTAAGGCCAGCGGTTGGGTCCCACAAAACCCGGTTGGGCTTGGGGAATGTTGAAATTGAAAGGCTGCTGAGGTTGCAGGTTTTGAGGTAGTTGAAAGTTCTGGCTGGGGTTTGGCGTGAAGGCCGGTTGCGGCGCTGTCGGGAAAACTGGAAACGGCGTGTTGCCTGTCGAAAATGGATCGAAGCCTGGCGTCGCCGGGGCCTGGAAAGCAGAAAACGGTTGAGTGAATGTACCGGGCGCTTGAAACGTAGGCTGTCCCAGAGTGACCCCTGGAAATGGTGTGACTGGCGCCTGAGGAGCTACTGACGGAAAAGTCAGATTTTGAGGTGCGGGCGGAAGCTGCAATGGTTGTGGTTGAGTTTGCAGTGCGAAAAAGTCATCGATTCCCGAGCCATCGAATCGCGCACGCTGTGCTTGCACTTCTCCCGCGAAAATGAATACGCAAGCAAGAAGTGATAGCAGAATTTTTTGAACCATCTTTTGGTTCTGGCTCAAGATTAGGGCTCCGAATGGCGAGGGCGACAGGGTTTGTTCCTAGTTACAGATCCGCCGTTTACGGGTCAAGGCGTTCTCTGCGGAGAGGCGAAATCCTGGTGACATTGAGATTGACCAAAAATATCCCAAACGCAAGAATTCGGATTCATACAAGAACGCGACCCACTTCCACGGAAGGAAGACCATGTCCAAACGAATCCTGGCAATCCTGCTTGCCCTGTTGATGGCTCCATTTTTTTCAGGTTGCTACAAGCCGGTGGCCGACAATTCGCAGAGTGACGATTCGGCTAAAACTGAAGCCGATTCTTTGAGCGTCCCACAGAAGGACGTTGCGACTCAACCGAACACCTTGCCCGAGAAGGACTCGACCGCATCCGAGGTTTGCGAGCGTTTTCAGAGCTTGTTGGCACACGGAGAACGTACTTTGGCCGAGCAACTGTTGACTCAACGGGCGTTCAAAGTAACCGTCGAAGCAGGCCTCGAGTTGGAAGCCATGGGTGGGCCAGAAGCCTCAGTTGACGTCGGAAAAGCGATCTATGCGACCAGTCAGGCAAAGGTGGCTCAGGTTCCTTGCACGATTGTTGAAAAGGATGGTGCCAGCCAGACCTTGACGTGGATGATGCGTCGTGGAGAGTCAGGTTGGCGAATTGCCGGGCTGGTCCTTGAAAGCGACAAGTCGCCTGAACTGTTGAGCCTCGAAAACAAAGCTGACGTTTTGCAAATGATCGGATCCGAAAACGAGACCCAAACGGCAGCTGTTGATCCCGTGACAGAAGGCGAAGTACGCCTCGTTTCAGGGACAGACGACGAGTAAAGTGGACAGCCAAGCAGCAATTTTTCGAGATTTGCTTGACCTTTGGCCAAAAACTGCCGAACTAAGAACGGAATTCGGAGTCTTTCCCGAATCGCCGAGCGGAAGTCTTTACGCGGTCTCTGTTATCGATATACTTTGGCGCTCGCAAACGATGCACCCGTAGTTCAACTGGATAGAACGCCGGTCTACGGAACCGGAGGTTGCAGGTTCGAATCCTGCCGGGTGTACTTCTCTTTTATC
>CAYUNP010000329.1:0-4563 GCA_964446085.1 uncultured Pirellulaceae bacterium
CCCTGCCTAGTCGTTCGATCCAACGATTGACTCTGCTGCATTGACAAACGTCGATCTGGAATCGCGACAAACTTGCATGACTTCGTTTGCGAGGCGAAGGACTTCATCGAGATCGTGTTCGGACGAATCATCGATTGCCATATCAAGACGATTTGCGGCATCGGTAACCTGCATGTTTCCAAGGGCATCAATGCGCAGCTGATCGACAACGGATTTCAACTTGTCAACATCCTCGTCGACGACTGCTTCACACAGCTGTTCAATATGCTGACCAATTCGGGTTGCCTGTCTTGGACTGAAAACCTGTCGCTGCAACGTTTCTTTTGGTTGATGTTGTCCCGAGCGTATATGCTGACTGAGGATCGTGACGACATCCGGATCAAATTGAGCTGGCGAATTCTCTTCCAGTTCAAGCAAGGCGTCTTCAGGAGACTTCGCCGCGCGATAACTTGTTTCATGCGTAATTGAATCGTACGCATCACACACCGAAATGATCCGGGCCGCGAGCGGCTTGATTCGAATTGTCTTGCCGGTATCTACGATCTCATCGACCGAGAATTTTTCATGATGCGTTTCGATATAGTGAGCTACCTGCTCAGACGACAAAGCGCTACGAACGATTTCTGCACCAATGTAGTCGTGCTTCCGCATAATCGACCACTCTTCCGAATTCAACGGTCCCGGCTTGAGCAATATCGAATCTGGAACGCCAATTTTTCCAATGTCGTGAAGCAGAGCTGCTACTTCCAACTGAAACAGTTCACGTCGATTCATTAACTTTTCGCCCACCATGACACACATGTCGGCAACTCGAATCGAGTGCTCAGCTGTCTTGGGGCTTCTGAACGAAAGAGCTGACAACAATCCCGTGACAGCAGAGTAGGGAATTGACATGTCGTCATCAGACGTCCCTGCCATCATCCCGGCCAGTTCGATTTCAGCTCGCTGGTCGAATCGGACAACGCGATTTCTACCGGCGCCTTTGGCAATGTAGAGCGCTTCGTCTGCCTGATCCAACAGATGCTGTGCATCCATCGGAATAAATTCTTTACACGAAATTCCAATACTGGCTGTTACCTGGATATCGTTGGCAGAAGTCTGCTCAATCAGGCATCGAATTTCATTGGCAAACGTTTCACATTGATCAATGGTGATACCGGGGATCAAAACGACGAACTCTTCTCCACCGTATCGGCAAACGAATCCACGCTCACCTACCGCGCCCTGCAACAATGCTCCCATCATGACGAGAACATCATCACCAGCGGAGTGCCCATGGGTATCATTTACAGCTTTGAAATTGTCAACATCCAGAATCATCAAGTTGAGCAACTGGCAGTTTTCGTCCGCCCAGCACTTTTCAAATTCGACGAAAAATGAACGGCGATTCAGACACTTGGTCAGTGGATCGTACGATGCAAGAAAGTTCAGACGCACGTTCTGCCTGGCAACTTCGTCACGTGAACTGCGAAGTGAACCAATGATGTTGGCGAGTTCAGCGTTCTTGTTTTCGAGCGCGGTAACATCGTCAAAACTCACCAACACACCTCGCACGACTTCCTTGGCCCCGTAGATCGGCGTTGCGTTAACAGCAAACTTCTTCGGTTCATCGCCGGGAAGCTCAAGGTCAACAATTTCTCTTGTGACTTGCTGATAGTCGGCAAGACAACGGTCCCACGGCATCTGACTGTTTTTCTTCGACCCGGTATTCTTCCACGGAAACAACTCAAGTCGCTTTCCAAGGAGGTCCTGGCTGGACCTGGAAAAAATTGTGCAGAAAGCTTCGTTCGTATGAGCAATCTCTCCGCCATCGTCAAGCAGCACCAGGCCTTCTGTCAACGTATCAAGAGCTGATCGCACACGTTTGGGAACCACATTGGTCGGATTGAGGTACCGCAATGATCTCGCCAGCACCATCCATGCGAACAGCGAACAAGCTCCGAAAACGAACAGCACCAAACCAAACGGAAAGCCAATACTGAGTACGCTGCCTGATTTGGTGTGAGGATTGAAAACAATCTCAAGGTCACCCCACGGACGGCCGTTGGCCAGAATATCTACGCCAACCTGTTTCGAGGCGTCATTCTTTTGTTCTGGATCCCAATTCTGTTGATGATTACCAAATGCGAACAGAAAGGCAGAGTGGCCTCTTTGCTTCACCCCAATCGATGCGATGCTCGGATCGGTTTTGCAGGTTCTCTCAAGAATCTTCCTGAGATTCACCTCGCGGCGATTCTCGGCAAAGGTCACCACATTGAGCGCGATGGTCCTGGTTGTCTTGATTCTGCTGTCGTTCTTCTCAACGATTGGATCAGGAATCAACCCAAAAGCAGTCGCAATCCAAACAATCGACGCGCATCCGATACCGATGCTTAGCGCCATTCGAGTTGCAGATCGAATTTTCATTTGGTGTCAAAAATGGAGAGCGCGGAGGGCGCAAGGAGGAAGGAAACCGGGTTTCGAAAATCTAGGTGCTGATTGGATTGGATCCGATTCGTTCAAACGAAAACGGCCTCAATAGCCATTTCGAATTACCGTTTGTGCCAGTTCTGATGGTGATGCGGTTTGGCTTAGTTTGTAAAGAAACCTTCCACGTCACCCGAGGTGGAACCATTCTTGTCACGTTTGTAACCGTCAAGGATCGGAAGTGGATCAATGGTTTGCCAGGCAGGTAGTTGGGACAACGCGAGTGCCACCAGTGCTCCTCCCCTGAGTGCCCACAGAACATAGCCGATCGTACCAAACGCCGTGATGGTCCCCAAAGCAACCTTCAGCTCACCAAACACAGAATCTCCCCGATCGATCTCGTCCAATTGGTCAAAGAGAAATTGAGCGTCGTAGACCGCGGCAAACGATGCACGTGCCTCGTACCTCTGGATCTCTTCAGCAACTCTGTTCTCGACAAGATCACTTTCAGATACGTTCAGCAAAATGGAACTGAGAACAGCCTTGGCTCGATCCTGGTCGGTCATGAAGGATACGAGACCACTGAGCTCCTCATTCGCTTCGAACTCTTCGGTCTCCGGCACGGCAGCGCGAGCGGATCTCTCAGGAGCACCAGCCAGGATGCCTTCAACAGAGACGTCTGTCATCTCGTCATCCTCAGAAGACATTTCATTCTCTTCATCCGTTTCGTCCGCTACCGAATCCGGAGCGATAACATTCCTGGAGTCAATCAGGTCCTCCACGTCAATGATCGTTGGATCATCTGTCGGCTCGTTCGTCGGTGGCGTCGGTGCAGGTACCGCTCCAACGACAATCTGGACGGTCGCCAAACTGCTCAGCTCTCCATCATTGGCGACATAGGTAAAGCTATCCACGCCCGAGAATCCAGGATCTGGAGCAAACTCAAACTGACCGTCCGGAAGTAATGTCACCGTCCCGTTCTCTGGACCATCCACGAGGATGGCTACCAACGCCGAGTTCTCGATGTCAGAATCATTTGCAAGAATACTCTCCAGCGAAACATGCGGCTGTCCTGCCAGAATCTCAAAGAAATCATCCTGGGCAGTTGGAGTATCGTTAACAGGCGTAACGTTAATTGTCACCGTACTCGTAGCAACGCCTCCGTTTCCATCAGAGATCTCATATTCGAAAGTCTCGATTCCGTTAAAGTTCGCAGCCGGCTGATAGTCAAATGACCCATCATCATTAACTGTGATCGTG
Source organism: uncultured Pirellulaceae bacterium (assembly GCA_964446085.1). Lineage (GTDB taxonomy): Bacteria > Planctomycetota > Planctomycetia > Pirellulales > Pirellulaceae > Mariniblastus. The sequence continues at coordinate 3,667 of CAYUNP010000329.1, forward strand.
CCTCCATTCGATGGCTGTGACAAGATGGATACAGAAAGCAGGTCTCCATCCTCGTCGGTGTCATTTTCTCTGACATCAATTCCAACAAGGGCATTATCCTCAAGGACGACAAAGGAATCCTCAATTGCCACCGGAGTATCATTGATCGGAGTCACCAGAAGGTTGAATACCTGACCAGTAAGGTTTCCTCCCGCACCATCGGCTACACTGAAGACAAACGAATCGCCAGTGGTGCTGGAACCGGAATGCTGATAGACAATCAACTGGCTTTCGATGTCGGCTTGCGTGAACGTGGTTCCGACTGTTGCCGGGACTCCGTTGACCAACAGTACTCCGTTGACTGGAAGCTCATCAATGGTGTACGTGATCTCTGATGCCGACTGATCCTGATCGCTCGCCTGAAGCTGGACGTTGCCGATGGTAGTGGCTTCTCCTTCAACCAGCGTCGCTCCATTGTTGACGATGACAGGAATATCATTGTTGTCGGAAATTGAAACGGTAATGGATTCATCGTGGAACAATCCACCCGAGTCGGTAACTCTCACGACAACGGTGTAGGAACTCTGCGTTTCAAAGTCCAGGATTCCATCATCCAAAAGGAGTTCGTTTCCGTTTATCTGGAAACTGGAAGCATCCGGACCATCAACGATCGAGAAAGTTGGAACATCGTCCAGATCGACATCTTCCGCATCAAGTATCGCTACAACACGACCTCCAGTGGTGTCAATGTTTTCGGCTTCTGTTACCACCTCGGGTGAGATGTCCGTTGGCGCGTCGTTGACTGGGGCAACAGTAATCGTCACCTGTGCTTGATCGCTACCGCCATTGCCATCAGAGACTTCGTAGACAAATGAATCGCTGCCGAAGAAATTAGCATTGGGCGTATAAGTGAACGTT
>CAYUNP010000330.1:0-4535 GCA_964446085.1 uncultured Pirellulaceae bacterium
GTTAGTTCGTTCCACATCGAGTTTTTGTCTGAACGCTAATCCGGTTGGCATTCAGGGTGAGCTTCGATTCGCGGCAGGCCTGAATACTGGGTATGATAGCGGATCATCCAAATTGAATACGGCAACTTGGATGTTTGCTGTGAATGCCTACATGTTCGTTAGTCTTGCAAGGATCCTGAACTTCGCTTGCAGTCAAAGAGCCAATGAACGAAGGGAGTGTTTGCGATGTACAAAGTGATACTTGTCCTAATCTTACTTTTTGGTACCGCATACCTTTACGGGTATCTGTCCATTCCCCGTTTTCGTCGTGCAAATGCTGAGCGTGGACCACTCGGTCGAAACGCCCAAGTCACTCTTTCATCCAAAGAAGATACGGAGTCTCGAATCTCAGACTCGTTCGAGAGACTCAGGTCATCCATAGCAAAGCTTGAAGGCGAGTTGCCTGCAACAGGGGCAACGCAAGATCAGTTGTCAGAAGTAGAACGGAAGATTGGCTATGGTATTCCCGCCGAACTACGAGCGCTTTGGAAAATTACTTCCGGGCACTCTCTGGGAATTGGTTGGCATCTGTCCACCTTGGAAGAATCCTGTCAAGCGACGTCAGAACAGCTTACATGGTCACCCCCGGAAACTGGCTTTCCAGACCTTCTGCTTGAAGGCAATGACAACGGAGGCTGGACGCCGGGATTCATTGTCTTTGCGTCACGAGATACAGACCAGGTTGGAATCTACCTTGAAGATGGAAAAGTCTACTTTCAACGTCCAAGTGAGGGGCTTGTTTTGCAAGCCAACAGTTTGGACCAATGGCTGAGCAATTTCGCGTTTCGTGTAGAGAACGATCAATATGGAACCAATGCATTCGGTAGAACGGTGTTGACTGATGAAGATATTTGCACTCCCGGAGCATTTTTAAACCCAGTCGCAGTTTCAAGTTCACCAAAGCGAATTCTTCGTTTCTCTCTCAGCTCTTTCCTGTTGACCATACTGATTGCAGGAATTGGATTGCATTATTCAACGTCGCGGGTTAGCGCAAAGAGATCTCTGGCCGCTGTGAACAACAAGTCTTATCCGCATTGGGTCGAATTCCAGGATTCGTTGCTTGGGAAACTCGCATCATCAGTGGGCATAGGATCACTTCTCAAGAACCCCAAAGTAGATTTGGGTTGGGTCGAAAGAGTCAGTATTCCACACCCTCTCGCTCAAAAGAAAAAGACGGCTCGCGTCGAACAGTTCATCGCAACTTTATTGAGAAACGATGTTGCGACATCAGACGCCATTTCGATGACTTGGAACGCAGACGTTGATGAAAATGTTGAAGCATTTCTTTTGAAGCACAAAAAGCTCAAAGTTCTTCGAATTCGAGATGAACCATCGGTTTCATTTTTGCGACACCTGAGCAGCTTCACTCGACTGGAAGTCCTTGAACTGCCTTGGGCGAACAGAAATGAACTTGAATCAGTATTGCCAAAGTGTTCGTCTATTCAGTGGTTGCGACTCGAAGGTTGTGAAGATCAAAACCTGAAACGTATCCGTCGGCTGCTCCCCTATACCTACGTCAACCCATGAGAAATTGCCGCTGAAATCAAAGCGTGGTCAAAGACGTGAACAAAGCGCAAAGAGGCGTCGATTGGCAAATGAAAATCGAAGACGCTCGAGGAAAGCTGAAATCCATCTGCCCCAAAATTAAGCTTTGACGGACCACTAGTCATTGAATTGATAAATTTCTGTTCGCCAGATTATCCCGCAACTGCGGCACGTAAACGTAATCCGTTCGCCGCATTTCTCAAACTGATCAAGCAGGCTGGAGATCGGATTCCAATGCGTCTGTTCAGCTACTGCCTGATGCCAAACCATTTTCATATGGTGCTGTGGCCCAGGCACGATGGAGACTTGAGGAAGTGGATGCAGTGGCTGACAATGTGCTGAGTTTCCATTACCAGGTTTCAGTCTGGACTTCGGGAGACGTTTTGAGGTCCGCAGTACCTTTTTTGTTCCCTAACGGAACTTCCGAGACCAGCGGATCAGCAACTCTATTGGTCGTGCGAATTCTATCTTGCGACCAGTGATGAATTGACGTCGCATGGAAGAAAGCACACGCGAATGGCCCTTTTTCGAACCGAATTCAAAAAATCGTTCGTAACCAATGTGTAAACATCACAATTTTTCAAATTCACCAGTTGCTTTCGCAAACAAACGTCGGTTTTTTGGGTACAAATAAAGGTAATTCTGATAATCGTTGACCTTATCTTACCCCAAGGTGACTGATGCTTACGCGAAGCAGGACAACAGCGAATACGTCACGAATTCGCATGCGACGATTGGAGTATCGCCAGCTTGAAGAACGCAAGATGCTAACGGGAAACGTTCGCGTCGCCGTCAACGATGGAAGCGTTTTCTTGAGAGGCGATGCCGAGAACAACCAGGTCGAAGTCGTTGGAGACTTTTTTGCCAGGGAAGTCGTCGTTCGAGGGATAGACGGAACAACGATCAACGGTCGATCGGAGTTTGTCGTACCCGGTCGCACGATTCCCAACGGTTTACGTGCCAACTTGGGACAAGGCGACGACTTTATCCGTGTTGAAACTGTCGACCTGGTAGGCGTCTCTCGAATCTTTGGCGGACAAGGCGATGACTCTGTTGGATTATTGAACGTCACTTTCGATGATCTCGTCATCCAAACATTCACCGGCGATGACTCCGTTTCTATCGACAGGATAGTTTTTGGCGGCAGTCTTCGCGTCGCAACGCTGGCCGGCAACGACCGAGTCGGAATTAGTACCGTGACCGCCGAAGGTGATACGATTATCGGCACGCACGATGGTGATGATCGGGTTTCAATCCAGGGGGTTTTTAGCGCTCGAGATGACTTGACCGTTCTCACTGGCGATGGAGATGATTTTCTGGGAACGCAATCGATTACCTCAAGGGCATCATTTTTTACAGGTGACGGTGACGATCAGGTTTCGATCTTTGATTCATCGCTGCAAGGTGTCGTTTCTGGTCAAGCGGGCAACGATGAATTTGCGATTGGTGGGCGGCAGCAAACTCCTGATTTTTTTTCGACACCTGGATTCGAAGGCGAACTTGAAACGCCAAACGGACGAACAACACGTGTCTTCAATGAGCAACTAAGAGACGGCTTGCGCATTGGCACCATCACGGAATTACTCGCGATCGATCCGCGGCTTTCAACCGCGAGCGGCGCAATCGGCGCAACAGGTTTCGATAGTCTGTTAAACGATGGCGGTAGCGGCCCCGACCCGTTCACCTTCTTTGCTCCGACCGACGCCGCATTCGCAGATTTGCCCGAAGGACTGTTGGATGGGCTGTCGACCGGTGAGCTGCGTGACATTCTAAGGTTTCACCTTGTGCAAGGGTCTCTAAACGAATCAACCATAGAATCGCTTGACGGTATTACTACTCTCTTCGGCCCGGCAGATAGAGTAGACGTTGAACTAACCGACGACGGTATTTTGTTGGATGACGATGCCTTTTTTGTTATAACCGACATCCGAGCGAAGAACGGAATTCTGCACATCATCGATGGCGTATTGCTGCCGGAATAACGGCGAAGCAGTCCAGTGATCATCCTGTTCGTTTTTATTCCTGGATACTTTTGCACGCTTCGCAAATTTTTTCGAAATGATCTGGCCAATGACGTTTCGCTTTTGCGTTTGCCGAAAAAATCAAATAGCCAAGTTCTGTCTTTATGAAAACTTCGACACGCTCAGGCTTGGGCTGGCCCTCGCGATTATATCGTATCTCCTGAACGGAAGCGTATCTCAATGAAATGCCTGGCGCATCAGCACCCGACTTCTCAAAGATATCTGGTTTGACTTTTTTCGGTAAATCTGGATCGACTAATTCTGGGTTCTTCTTTTCACGTTCTGCGGCTAAGACCGCAGGTAAACTGACCCCGATGCCATAGCCATTGTGCTCAACCCTCCAACCATCGGGCGCGACAGCAATCAGGCTCTTTATAAAACGTTTTAAAGGAGTATGCTGACCTTCGGATATGCTTAGTGTCAGGATTTTCGAAGCGGGCATGGTTTTGGAGCCTCGCTTAAAAGAGTTAGCCGCCTGAATTTGGTATTCGCCTTTGTCCAACAGGCAAAGTGACCCAACGTCAAAGTTTTTCCAAAGCACTTCGGACCGCCCAGGTTGCAGAAAAATTGGACCGCCCGCACTGCCTGCCGGGCTGGCGAGATAATAGTCCAGCTCGCCAGAAACGTGCGTTACTTTCAGGATGCGTTCGCCAAAATATTGTGGATCATACGATGCCGCAGTGTCGCCAAAGTTCTTGATCTCAAGCGATGCCAGAACGGGCTCGCCTTCTTTTACTTCCGACTCTTTTAATGTCAAACGAAGTCGCAGGTTGGACTGCTCCGGGGCAGGCCCCCAACCTTCATTGTCGTCGTCGAGAGTGGCAAAATTTATCAACTTGCCAGTCTCAAATTCGTAGTAAAGATACGTTGGTTTCCAGGTGTTGACCTTTGGAGCAAACAACTCGATCGCAGTTTGAGCCTTGCCGTTTA
>CAYUNP010000331.1:0-4466 GCA_964446085.1 uncultured Pirellulaceae bacterium
TTGCAAGCGACAATCTACGAATCCTCTGGAGCAATCAAGGCTCTCGACAAGCGTGGTAACCAGCCGCCGGGGATGCACACTCGCTTCCGTCGCCCGTCCAACTATGGACAAGCTTTGATGGAAAAGCAGAAGATTAAGCACTATTATGGCCTCGGTGAGCGTCAGCTTCGACGCTATTTCGATAAAGCCACTCGCCAAAAAGGTAACACCGGTGCAAACCTGTTGATGCTTTGTGAGCAGCGAATCGACAACGTAATTCGTATGGTTGGGTTGACTCGTACCCGTCCTCAAGCCCGTCAGGGTGTGGCTCACGGCCACTTCCTGGTCAACGGAGCCAAGATGGACCGTCCGTCTTACCAGGTTCGTCCTGGCGATGTGATCAGCATCCGCCCAAAGGCTAACTTGCTTCGCTACTACCAGACCGTTCGCGAAACGGGTGTTTCTGGCGAAGGTATCGACTGGGTGACGTTCGACACTGAAAAGTTGAGTGCAACGGTTCAGGGTGCTCCTTCAGCCGAAGACATTTCGCTTCCTGTTGACGCCAACACGGTTGTCGAATTCCTGTCGCGTTAATCGAGAAAGCAGAATTAAAGAACGTAGTGTTCAGATTCTGATAAACAACCCTCTTCGAGAGGGTCTTCAAATAACCCGAAGCTTGATCGAGTGCTGCATCCGCCACTCGCTATGCTCCGGGTTATGATTTTGTACGGCGGTTGCATGAATCGCCATCCAACTTTCAGGGTATGAAGATGCAAACTCAATTGGTCGTAATTGGTGGCGGTCCTGGTGGCTACGCAGCTGCTTTTCTTGCAGCAGATGAAGGCATGAATGTCGTGCTGGTCGAAGCCGAAGGTCGCCTCGGCGGAACGTGTTTGCTTCGCGGGTGCATTCCCTCGAAAGCACTTTTGCACGTTGCTCGTGTCCTCTCCGAAACGGCTGAGTTGGAGCACGATTGGGGTGTAAGCTTCGGAACGCCCCAGATCGAACTGGAAAAGCTCCGTGCACGAAAGAACCGTGTCATCGATTCGCTTTCCGGTGGTCTCGATGGCCTGGCGAGCAAACGCAACGTCACCGTGGTCAAAGCCCGCGCGAAATTTATCAATTCCACGACTGTTGAACTTGAAGGTGATGACGCTTCGATTCCCGATGGAAAACAGATCACGTTTGAACACGCGATTATCGCCACCGGAAGTACTCCTGCGATGCCGGGAGCGTTTAATCTGGGTTCTGATCGCGTGATGGATTCCACTGGCGCATTGAACCTGACCGACATTCCAGAGTCGATGCTGATCATCGGCGGTGGCTACATCGGTTTGGAGATGGGTACAGTTTACGCCAACCTTGGCTCGCAAGTCAGCGTTGTCGAACTGCAAAAAGGTCTGCTGATGGGCGCCGATCGCGACTTGGTCAGGCCGCTTGAGAAGCATTTGAAAGTTCTGTTCGACGATCGCATTCACCTCGACACCAAAGTTGGCTCCTTGGCTTTGGAAGGCGAAAAAGTTCAGGTGACTTTCGAAGGGCCGTCCAAGTTCGGCACCGAGTCATACGATCGCGTTCTGGTTTCTGTTGGCCGTCGCCCCAACACGCAGAACCTTGGACTTGAAAACACTGCCGTTAAAACGGACAAGCTGGGCTTCGTTGCTCACGATGATTCATTGCGTACCGATGAGCCAAACATTTTTGTGATCGGAGATGCGGCGGGTGAGCCAATGTTGGCGCACAAGGCCAATCATGAAGGTCGCCACGCGGTTGAAGTTCTGTTGGGGCATGCCACATCTTTCGATCGTCGCACGATTCCAGCCGTGGTTTTCACGGATCCTGAAATTGCCTGGACTGGCCCAACCGTCGACGAAGCAAAAGCTCAAAACATCCCGCATGAGGTGGTGAAGTATCCTTGGGCTGCCAGTGGCCGCGCCCAGGCACTCGGCCGCACCGAAGGCATGACGAAATGGCTTGTCGATCCCGAGAGCGAACAGGTGATCGGCTGTGGGATCGTGGGACCGGGTGCTGGTGAGTTGATCGCAGAGGCGGCATTGGCGATCGAAATGGGCTGTGTGGTCCGCGACATTACCGAGACCATTCATGCTCATCCAACGCTTAGTGAAACAATGATGAATTCAGCCGAAGTGTTCTACGGAACGGCGACTGAGATCTATAAGCCAAGAAAGAAGTAGGCGTAGCACACCTGTTCCAGTTGGCACCACCAGTCTCACGGCTGTACAAATCAATAACCACACACCGAAAACCGTACACCGAAAACCATGTTCAGATACGTCCTACGTTCCAAACGCGAAATCAAGCGAATGCGTGTAGCGGGGTTGGTTGTCTGGGAAGCCCACCAATCGGCAGCACGGATGATCTCGGCCGGCGTGACGACGGCCGAAATCAATCAGGTTTACATCGATGTGTTTGCTCGCCACGAAGCGACGCCGTTATTCTTGAACTATGGCGGAACGAATGAGCGACCGCCCTTCCCTGCTGAGATCTGTGCATCGGTCAATGACGAAGTCGTTCACGGCATTCCGTCAGATCGTACGCTTGTCGATGGAGACATTATCGCGGTTGATACCGGTTGCCGAGTCAACGGTTGGTGTGGCGATGCCGCGGTGACGCATGCGATCGGTGAGATTGACGACGAATCAAAAAAGTTGTTGGAGGTTACCCAGCAGACTTTGGATTTGGCGGTTGACGCGATGGGCCGTTGCGAGAAATGGTCTGAAGTCGCCAAAGAAATGGAAGACTGTGTTCACGCTGCCGGATTTTCAGTCGTTGAGGAAATGGTTGGGCATGGCATCGGGAAGAACTTGCACGAACCACCTCAGGTTCCCAACTATCTTTCCCCATCGCTGCTTACCGACGAAGATTTCGATCTGCGTCCTGGCTTGGTTTTGGCGGTCGAGCCGATGGTTAACGCTGGCGTAAAAGAAATTCTGGAGGAAGATGACGGTTGGACGATTGTCACTGGCGACGCCAAACCGAGTGCTCACTTCGAGCACACGCTCGCCATCACGGCCGACGGTGTCCAACGTCTTACGGGCCCACCGAACGATGAAGAGCTGGCTTCCATGCCTGAGTGGCTTCACGATTCCAGTAAGTGGTTGCGCTGGTAGGTGGTGGCATAGGCTTCCAGCCTGTGAGCTGCATTTCGTAACGACGACTTCCAAGCTACTCACACTCACTCATTGTTCGCCTTTTGCGAAGTGAACCGAAACGCCTGCGTCTTAACATCCCAGCTTGCACGAATCCGTTCCGATTCAAGAATTGCCTGCCAATCTTCATCTGACAGAAACCGATGTATCCTGGTCTCAATGCCGAGCATGGCACAAGCCTGCCCGCGAATGTTAATTTTGGCGCAGTCGCGGTTCTCTCCGGTCAATGGTTTGAACTTCTTGCTTGAGAATAATTTCTGAGCAGCGACCAGAGGATTGGAGATCGGAGTGATCGGGCTCTCGCGTAGCTTTGCAAACTTTTCTGCCCAATCAAGGTGAGACACCGGATGCTTTTCAGGGCCGCTCCAATCTGTTAGTCGCCCAGGCATGAAGGGCACTCCGTCAACCATGTCCATTGGTGTTAGTGGCCAAAGTTCGATGTGCGCTTCTTTGGATTCTTGCCCGCCATCGAGTCGTACATTGATTCCAGGACGTGGCATTGGCCCGTTTGCGCCGGCAGGTTCAAACAGGATTCGGACGATCCAAAAAACAATACGACGATCATCTCCCGTGGTATCTGCAATTTCCAAATAACTTCGGAGTGTTTCAATTGCCTTGTCTTTGCCCATAGGCTGCAACGCATTTACAGCTCGAATCAATTTCGTTCCGTCGGGATCGGTGAAAGGCCAGCGACTGGCTTGGTTGATCAGTCGAATCTCTTTCGATATCGCAGGAGAGGCAGGAATTTCGATTTGTTGTACCGTGTTTGTCAGGACTTTGTTGGCTGACGACCATTCAACATCAATATTGGATTTGTCCCGTTTCTGGTTTTTTTGCTTTGCCAGCGCAACGCCGATTTGAAATCGCATTGCTTTGGACGGGTCACGGTCAGTATCACGCAGATCAAAAGCAGCTTTGAAAGTTCCATCGTTTTTCAGGATTAAGGAATCATGTATCACTGAATCTGAATTCGCACCCGATGTCCAGTCGACCTGTACATCGGGTTGCCTTGCGAGATAGATCGATACGCCCTGAAACCAGTTCACATCGTCAATCTGGTTTCCAGATTCGAATTTTAAACGTCCGGAAAATTCACACTTGTTGCCGAGTTGGTCGAGCTTTGGAGAATCGAATTTGGCGATGTATCTGCTGACAGATTCCGGTTTTGCCGAGTAACCTTTGATGTCAAAACATTCCAGACGATCTTTCCAGTGATTTTCATTCAAGGACATGCTTGCTATGCCGGAACGAAAGGTACCTGATGGTTGAGCGTTGCAAATTTGATGATTCAACAATGCACCGAATAGAACTAGCCCG
>CAYUNP010000332.1:0-4425 GCA_964446085.1 uncultured Pirellulaceae bacterium
CAAAAAGTATTTGGCGGCAATCCGGCAGCGGTTGTGCCTCTTGAGGAATGGATTGACGACGCCGTACTTCAATCGATAGCGGCCGAAAACAATTTAGCCGAAACGGCATTCATTGTTCCCGCAAAAGACGGATGGGAATTGCGCTGGTTCACGCCCGTTGCAGAAGTTGCACTCTGCGGTCACGCCACACTCGCTACCGCGCATGTACTGATTACCCATCTGGGTTGCACTGCCCAAACGTTGAACTTCCATACCCGACAATCGGGGACGCTTACCGTTGAAAGACAGCCCAGCGGAAAACTGGCCATGTCGTTTCCTGCCATTGCGGTATCCGATAGCGACGGAGGTGACGAAGTCGGCAGGGCACTTGGTGCTCAACCGTCTGAAGTCTTGTCCGGCGATTACTCGGCAGTTGAATTCGACTATCTCGCCGTGTTTGACACCGCCGCTCAGGTTGCTGACCTGAATCCGGATTTCGCCAAATTCAAATCCTTGAAGGCTCGCGGCATCATTGCCACCGCGCCCGGAACCTCATGCGATTTCGTGTCTCGTTATTTTGCGCCCAACCTCGGAGTCGACGAGGATCCAGCAACAGGCTCCGCTCATTGTCTGCTAACGCCTTACTGGTCAGAGAAACTTGGCCAACAACGTATGACGGCCCGTCAAATCTCGCGGCGTGTGGGTGAGTTAGACTGTACTCTGGAAACTGCAGATCGGGTGATCATCTCCGGTTATGCAGTAGACTATTTGACTGGTGTTATAAACTATTGATTTGAATCGCAGCGCCCGGGATTGCACCGCACCGGGCACCACGCAACGACACACTCGGCCCGTGAACGAATTCGACCCACTCAACTTCAAATTCCGCTGGATGGACGAAGGCACCGTCACTGGTTACGTTGCGCTAGCCGGTTCCTTCGATGGAAAGACGCTGACTCTTGGTGACGAAACCTATTCAGTTTCCTCAATCGCCGGGGTTGTCACTCACGAAAATGTTCTTTGCGTCGTCCTTGATGAAAACGAATACCAGCAAATCAACGTCGTCGTCAGCGGCGAGACTGCAGACACTGTCAAACGCGCGATTGACGCAAGCCGCAGCGGGCTGTTGGCAGCCGACGAGCAAAAGCAACTGAATGAACAAGGGCAGGGGGCCAGTTTTCGCAGTCAGGTCTGCCCTTACTGCAACGCCACGATCTCGCTGTCCAAATTTGCGGACACGCCGCAGTGCTACTGTGAATACTGCATGACGCTGTTCACGATCCGCGGCCAGTACGGCAGCCAGAACATCACTGCCAATGCTCTCGATGAGAACCTGGAACAAAAATATCGCATGTGCGATGAGTGCGGCATGTACGCTTACCCTCGCCAGTTCACCATTTTCTATTTCATCTTTCTGGTCTACTTTCTGCACTGGATCAGCAACAAAACCGTTCGCTGCCCGGCATGCATGCGGTTCGAAGCGTGGAAGATGCTCTTCGGCAACATTTTTGGATTACTGGGCTTGCCCGTTGCGTTTATTCAACTGTTCCGCAGCTATCGTGGCAAAATCGAAAAGGGGCCTTTGAAGGGGCTCGACGATGCCAACATTCTTGCCAACCGCGGCAAGATCGACAGGGCGCTCGATCGCTATGACGCCCTGATGGATAACTTGCCGATCAACGCCGGCATCAAATACAACATCGGATCGGGCCTGCTGACCAAAGGCGATGTCCCACATGCTGAGACCATGTTTCTATTGTCGCTGGAAGACTGCGCGAACTTCGCGCCATCACTGAGCGGACTGCACTTTTGTTACAACGCGCTGGACAAAAAGGAAGCGCTTCAACAGCTCAAGTTTCAGATGGGAATCGAAGCCATCAACGAGCTGGAACAGTTTGGCGACGAGATGTGGGACGATGACGTGCAGGTATAATTTAAAAATGCCGCAACCGGGAAAAAATCGCTACCTGAAAATCGCAACTCCAGTTGTGATCCTTGCCCTGGCCGCAGCTTACTTCTTGCTGGTGGATGCCCAGTTCTCGGTCACCGGCAAGCCCAGCATGGACATGCTGTTGTTGATGGCAGTACTGAACCTTGTCCTATATTTGTGGTTGCGAATTCTGTCCGGATGGGAGTTAAAGGCTCAGATCGTGGCAGTATCGTTAGCGGTGGGCCTGCAAGTGATTCTGTTGGCGTCGGTTCAAATGGAAGGCGTGCTTGGCAACGGTCGGCCAGTGTTCGCCTGGCGATGGGCACGGCTGCCTGCGGATGAATTCGTGCCAACATCGGATTCGGAATCGAATGCGATTGAACTTCCCGATGTAGCAACCTGGCCACAGTTTCGGGGTGAAAATCGCGATGGCATTACTGCTGAACCGATTTCCAACTGGAAAACCCATCCGCCGGAGTTGATGTGGAAGCAGCCCATCGGTGCAGGTTGGTCTTCGTTTGCGGTCGCGGGCCAGTACTGCTTTACGCTGGAACAACGCGGCGATCAGGAGTGCCTTGTCTGCTATCGCATCGCTGACGGAAAACAGATGTGGGTCAACTCCCGCGTCGAAAGGTTCAGCGAAATCACGGGCGGCGAAGGGCCCCGTTCGACTCCGACTTTTGACAATGGTCTTTTGTACTCTCTGGGGGCAACGGGGATGTTGCAGTGTGTTGATGCGAGCACTGGCGACACGATGTGGGACGCCGATGCGCTCCAGTTTAACGATGGCACCAACTGCCTGTTTGGAATGTGTGGTTCGCCGCTGGTGACCGATCGTAAAGTCATCGTTGGTCCGGGTGGGAAGGGCTGTTCGTTGGTGGCCTTTGACAAACACAACGGCGGCCTGGTTTGGAAAAGCGGCGATGCGGACGCCTCGTACAGTTCGCCAGTACGCATGCAGCTTTGCGGCGTCGATCAGGTTTTGAACTTCAACGGCGATGGACTGGACTCGCACGATCTTGAAACCGGGGTCGTTCTGTGGCATATCGACTGGATCAGCAATGAAGATGAAAAGAACAACGTCTGCCAACCAATTCAGTTGTCAGACGACGAAGTTTTCCTCTCCTCAGCTTACGGCATGGGTTGCGCGAGAATTCGAATCACCAAAGAAGAAGACAGCTGGAAGACATCATTTGTGTGGCAGAACATGAACCTGAAATCCAAGTTTTCGTCCGCGGTGTTTGACGGCACCAACATCTTCGGACTGGACCTGGGCATTCTGGTTTGCCTTGATCCAACAACGGGAAAACGGATCTGGAAAAATGGTCGTTATGCACACGGACAGTTCATCAAAGTCGGCGACTACCTGGTTGTGCAATCAGAAAAGGGATTCGTTGCTCAAGCCGTTGCTTCAGCAGATGGTTTCACGGAAACCGGACGTGTCAAAGGTCTGCGACATCGAACGTGGACGCATCCTGTGGTCGCTGGCGGCATTTTGCTAATTCGCAACGACCGCGAAATGGCGGCGTACCAGATGAAGTAACATGATCAGCAGGCAGGGTCGTGCACGAAATCCAATATTTCCGTTCATCAAACGAATAGAACCCCTTACCAAACGATTCGACTGAAAACCTCAACAGCCAACATTGAAACAAAACCTCGACAACCGAACTGCTATCTCTGTCGAAGAGATTGACTTTTCAAAATACCGCACCAAAGAACTGGCGACCCGAATCGGCGATCTTGTTAGCTTGCCGAAAACAATGGCCAGGCTCGCTGCGACTATCTTCGTCTGTGTCGTGCTTGCGATGATTCTGATTTATGCTGCGATGAAGTTCGACGCGCAGAGTTACTTCGCAACGCTGATGGCTGAGATCTATGGGGTTCCGGCAAGCATTCTGTTCGCGATCTCGTTGTGGATTGTGTTACTTGTTCGCCGCGGCCTTTCATCGCTGGTTAAAATCGTTGACCTGTTGCTGGAAACGACTATCAAAGTCGCCGCTGACTACCGGGAACTCAGCGGAGGCGGAAAGAAACTTCCTCCCATGGCGAATCTCGTTGGGGCTGTTAACGAACACATTTTCATGCACGTCATTCGTGAGGTCATTGCGTCGCAGACCGGTATTCTTGGGTTGCCCATCTACTGGGCCTATCGGTTGACGATTCATCGCATGTTGGGAACTGTGATTCGCTTTGTGGCAACTCGAACCGCCAGTGAGGAAGATCAAGACCAGATGAAAGCTCTGGTTACTGAATCAATGACTGAAATCGCCAAGGATGAGTCAATCGTCATTTCCAGGCTGAAGTGGGCACGCGAGAAGATCGTTGGATCTGGCAACTGGCTTTCAAGAAGGATGCTATGGCCTTGCTATGCGTTCATTGCCCTGATTTTGACTTTGCTGACCGCTCCAATTGTGGCCGTGCTGATTTTTGCCTGAATCCGGCGGTTTCCGCACCGGCATGAATACCGGGCCAAATGGCTCTACAGACATTTGCTGTGCCGTTGATTTCGCGTG
>CAYUNP010000333.1:0-4380 GCA_964446085.1 uncultured Pirellulaceae bacterium
TTTTAAACTGTCAAAAAATTATCATTTTCTGCTTGATTGCTTCCGTGGGAAGTGATAAAAAATTAGCGATTGATGCCAGTCTTTGCAAAATGCCCATGAAACCTGAACCAAAACTTAGCCGTCGCGAACGCGAGATCATGGAGTTGGTTTACGCAGCCGAAGAACTCTCAGCGGAAGAAATACGCGAGCAGTTGATCGACCCGCCAGCGAACGCGGCAGTCAGGAACCATCTTCGGATTCTCGAAGAGAAAGGCCATTTGGCTCGTCGAAAATCAGGGCGAAAGTACCTCTATCGCGCAAAAGCATCGCGTCTCAAGACCGGTCGTTCAGCAATTGGCAGAGTGATCGATGTCTACTTCGGCGCTTCATTACAGAAAGCCGTTGCCGCCCACATGGCAAACCCCAAAGCCACCGTCAGCGAAGAAGAACTTGAAGCCCTGGAGGATCTGATCCGCGAAGCGCGGCAAAACCAGGCGACAGAATCCAAATCGAAAAAGAGGCGTAAGCGATGAACGATTTGACCAGCTTCATACCAACTCCTTTCGAGTGGATGACGATTTTTACCGTTTCGGTTGTTATCTGCTTACTGACAACGATCATCCTCTGGTCCGTGCGCCGGTATTCAAATTCGGTGCGGCATCTGGTGATCGCAACGTCGATGACGGCACACCTGTTGCTTGTGCCAGGGTTTATCTTTTTGCCAAAGCTGCAGTTCGACGTCATTCCAGCTCAATGGAATTCGGTCGCGACCGGGACAGTTGAATCCAAAGTCGATTTGCCCACGCTGCGGCCTGAACAATTCACAGAAGTATCCGAACTGCCTTCGGTTCCACTCGAACATCATGTTCAAGCTGACGCAGAATTCCATTCGCAGTTCTCACCGGATGTTCGAATTCAGCAACAGGAAATCGCACCACAAGAAGTTATCGATGGTCGCAGTGCGACAACCAGCGTCCTGCCCGTCGTCGCTTCGGCAACGTGGGAACTTGGCCAAATTCTCACCGTCGTATGGGCCATCGGATTCCTCACCATCTGCACCTGGTTCTGTTTGGCTCATCTTTGGGCCAGGCGACAAGTTGCCGGGTTGGCGAGGTTGCAGCCCGCGGAGTATTCGATCTCTTTGGATGCCACACGCAAACTGCTTGGAGTCCGCGGCAATCCTGGCATCAGGATTTGGGAAGACAATCGAATTCCAATGTTGCTGGGCATCTTTCGTCCTGTGATCATCGTGCCTCAGTCGTTTCGCGACTGGTCGTCGGATCGTCAAAGGCACGTTTTGATGCACGAGCTGACTCATGTGGCGCGTCGCGACAGTATTCATGATTCGATCGCGTGGTTGGCGGTTGCTTTCTTCTGGTGCAATCCTCTGGTTTGGATGTTGAAACGACGACAGGGCCAGGAGCGGGAACTCGCGTGCGATCAAACGGTGGTTTCGCTTTCATCACGTCCCGAAGACTATGCCGACGATCTGTTGTCGGTCGTCAAGGAAGCTTCCGGGTTCGGTCCTTCAACGGCAATTGCGATGGCTCGCAGTTCTGAACTACGTCAACGTATCGAGAGCATCGTTCGTTTTGATCCAGCGATTTTGAAGCGTGGAAAGTCGCTGCCTCGGACGATGTGTGGTGTTCTCGTTGCCAGCGCGATCCTTGGTTCGTCATTGGCGTTTTCTCAGGTTGCGCTGCAAGAGGATTCCGAATCCCAACCGGAAGTTGAATTGCTTACTCCAGACGATTTTTCAGCCGGGTTCGAGGGACACGAAGAAGCAATTGCCAAAGTTGAAATGGATTCGCGTAACGCGCGTGAATCGATTGAGATTTCAGCTTCTGGAAAAGTTCTTGATGCGAGCGGCAAACCCGTTGCTGGTGCTGAAGTGTTTCTGCGTGAATGCCCCAGTCAACGTCGGCAAGAGACTACTGGTCTGAATATTAATTTAATGCAGATCTTTGATAGCAGGGAGCGTTCATTCTCGATTGCCAAAACGACCACAAACAAGGATGGATCGTTTCGATTTGAGTCAGTCAAATCACCAATGTTTTTGCGAGAGATCCCGAATATGGTCGGTCAAGGGCCACGATGGTCTCTTTTGGTCAGGCAGGCCAATGATTCCGGGTCTGGAATTCGAAATTGGCGTTGGCTTGAGCAGCCAGAAAAGCAGGAATCAATTGAAATCGTCTTGCCCAAGCCCACTGATTTCAAAGGAGTCGTTCTGGATGCCGATGGAAATCCTGTTGCCAATGCCAACGTGATGCTTGACAGGCTCCGTCGCAGCGATTTGCCAACTGAGGAGAAAAGGCAGAATTTGAATGCGGCTCAGCGACAAAAACTTTTCATGGACTTTATTGACTTGGCAAACTCACCACTCTCACCGCGGGCTACGACAGATTCGCAAGGAAAGTTTCAGATCGAAGGTCTTCCTGCTGGTTTCCATGCCAGCTTCAAGGTTACTAGCGAGAATTTTGTTCCTTTGCAAACAGATCCACTTCTGATTGGTCAAATCGAACCAACAAAGTTTCCGTTGGATGCGGGGTGGAAGTTGAAGTTCCTGGCGAAAAATGCTGCTGGTGAACCAGTCGCAAACGCTCTTTTTCGACTTACGGGCAAGTACAACCCCGAGGTTGGGTTTATGGAACTTCCACTAATCAGATTTACGACCGATGAAAGCGGGGAGTATTTGAGCCCGCCTTTACCAAAGTGTGCGATTGATATTCGCTCGCTGCTTGACTCTGAAACTCAGCCGGGAAAATCCTCAGAATGGATCGCTCGCTCAATCGAAGTTTCCGCTGGCGAATCAGGAAAAGTCGTTTCGGCTGAAATGAATTTTGAATCAGGCCGTGTCATTCACGGTCATATCGTTCCCGTCGACAAGACAAAGCCCATCACGGGATCCGAGTTTGACGACCTGGCTGTGCTATACACGGTTGTCAATGAAGATACTTTCAACGATGTTGAAAACTACTCGGCCAAACCTGACAGTAATGGGAAGTTTGAAATTCGAGTTCGCGAAGGTGTTGAAGGGCAAATTTCTGTCAGTCGGAGTGACACTGATTTTCAATTTGATCTGCCAGGTACGACTGAGAATTTTCGGTTCTCGATGCGAAATTCTGAGCGACGGAAAAAAGCTGCGTGGCCCAAAAGCTACAGAGGCTATGTCGAGGAAGTCGACCCGCTTTCAAAGATGCCGTCCCGCCGCAATGTCATGGCCGATGATGAGTTTACTTCTGATAAACCGATCGTACTCCCAGTCGCCAGATCGAAAACCGTGCAGGGAGTGTTGGTCGATGTAAACGGAGATCCGATTCCTGGTGCAACCCTGAAGCTGCTCAATCGTCGCCAGGTCAATTACGGTGGCGATCTGGGAGTCTCATTTCCTGGGGATCCGGTCACCGATGAAAATGGCAAGTTTGAAATCAAAGGCATCCAGCAACGGTTCGTCCCTTTCTATCAAGCCATTGATCCAACCAACGACCTTGCTGTTGATATCGGCTGGCCGCCACTTGGTGTTGAGGAAGGCGAAGAAGCGTTATGGCAGCTAAAACCTGGTCCTTCCGTGAAAGTTGTGGTCATGCTTGACGGACAACCCTTGCAGGGGGAGGAAGTGTATTTAAGCACTTCGTTTAGGGGTTCGGTCAGTGGCTCCCCGATTGGTCGAAAACTGATGACTGATGAACAGGGGGTTTGCGTTTTCAAAAATTTGACTCGGTCGCAACGGAATTACATTACGGTGCGTCGAACCGACCAGGAACACAAATCGGAGTCCATTTCAACGCTTGGTGATCAAATGGAGTTCACGCTTCCTGAAATCAGGTTCATCTCAAAAGGCAGTGGAATCGTTGCCGGCCAGGTTGTTGATCCTGCTGGCAAGCCAGTTGCGAATGTGGACGTCAGCGCATACGAACACATTGAGGGTTCTCGTTCCAGTGGCAAACATTTCGAGTCGGTTAAAACGGATGCCGAAGGAAAATTCAACGTAACGAAAATCCCGCCCAATACACAGTTAAAACTGCGCTTCTCGCCCGAGTATCCGCGAGAAGCACGCTTTCCGCGATCACCGATCGACACATCTGTCATCGCCAGTTCCGGTGACAAGGATCTTCGAATTATCGTTGATCCAAGACTGTCACAGGAGTTGCCGTGGAGAACGAAAATACAAGCCCGAAGCGCAAGCGAGTGAGTAACTGGAAGCCTATGCCACCTGTAAAACGCGAACCATGCAAGTATTCACTCGCTTGCGCGTCGGGCTTGTATTAACAATCAGTGACGACGGGATCCAAAAAATGAAACACATCATGATCGACCAGTCAAAATGGGCAATGCTCGCATTATTGCTGATCGCATTTGTGCAAACGCCACTTTCGGCGCAGGCAACTTTGCAGGGAACCG
>CAYUNP010000334.1:0-1346 GCA_964446085.1 uncultured Pirellulaceae bacterium
CAGCCAGTAACTCAATCGCCAAAATTCCAGCCGTGTTTTCAACCATCGCCTCCAGCCGCCGCGCCGCATAAGTCGCCATGCTGACGTGATCTTCCTGATTGGCACTCGTCGGCAAACTGTCAACACTGACCGGGCCGGCGAGATGTTTGTTTTCGCTGGCCAGAGCAGCACAAGTCACCTGCGGAATCATGAACCCGGAGTTAATCCCTCCGTCCTGAATCAGAAATGGAGGCAACTCGCTGAGGTGCTGGTCGATCAGCAACGCCATCCGTCTTTCTGAAAGCGATCCGATCTCGGCGATTGCAACCGCCAGTTGATCGGCAACCATTGCAACAGGTTCCGCATGAAAGTTGCCCCCACTAAGCATCGATCCATCGTCAGTGAACACCAGCGGATTATCCGACACCGCATTCGCCTCTTGCAGCAGCACACGGCCAGCGTGACGGATGCTTTCCAGACAGGCTCCCATCACTTGCGGTTGGCAACGTAGCGAGTACGGATCCTGAACGCGTTTGCAATCGCGATGCGAGTCACGGATTTCGCTGCCGGCGAGCAGTCCGCGGTACATCGCGGCACAATCAATTTGTGTTTGATGATTTCGAATTTCGTGAACGCGAGGATCAAACGGAGTATCACTTCCTTTGGCCGCATCGACCGACATGGCTCCGGCCAAAATCGCTGCCCGAAAAACGAGGTCCGTTTCATACAGCGCTGCCAAGGCAAGTGCCGTTGAAACTTGCGTTCCGTTGATCAGCCCAAGACCTTCCTTGGAGGCAAGTTTCAATGGTGTGATTCCTGCGTCGCGGAGAGCAGCATCGGCAGGCACTACTTTTCCATCAACTCGAACTTTGCCTTCACCGATAAGCGCGAGGCTCATGTGAGCCAATGGTGCCAGGTCTCCGCTGGCCCCCACGGACCCTTTTGACGGAATGCAGGGCAGGATGTTGGCGTTGAGACAATCCGCCAGGATCGAGATGACTTCTTTTCGAACTCCGGAATAACCTCGAGCCAGCGAGGCCAGCTTTAACAGCATGATCATCCGCACGATGGAGTCATCCAGTAGCTCGCCATAACCAGCGCAGTGAGAACGGACGAGGTTGACTTGCAGTTGATCGAGGTCTTCGAGTGAGATACGTTTGTTGGCAAGAAGTCCGAATCCGGTGTTTAATCCGTAAACCGTTTCTCCGGATTCAATCAGCGACTCGACGACGGATCGCGACTGTTCGACATCTGGCCAACAGGATTCGTCCAACTGGATTTTCGTTGGATGGAAATAGAACTCAGCAAGTTGCTGATGCGTGAGTTTGCCCGGATTGATTTTCATATGATGCCTAAATGTAGGTCAG
>CAYUNP010000334.1:1446-4366 GCA_964446085.1 uncultured Pirellulaceae bacterium
CACGACTTACAACATTGGCATGTCGAGGCCTTTCTCTTTGGCACACTCGATCGCCACGTCGTACCCGGCATCGGCATGCCGCATCACTCCGGTCGCCGGATCGTTCAACAACACGCGCTCGATCCGTTTGTCAGCAGCTTCACTTCCGTCACAGCAAATCACGACTCCCGAATGTTGTGAGAATCCCATCCCGACGCCGCCGCCATGATGCAGACTCACCCAAGTCGCACCGCCAGCTGTGTTGAGCAAAGCATTCAACAGCGGCCAATCGGAAACGGCATCCGAACCATCCTTCATCGATTCCGTTTCCCGGTTTGGACTGGCGACACTTCCAGAATCCAAATGGTCGCGGCCAATCACAACAGGCGCCGAAAGTTCACCACTGCGAACCATTTCATTGAACGCCAAACCAAGTCGATGTCGATCACCAAGTCCAACCCAACAGATCCGCGACGGCAATCCCTGGAATTGAATCTTGTCCCTGGCCATATCCAACCAGTTATGCAAATGCGAGTCATCCGGAATCAGTTCTTTGACCTTGGCATCCGTCTTGTAGATATCTTCCGGATCACCAGAAAGCGCCGCCCAACGAAACGGCCCGATTCCTTTGCAAAACAACGGCCGAATGTAAGCCGGCACAAACCCTGGAAAATCAAAAGCGTTCTCAACGCCCATCTCCAACGCAACCTGCCGAATATTATTCCCGTAGTCGAACGTTGGAATCCCCAGCTTGTGAAACTCCAACATCGCGCGAACGTGAACTGCCATCGATTCTTTCGCTGCAGCAATGATCGAATCTGGTTCCGACTCACGCGCTTCAGCGGCTTGCTCCAGCGTCCAGCCGATCGGCAAGTATCCGTTGAGCGGATCGTGCGCCGAAGTTTGATCCGTCACCATGTCGGGGCGAATCCCTTTCTCAATCATCTGCGGCAAAAGCTCCGCAGCGTTACCCAACAGCCCAACTGAAACCGGAGTCTTATCCGCACAAGCCTTCTCGATAATCGCAATCGCCTCATCCAGCGAAGTTGCCTTTCGATCGACGTAACCCGTTTCGATCCGTTTGTCGATTCGCGACGGATCGCACTCGATACCGATAATGGAAGCTCCCGCCATCGTCGCGGCCAATGTTTGAGCGCCGCCCATTCCGCCCAAGCCCGACGTAAGAATCCACTTGCCGGACAAGTCACCATCGAAATGCACTTTCCCCGCCGAGACAAACGTCTCGTAAGTTCCCTGCACGATTCCCTGGCTACCGATGTAGATCCACGATCCCGCCGTCATCTGGCCGTACATCATCAACCCGGCCTGGTCGAGTTCGTGAAAGTGTTCCCATGTCGCCCAATTGGGAACCAGATTACTGTTGGCAATCAGCACCCGCGGCGCATCGACATGCGTTTCAAAAACTCCAACCGGCTTGCCCGACTGAACCAGCAACGTTTGATGATCTTCAAGCCGACGCAACGTCTCAACAATTTTGTCGTAGCAGTCCCAGTTTCGCGCCGCTCGTCCAATTCCGCCGTACACGACCAGCTCATCCGGCTTTTCGGCGACGTCGGGATCCAGGTTGTTCATCAGCATCCGCAGCGGTGCTTCCGACAGCCAGCTTTTGCACGTCAGCTCAACACCGGTAGGTGCTTTAACGATCCGCGACGATTTTCGATTGTTTTGAGTTGCTACGGACATCATAAACTCCAGCTCTGAATCGCGTTTTAACGTGAAAGTTCAGTCCCATTTTGGATTCGGCTTACACGACGGTAAAGCTTGACACAGGTGCACAAGGTTGTCTATACAACTACGCTAACGCGACTTGCCACGCGCCACTTCCATTCCCGCGGAGACACGATGAGCCACCAGTTTCGTCCAGGCAGTTCGCCGCTGCTGATCAGCATCCCGCACAACGGCAGCCACATTCCCGACGCCGTCGCCAGCACGATGACCGACGCAGGACGAACCTCGGAAGACACCGACTGGTTCCTCGATCGGCTCTACGATTTCCCGGAACTCTCCGACGCCAGCACCATCATCGCTCAGCAGTCGCGTTACGTCATCGATTTGAATCGACCTAAAACTGACGAGTCACTTTATCCTGGTCAAACGACAACGGGGCTGATTCCCAAGACACGATTCGATGGACTGGCAACTTACACAACGGAGCCCAACGAAGCGGAAGTCCAACGCCGCATCGACGAAATCTGGTCGCCCTATCATCAACAGATCGAAACTGAACTCGGCCGACTGGTCCAGGAACACGGCATCGCGATCCTGATTGAAGCTCATTCTATTAAATCACAAGTGCCCAGGCTATTCGAAGGCACGCTCAGCGATTTCAATATCGGCACCAGCCGCGGTGCTTCGTGCGACGTTGCGATGACCGATGTCGTAACGAACGCGATCAATTCGCACACCGAATATTCATGCGTGCTCAACGAACGCTTTGTCGGCGGTTACATTACGCGTCACTTCGGCGATCCGTCCAACCATCGACACGCACTTCAGATTGAACTTTCACAAGCAACCTACATGGACGAATCGACCAATCGTTGGAACGACGAGAAAGCATCACAAGTACAACCAGTTTTTCGAGACATCATTTCCGGGATTAAGCAGTGGCTGGTAACGAAGCAATAATTGGAAAGCCCGATTCAGTTTTCACAAACTTTCGTGTCGCCACGATGACAGAAACGGGCCAGCCGTATGGAGCGTTGCAGGATGTTTCCGTGGGAGTCGCCGACGGGATGATTTCATGGGTCGTTCCAACCGAACAGCTGCCTCATTTTGACAGCGATGTGAAAGTCATCGTTGGCGGTCAGCGATGGATGACTCCCGGCTTAATCGATTGCCACACGCATCTGGTTTACGGCGGCAACCGCGCGGTCGAATGGGAAATGCGACTCGGCGGAGTTCCCTACGAAGAAATCGC
>CAYUNP010000335.1:0-4357 GCA_964446085.1 uncultured Pirellulaceae bacterium
ATCGTTTGCGGGTCGAGTAGTAACGTAGCACGGTGCTCTCCACCGTTCATTGCAAAACAACTCACAACGAAAGGAGAATGCGAAATGTGGAATTCCAAATCGGTTTTCTATCCAGGCCTGATCTTTGCGTTGCTCTTTACTGCGACGCCAACGATTGCTCGTTGTCAAAAAGATTCAGACGTGCTCGATGCTGCGGCAGTGCGCCGAGCCATTTCCGATGGGGTCAGGGCGCTTGAGACGGACCAGGACGCCAATGGACGATGGCCGCTCCCCAAAACAATGGCACAGAAAAAAGGTGGTGTTACAGCCCTGTGCACTCTCGCATTACTCAACGCATCAGACGACGTAGACACGCCCGCGATCAGGAAAGGACTGCAGGCGATTATCAATGAGAAAAGTCTCTCGACTTACTTCATCTCATTGCGCGTAATGTGTCTCGCGACGGCTGACCCTCAAGGAAAAAAGTATCTCCGGGTAGTCCAGAATGACATTCAGCGGTTGACCAGGACCCAGGACAGGAACGGCGGTTGGTCCTATGGGCACGACTTTGGCGGGCGGCCTGATTCGTCCAACAGCCAGTTTGCGCTCCTTGCCCTGCATGCAGCCAGTCGAATGGGTGCGGTGATCGAAGACGACGTTTGGGAGAGCGCCAAAAAATACTGGACCTCCACGCGTAAAAAGGATGGAGGATACTTTTATCAATCCGAAGGTGGCGGCGCGACGCGGTCGATGGCTGCCGCAGGATTGGCGTCTTCGATTATTATCGAAGAGAATTTCCCCAGCCTCGAAGGACTGTTCGCCAACAATCGCATCCAGTGCTGCGGCAAATCATCACTGAAAGAAGACCACCAAAAACAGACAGCGGATTTTATCGGAAACTCATTTCGAACTGGTGGTGGGAAATGGCAATATTATTTTCTTTACGGCCTCGAACGGGCTGGTCGGCTATCGGGACGACGGTTCTTCGGAACTCATGACTGGTATCGTGAAGGAGCCTCCCGGTTGCTCAAATTGCAAATTGATGGTGGAGCATGGAGAGGGTCGGGACAGGAGAAGGAGCATATTGCGACGTCGATGGCATTGCTGTTTCTCTCCAAAGGCAAGCGTCCCGTCGCGATTGGAAAGTATCTTTTCGAAACCGAAGATGACAACCTGCATCAAAACGGAGTCCATTATCTGACGCGAAACATTGAAAAAGCCTGGAACCAAAAACTCAACTGGCAGGAAGTCAAAGGTTCTGTTGCGACGGCGGATGACCTGTTGGAATCTCCTGTTATTTTCATGTCCGGCAATCGCGGCTTCGTGATGAGCGATTTTCAAAAAGACGCGCTCAAGAAGTATCTGGAGAACGGCGGCTTCCTGTTTGCAGATGCCTGCCAGGGCGATGGCTGTGGCGACGCCGACTTCGAAGATTCGTTTCGATCCTTGATGGGAGAGCTTTTCCCGGACAGCCCACTGGAGCGGCTGCCTATGAATCATCCCGTCTGGAATTCGCACTACCAACTGGATCGATCCCGCGAACGTCCTTTGTTGGGACTGCGAGCGTGCTGTAAGACGAGTGTTATTTTCAGTCCGCGAAACCTGTCCTGCTTCTGGAATGTTGATCGATCAGGAGTTGAACGCAAGATGAAAGCTGCGGGCGCAAAGTACGATCGCTTGTTGGGCGAAATCAAGTACGCCACGAAAGTTGGCGTGAACGTGACAACCTATGCGACGGGTCGTGAACTGAAAGAAAAGTTCGATCGACCGAAGTTGGCATCCAGGGCAAAGTCTGTCCTGACAGGACGTTCTCTCGAATTGCCAAAGCTGATTCACGATGGTGGGCACGACGAAGCTCCCAATGCATGGCGAAATCTTCAGAAGCGCTATGCCACTTCCGGCAATTCGGTAAACCTGGAGAAGATATTCGTTAACGTGGATCTCGATCAGCTTAGCGACTATCCATTTCTGTTCGTCCACGGTCGCCGTTCGTTTTCGTTTTCTGAAGAAGAGCGGCTGATACTGAAATCGTATCTTTTTGACTTGAACGGCTTCATATTTGCAGATTCGATATGTTCATCAAAAGAGTTCACAGCAAGTTTTCGAGAGGAGATGACAAAAATTGTTGGCCAACCGCTCAAGCCGATTCCTGCAAGTCACCCAATTTGGAAGGACGGCAAAATTTTGTTTCGCATCGACAGTGTTACGCGTCGTCGAAAACTGGATGACACCGGCAAGTTTGTTGAAGTCAAAGGACCACCCGAACTGGAAGGACATACCATCAACGATCGCCTTGCGGTTGTCTTTTCCCAGCACGATTTGAGTTGTGCTCTGGAGAGTTCAACGGTGTCGCAGTGCGATGGCTACACTCGAGAGGACGCAGAGCGAATTGGCATTAACGTTTTGCTATATCGTTTGCGGGTTGAATAGTGTGGCACCGTGTATCATTGAGTCGTACCCAAATCATCAACTTGAGCATCACACTCGTTTTTCCTTTTTGAGCAAATTGCAGATGTTCCCCGGCCAGAGTTCAAACTAAAATAGCAATCTATGGTCGGTTTCTGATGTTGGGCAACATCAGTCCAAAAACGAGGAGAATGCGATGTCTCATAACATTCGCAACACCGTTTTGATTGCGTTATTGCCAAGCCTTGCTCTAGCGTGCACGGTAACGTCATTGGCGGCTCAGATTTCAAGGCAGGTTCGAGAAGACAATCCATTCGGCTCTTCTAAATCTCCACCCGGGAATTTTGTCCGGACTGACGAAATGCCCGTCTTTCCCTTAATCGGACGAATGTCAGGCAAGTCCGGCGATGCGGAGAAGAAACAGCTCGCGGAAGAGATCACGAAGATCAAGACATGGGTGGAATCGCGTGTTGGCGTTCTGCCATACGAGACACCTGATTTGCTTGAGCGGATTTCGAGACTGGAATTTGGAGAACGGGCAAGCGATGTCGCATATCGGTACATTCGTGATCTTGAGTTTGATCCACGAGGATTCTCAGGCCTGGAAGTTGTAAACTGCCACGTCATTCGGCCGGACGCAAAATCACCTCACACGTCGGCCCGCGACAGCCACATTCGCAACGCTTTACTTGTCGTCAACGGCGCCATTCACACCACAGGTTCTATTTCTGATTCGATCGTTATCAGTGCGGGGCCAATCCGATGCGAACAGGGCATTGAAAACTCACTCGTCATTTGCCTTGCCGAAGAAAATATTGCAGTCCACTGCTCTGAGGGCTATATCGAAAATTCAGTCGTTGTGGCGGCATCCGTCAAAAGTGACTCCGTTCGAAAGTCCATCATTGCCGGAAAGATTCTGGACCAAGAAGGGAATGATATTAGTGAAAAGAACGAGGACAAAATTTGCAACGAACAGCTGTTACCATCACTACTGCGGGCGTGTCAGCCGCGACATGAATTGCGGTTTACTCCGGCTCAGCTCGCTCCGTCTGAAAAAAGTGTTCCCGCCTCGAAGGTCGTTGACGCGGTTATCGAGAGCAAGGTGAAAGCAGAAAAGGCTGCGCTGATCAACTTCATGGCAGAACTGACGGTTGCTGAAAAAGATGTCAAGCGACTGATTGATGATATGAACTCGGCCAATTCCGAGGAACAAAAATCGCTGGCAATGCACGCGGTTCGGGTTTGTCGTTCGCGCCTCGCCCGCGAAGCGTTGGCGGCTGAATTGGAAGAATTGGAGGCCGACCACGCCGTTCGGTTTCTGCTTCAGATGGATTCGGTCGACAGAACTGATGTCGCAACCGTCGGAATGATTTACAATAAATTTGCGACGGTAAATCGTGACAAAGCCAGGAAGGTTTACAGGAAAAAGATTACAGATGATCAAGACGTCGGCCAGGCGGTTGTCCAGCTTCTCGCTATTGACTGGTCTCGCGCAGATGACTGGTCAAGCTCTGGCAGGTTCAACGAAAAGGACCTTCTTGCTCCCGATATGATTCGTCAGATCCAGGATGATCGCGAAGAAAAGAGCATCTCATTCCAAAGAGATCTGGTTGTCTGGTTGATCAAAAACAGCAACAACGACCAGCATAAAATTTACGCGCTAGCGCGGATGCAGTCGATGCTCGGCACCGGCTACGTTTCCAGAATCTGTCGACTGCAATTTGAGGAAGCCATGGACATATTGCTGATGGACATTGTAGCTCCAGACCTGGCAAGGCAAACGGTGGAAATGTCACGCTACGACTTAATCAAGTTGATGGATAAACGGTTTTCCGAAGCAACACGCCTGGCAGCGATCGACATGATCCCGAAGAAATATTTTTCACCAAAAAACAGCAGCTACGGCGGAAGTAGTGCAGAGAGAAGGAAACAGGCTGTCGCTCCGATCGAAGAACAATTGAAAAGACTTGAG
>CAYUNP010000336.1:0-4349 GCA_964446085.1 uncultured Pirellulaceae bacterium
ATGCATCCGTGGATGCTCTCGAACGTGGCCGATGATTTCGTTTTGGATGGTGCTTTCATAAGCATTTTGCGTCTCTCAATTTACAACGTTGGAAAGTTGATAAACTCGGATGGGACATGATCGGTAAGCCAAACATCGTTCTCGGTGACAAAGAACTCGTATCCGGCTTGATGCATTTCGAGGCTGCGGATTGTCAGCAAGACTGGCTTGCCGCGGCGCCCGCCGACTTCGGTTGCCAATTCGTGATCGGCATGCATATGCACGTGGTGACGGTTCATTTTCTTCAATCCGCTTTCGCGAATGAGCTCGACAAACCGACCAGGCGTACCATGACAAAGCTGTTCCGGCGGAGTCGCCGCTTGGTAGCCAAGATCAACGTCGACCGAATGGCCCTGTTTTGCCCGGATGCGAACTCCATCGTCGCTGATCGTAAATCTTTGTTTGTCGTTATTGGAAACGACTTGCTCAAGCTGTTCACGTGAGACACGTTTTCCGGAGGAAGCCATGCCTTCAAGCAGTGTATCAATTTCAACCCAGCCATTTTCGTCCAGCGTAATACCGATCGTTTGCGGCTGGTGACGGAGCACCAGGCTAAGGAACTTGCTGATTCGTTTTGTTTGAGTCTTGTTCATTTTTCTATCTCTGTACTGCGAACGATTTCTACGCCCGCGTCTTTCATTTCTTCAATTGCTTTTTCAACATCTCCGGCGTTAAGTTCCACCCCGCGGCATCCGTCAAGGACCAGTTTTGTTTTGAAGCCCAACTGCACTGCATCCAGAGCGGTGAACTTGACGCAGTAGTCCGTGGCCAGGCCCATAACGAATACTTCGGTTACATTTTTGTCTTTCAGGTACGCTGCCAGTCCGGTCGCGCCACGATGGTCGTTGTCAAAGAATCCGCTATAGCTGTCGACGTGCGGATCTGTTCCTTTGGGAAAGACTCTGGTGATAGGGTCTCTATTGAGATCCGAAACGAATTCAGATCCGTGAGTGTTCTGGACGCAGTGATCGGGCCAAACGATTTGCGGCAGACCGTTGAGCTCAAAAACGTCGCCGATCGTAAGGTCTTCGTTTTGGCTGGCAAAACTCTTGTGGTTTACCGGGTGCCAATCCTGTGTTGCCACCACCAACTCGAATTTTGGCATCAGTTGATTCGCAATCGTTACGACGGCGTTACCTTCGGAGACGGCAAGCGCTCCGCCCGGGCAAAAATCGTTTTGGATGTCGACGAGGATCAGTGTTTTCATGGTATTGGTCTGGCAGGTTTTAGAGTTCGAAATTGAATCCCTGTTTGGTCATGTCCTTGTAAGCACGTTTGTCAAACCGATACAACCTCGCGGCTCGGTGAGCGACATCTGTTTCGACTTCATCAAGCTCTTCCAAAATTTCCATGCCGAGGATTTTCTTGCGGAAGTTACGTTTGTCCAACTCGCGGTCAAGCACGACTTCGTACAGATGCTGCAGTTGTCGCAGAGTAAATTTTTGTGGAAGCAACTCAAATCCGATGGGTTGGTAACGAACTTTGCCTCGCAATCGTTCATGAGCCATCGTCAAGATCTTGTCATGATCAAAAGCCAGCTTGGGCAGATCGTCGATAGCAAACCAAAGTGCTTGCCGGGCATCAGTTGCTGCTTTGACTTTGTGACTGGATAGTCTTACCAAGGCGTAATAGGCCACCGTGACGACGCGTTCCCGAGGGTCACGATTGAGATCGCCAACGGTATACAGCTGCTCCAGGAAAACTTTCTTGACTCCTGTTTCTTCCTGAAGCTCACGCAGCGCCGCATCATCCACCGATTCGTCGACGCGAACGAATCCGCCGGGAAGCGCCCACTTGCCTTCGAATGGAGGTAGATCGCGTTCGATCAACAGAACCTTGAGGTCCTCATCGTCCAATCCGAAAACAACACAGTCGACGGTCAAGGCTGGACGAGCGTACTCGTATTTGAATGCCATTAGTCCTGATCCTGTTTCAAAAGTTCTCGTACGTTCGTTAAAGCGAATCCAAGCAAGTTCTTGCCTCGCCAAAGCATGGGGTCACGCGACTTCGGGTTGTTCTGCCCGAGTCCAATTCCCCATATCGTGTCTCGACCGGCAGCTTCCACAAGAATCGCCGGCGCACCAACTTCCTGCTTCGTTTTTTTGTCGTTGCTGACCCGGTAAGCCTGTGGAGCTTCGGCCACCATTTGCTGATCAGTTTGTCCCTGCGCGGTTTCGATCAGAAACTGCTTCATCATTGGATTCTGATCAAATTTTGCCAGGTTGCCGCGAACGACGATTTCGAATTTGTGATCGTTCCATGTTTCCGCGTCGAATCCTTTGACCTTTCGACCGAACGCTTTCGCATCGCGAGGTGATTCGGATTCAAGTATCGCGTTGAGCATTTCATCATCGTCGAACAACCGTGCTTTTTCAGCCATCATCCAATGTTCAGCCGTCGGATACCGCTGACCATCGATCGAAAAATCCCGGACAAACCACTGGCTCAGACAGGAAGCATCGACACCCGTCAGAGGTGGTTTGTGCCCGTAGAACAGAAAAAATTCAAACCGGTCGCCGGATTGCCAACGTTGGCGAAGTTGATTGATGTTGTGTGGTAAATTCATAATGTGTTTTCCTTACACTAAGTATCGTGTCGTAATGACACTAAGTCAAGTGAATGGTTCACAACAAAGTCAAAATTTCGAAAATTGCTGGCAACACGGAGCCCTGCTATCGCGTTTTACGAAGCTGATGGACCATCGAGGTTTTTAGCTCGTGCAGTTGCTGCTCAAGACCCACCGGATAGTTATGGGGATTGTCCAGACGCAAAATCGTCTGGTGGAAGTTGGAAATCTGCCTGGCCGCCCGTTGCCGGATCTCCACGAGCGACGGTGCTGAACCCTCTCGCTTGCCACTGCGGATCGCCGGAACCAACAGATCTTCAAATCGGCTTTCCGGTCCGTGTTTTCGCTGGCGAGACGGATCGTGGGGGTCGATGATCACGCACGATTCTGGCAGCTGAGTCAGTTCGTTGTAAACCATGTCGGCTCGAGCGACGTTTTCGTCGAAGAAACGCCGCACCTGAAGGATCCCTGGCGTCGAAACTTTGATCAACTGTTCGGACAGCTTTACTTTAGGCATCCACTCCCCATCGGAATCTTTGAGAGCTCCCAGTTTGTAGACACCACCCAAAGCAGGTTGGTCGAATGCGGTCGCCAACTTCGTACCGACACCCCAAACCGCAATCTTGGCCCCTTGATGACGCAGACTTTGGATCAAATGCTCGTCCAAATCGTTACTGGCGATGATAACGGCATCGGGAAAACCTGAACCATCCAGCAGCTTTCTGGCTTCGATGCTTAAATAGGCAAGGTCTCCCGAATCCAGGCGGACGCCGACCATTTCATGCCCTCGTTTTCGCAGTTGCTTGCCGACTTCGATCGCCTTTTTGACGCCTTCGATCGTGTCATAGGTGTCAACCAGAAAGACACAATTGTTGGGCATAGCGGCTGCATAATTTTCAAACGCGGCCGTCTCGTCATCGAATGACATGACCCAACTATGTGCATGCGTGCCTTTGACTGGAATCCCAAAAACCTTGCCAGCCAGAACGTTGGAAGTCGCCGCCGCGCCGCCAATAAAGGCAGCTCGACTGGCCGTCACCGCTCCGTCGATCCCCTGTGCTCGCCGCAAACCGAATTCAAGCACTTCCTGGCCAGCGGCCGCGCGGCAAATGCGAGCTGACTTGGTAGCGATCAACGTTTGAAAGTTGATGATATTCAGCAGCGCTGTTTCAATCAGCTGAGCCTGCAACAAGGGTCCGCGGACCCGAAGGATCGGTTCGTGTGGAAAGACGACAGTACCTTCGGGCACCGCATCGATATCAACCGAAAGCTTCATTTCGCCGAGATATTCAAGAAAATCGGCCGCAAACAATGGCTGATCGTCGTTTCCAGTCAGCGTCGCAAGATAGGCAATGTCGCTTTCGTCGAATGAAAACGCTTCGACAAATTCGATCACCGTTTCCAGCCCAGCAGCAACGGTGTAGCCGCTTTTGAACGGATTTTTCCGAAAGAACAAATGGAATACACTTTCGCGATCAGCCATCCCTTGCTGCCAATACCCGTACGCCATCGTGATTTGATAGAGGTCCGTCAGCAGAGCCAGCGAAGGGCGATAGATTTCGTTCAACGACATTGTGGCCTTCTTATCTAGTTAGTGTCATTAATACACTATCATATTCGGCCGCGATGTCAATTCCTTATACAAAATTTCGCCCTTCAGTTCGTTTTATTGAACCTGGATGACCGCATCTGCAATCTGCGTGAACCTGTGGCATGTTTTTGATCGTGCCTGGCGATCATTCGC
>CAYUNP010000337.1:0-4333 GCA_964446085.1 uncultured Pirellulaceae bacterium
CGTTGTTCATGCCTCTTCGCCTTGCCACTACAGGCCATTTTGGTGACTCGAATTGCGTGGTATTCTGATGTGAAACAAAATGAGCACCGATGACATTAAACAAGCCCAAAGACCGAAAAACTCGCTGCGACGGATGCCTCACCGGAAAATCCAGCCATCATTCGCAATCGCCTGAAAGTTAAATCAGCGGGTTAGTGTTTCCGGAAAACCAGGTTCGGTTATCTAGTCTGCTTCTGCGCACTGGTACGCAAAAACATAAATCTTCATCGTGTGAGATTTGTGTTAAAATGAAACCTTGGTCGTCTTCTACCGTTTACGGCTGACCATTTGCTCTCGACAGCTTTTTTCCAGGAGAGTTTGTGACCCAACTATCGACTCTCAACCCTGATTCGGCGTCATCCAATGCAACGAGTTTGTTGTTGCGTTTGAAGCGGCAGGATTCAGACGCATGGGAGCAACTGGTCGAGCTTTACGGCCCGCTGATTTTTCACTGGTGCAAACAGTGTAATTTAAGTTCTGCAGACGCGGCCGATGTCATGCAGGACGTCTTCGTTCTGGTCTCTCGCAAGATTATCCAGTTTGAAAGGCGAAAAACAGGTTCGTTTCGAGGTTGGTTGTGGACCATCGCCCGCAACCGAATTCGGGATTTGATGCGCGGACGCCCGAATATGGAAGTTGCCGCGGGTGGATCGATTGCGCAGATGCGAATGAATCAGATTGTCGATGGGATGAAGGAATCCGACGATGAACCGACGGCAGAATTTCATGGTCACCAGTTGCTTCATCGTGCGCTCGATCAGATTCGAGTTGAGTTTTCCGAAAACAGTTGGGCAGCCTTTTGGCGCAACGTGGTCGAAGGCGATCCAACGTCTGCCATCGCTGAGGATCTTGGAATTACGGCCGCGGGTGTTCGTCAGGCCAAGCGAAGGATTTTGCGTCGATTGAGACAGCAATTGGGTGATTCGGATTGAGCTTGGCTTTGTTGTTGGTACGAGGCTCGCGCAAAATCCCGAACAATACCGTTCTATGAATGAGAAAAGCAATCAGGAAAAACGCCAACAATTCGGAGAATTGAGCGACATTGTCGCTCGATTCTCCGAATCGAATGCGAAAAAATACAGTGCAATTCTCACACCTCGGATTTTCAAAACGGCTTCAGGTTTTGGTTTCACTTTCGAATTCCGGAAGCTTGATTCTCTGGCTTATTTCCTCGGTAAAACCAGCGTTTACTCTAAAAAAGCATCTCAGGAGTTACGCCTTAATCGTTGTTATTCATAGAGGGTTCGTTGTTATTCAAAGAGGCACTCACTGCCGATCAAGTTGACTTCGGACCGCAGACTTTCCAAAAAGGGAATTCCATGAATGACAACTGTGTAAGTGTTCAAGAGTTGCGTGAGTTCTTGCTGGGGCAGCTTTCAGAGGAACAAAACGACCGCATTGATTTTCATTTGCAACGTTGCGACGAGTGCGAAGACACCGTTGCCGGTTTCGATTTGACGATGGATTCGCTGGTTGGCGAATTGCGAGACATGGGCGACAAATTCGACTCGGCAGCCGCAACGAACAATCCGATTGGTTCTCAGGGCAATGCGGACGCTGCAATCATCGACGATCCGAATTTCCGATCAGCGATGTCCAATGCAAAAGAGATTGTTGCAATTGATTTTGATCTCGCCGTCGATGATTCTGAAATGCGCAAGTCGAACAATATCGAGCGGCCAGAGTGCCCTCGAAAAATTGGTCAATACGAAGTGGTTGAACTGCTCGGTTACGGCGGCATGGGAAGTGTTTACAGAGCTCGACATTCGCAGCTGGAAAAGGAAGTGGCTGTCAAAATCCTTCCTGATCGCAAGATGTATAACTCTGTGGCAATTGCTCGTTTTACACGGGAGATGAAACTGGTCGGGAGAATGGATCACCCGGCAATGGTGTCGGCAACCGATGCGGGGCGCGATGATGGAGTTCACTTTCTCGTCATGGAATTGGTTGACGGGTTGGATCTTTCCAAAATCATTCGCAAGATGGGACCGCTGTCGATTTCTGATGCCTGTGAACTGGTGCGGCAGTCAGCAATGGGGCTGGACTATGCACATGCTCAAGGCGTAATCCACCGCGATGTGAAACCTTCTAACCTGATGTTAAACCGGGATGGCAAAGTTAAGGTTCTGGATCTTGGACTGGCGACGCTTGGCGGAATGAACGCGCCAGAGGACCAACTGACAACGGTTGGGCAATTGATGGGAACGCTTGACTATATGGCTCCCGAGCAATGCGGGAATCATCGAGCGTCCGATGAGCGAAGTGACATTTATGGTCTCGGTGCAACTCTTTATCGGTTGCTGACTGGTAAGTCGCCTTATTCGAGCCCCCAGAATAACACGCCGCTGAAGAAGATAAAGGCGATGGCGATGGGCGACGGCGTTTCGATCCGCGACCGAGTTCCATTGATTCCTGTTGAACTCGCAGCGATCGTTGACCGATGTTTGCAGCGTGATCCAGACAACCGCTATCAATCGGCATCACAAGTCGCGGACGAGTTGAGTCCCTTTTGCGACGGCAGTCATCTTTCGAATTTAATCAATGACGCCACGTTTCGCGCCTCCGCGGTTGAAGATCCAACGCCGTCAGAAGTGGATCGTGAATTTGATAACGCGGCGGATCAGTTGCGTGGATACCTTCAGAATAAATCCAGTAACCAATCCGTTCAATCAAATTCGCACGCCAAAGCGTTACCAGCAAAATCAGGTTGGTATTCAGGTTTCGCAAAAGCAGCTGCCCTGTTGCTGTTGTTCGGTGGTTTTACCTGGGGCGGGATTGTTTTGTATCTGCAAACTTCGATGGGACGATTGAGAATCGAATCCGAAATCGAAGATGTCCAAGTGACAGTCGTTCAGGATGGAAAAGAGATTGAGCAGTTGAAAGTTGAAACAGGAGAGGATTCAACTCGACTGTGGGCAGGCAAATACAAAGTCGAAATTCGAGGAAAATCAGATGGCGTTTTGATCAAAGAAGATGTCTACGAGGTTAAACGCGGCGAGACGACGATTGCGAAAATTGCCAAAGCGGACGCGGAAAGAGTTGGTCCAGGAAAAGTGAGCGCGGGAGATGATTCAGCACCGGACAAGTCCACGGAGGAGAGGTATGGACTCGGCAATGAACCGGAAACGAAATTTGTTGACCCGGAATTGAAAATAAAACTGTCAACTGGGACGCTGGAATTTCCAGTGCATTGGTCAGAGCCAGGCCCAAAACCGAAACATGCAGATTGCATATACAAAACAAGGCTTGGACGGATCAACAGCATAGACTGGGTCAAGAACATGGTAACGATCGATTTGAGCAACATTGAGGACTTAAGCGATGGGGACAAGTTGATTGTTCGCGGACCTGTTAATGGAAAACTTTCAATCGTTGGCTTTGATGGAAACCTGGCCCAAGCACGAATACTTGAAGGCGAATTTCTGGTCGGAATGGTTGTCCAAATTGAAGGCAATCGTTCGAAGCTTTTCATGCATCTTTCAGTTCCAAAGCTGACCGGCGGTGTTTCAGTTCAAGCAAAACTCAATAGACAAACCAACCAGATCCAGATCCAACCGATCGACTGGGTGAAAGAAGATCACGCACCCGACACCGATCTGCTTGTTCGGTTGGAACATTCCAGGAAACGGGCAAAAAGTCTTATGGAGGTGATGGAACATAGCTTCGAGAAGAAAATAGCGCCGAAGCTTTTCGAGGAATATGGGCAGTCTCGCCAGGTTCTGGAACAGTTGAAGCAACAGGATCCCAAAACCGTTGCTGAATTGAATTGGTATATATCGCAACTTGAGCAAAGGCAGGACGTTAAGGGTCAGCTGATTTATATTGACGTTTCTTCTGCCACGGCTATCGACAAAATGAAGGCGTCCCCAAACTGGCGAAGTGATGATGAACTCAAAAAACGTATTGATAATTGGGTTCAGGAAATCGAGGAACTATTTGAAATGATGAGAAACAGACTCTTGTTTGCCAGAAAAGAAAAGGACGGTAAAGGCCGAACAAGGGAGTTGTTTCTGCTCAATCCAACACCTCCAGTTTTTGATAGGGCAAACAAATTGATGGTGATAACGTTGACAGATCGCGAAATAGACGTGCTGAGATTCGGGCGACCGTTGATGGTTGAAATTCCAAAAGACCAAATTGGCAAGAATGATGAAGTCCAGCTGAGAATTGAAGTCCCTGGTCCTTGGAAACTTCAAATTCCCGGCTCGTAAAGCGACTGGCGATAGAGACAACCATCGCTCCCAATGGTCAAATCAGGTCTGGCAGGCCAGTAGATACTTTTTGCTGCCAAGCC
>CAYUNP010000338.1:0-4331 GCA_964446085.1 uncultured Pirellulaceae bacterium
GCGGTTAAAGACGGATTCGGAATGGCTTGGTGCCCTTCGTTTGTTTTCGATGTGGACGATAAATCCAAAGAAGATTATCGCAAGCGCCTCGAAGAAACCCCAGCGGCATTTCGACCGCACATGGAGGCGACGCTCGATCGAGTTGGAAAACCCTTACAACTTGCACGCGACGACCGGGCCGTTTCCGGAACAATCCTGACCATTGAAGGCCAGCCTGTCGCAGGAGCCAAGTTAACGCTACTACGAGTCTATACTGGCGAAAACGAAACGCTGGACCAGTGGAATGCGGCTGCCGCCGAACCGCAAGCTGACTTTTACTCGGCTCGGCAAAAGACCCCCCGCTCAATGAATGGTCCCCAGGTGCGCTCTTTGGTAGCGCCTGCGATCTCCGATGCGGCAGGGAAGTTCAAGCTTAACGGGATTGGCAATGGCAGGATCGCGCAGGTTCTTGTTGAGGGACCGGGGATTACCACCGAAAAGATCTACGTACGGACGGAGAAGGGCGAAGCGGTAATACTGAAGAAAGAGCAAGGGGCACCGAGTCTTGGAGACCTCACCTATCATCCAAGCAAGTTCACTTTGATTGCCGCTCCAACTGCGGTGATATCTGGTGTGGTTGAGGATGCTAAAACAGGCAAGCCCATTGTTGGCGCCACGATTAAAAGCCAAGCTCGACACGGCCAATCAATGAGCGGGTGGGGACAAGATTTTGTTCGAGCGGTCACCGACGAAGAAGGGCGCTATCGTCTGATTGGTATGCCGATTGGTGAGAACAACAGAATCGCAGTAATTCCGCCCGACGGCGACGTCGCCTACCTGGCGGCCAGTCGAAATACACCGCTGACCAGCCCGGACTCACCTTTGACACTTGATGTCAAATTGCAATCGGGCGTTTGGCTTGAAGGCCGGGTCACCGACAAACAATCTGGCGAAGGCTTGCGTGGCTTCGTTGATTATCACGTAGTTGCGAACAACCCGAACTACGAGCTTGCAGGTTCGATGGACGTCGACCAACGCGAGGCAAGAAAAACCGATGCGGGTGGAAATTTTCGTTTTGCCATTTTCTCCGGTCCAGCCTATGTGACGTTTCTGTCTAACGGTGGTGAACGATACGCTCGTTCGAAACACATTACCCTGAAAGATGGCAGCCTCAAGGACGTCGAGAAGGACATCTACGAAACTTGGCCGACCCAAATGATGCCTGCCAACAGCAACGCCATTTTGGAAATCGATGCCCCAGAGGATGGCGTCACGCAACTCGCAATCGAACTCGACAGAAGCGGAAGCGTACTAGGAAAAGTCGTTGATTCAACTGGAAAGCAAATCAAAGATTTTTCTTATACGGGAAAGCTGGAAACTTTTAACGATGCTTGGGAGAGTTCGAGAAAAGGCAAACTGGAACTAATCCGTTACGACGAGGCAGCCGGTCGAAAAATTTATCTTTTGTCCAAAGACCGCAAGCACGCGGGCTATGTCAATCTAGTCGGCAAGCAGGATTCGGAAATCGTGGCCAAACTGCAGCCCTCGGGTAGCGTGAAAGGACGCTTGCTGGACGATGATGGACAGCCGATCGCCAATTGTGAGTTAACCAATTGGCGACCGCGCTTCAGCGATGCCAATCCAATGTCAAGCACAAGCAATACCGACTCGCCGCCGCTGCCGAGGAACCTGTCGCACAATCAAGTTGCTCGCCACGTCACTGATTCCGAAGGGCGTTTTGAAATCGACGGGTTGGTCGCAGGAATCGAATACCGCATTCTGGCCGAACGCGCCAAGGACATGATGACGCCTCCTGACTTCTATCGTTTGTTTGAATCAACGATCAAAGTCAAACCTGGCGAGTCCCAAGATCTGGGCGATGTAAAACTCTTCAGTAAAGAGAAGATGGAGGAATTGCAAAAGGCGGCAGCCTCGTCTAACCAAACAGGCGCTTCCGGGGACAAATCGCAAGCCATCAGCTATCGCGGAATCGTGGTCGATGAAAATGATCGTCCGATTGGAGGAGCCACGGTGGAGATGCATCGACCGCAGAGAGGTGATATCCTGAACACTTTGCCGCCTATCGCATCAACGACCAGCGGTACCAACGGCGAATTTGAGCTGGCCATCGACAAGTCGAAATTCCCAAACATGGGCCCTAGCGTCTTGAAGGAGATCTCCATCATCGCTCGCGCGGATGGCTTTGGCGTTGCGTGGAGTGCCCCTGGCTTGCGTCCCGGCGAAGCGCCGAAGCCGGATCGACCAGTAAAACTACGTCTTGTCGCAGATGATGTTCCGATCAAAGGCCAACTCGTCGACCTGGAAGGCAATCCAATCTCAGACGCTTCGGTAAGAGCCGAAGTTTTGTTTGCGTTTGAAGATAAAAACCTTGATCCCGTGTTGGAAGGCTGGCGCCAAGGGCAAGTTTTATGGCAAGCAATGAGTGCACACGGCGTCAGCATCACTCGGCAGTTTCCAAATGGATTTCAGCAAAAAACGAAAACGGACGCTGAGGGTTTCTTCTCGATAGCTGGAGTCGGCAAAGAACGTGTTGTTGGTTTGATTCTTGAAGGACCGACGATCGCTCACACTCGGGCAGTAGTTGCTACTCGCAATATGGAGCCGGTCGCTATCAACATGATGCCGGATCCCGATTCCGAAAAGCAAACGGTTTACGGTGCAAAGAATGTCATTGCGGTTGGCCCCAGTCAGCCTGTCACGGGAATTGTAAAAGACGCCAAAACTGGCCAGCCAATGCCGGGCGTGGCGATTGAATCTTATGCCATGAACGGATGGGTTGCCCAGCGACAAATTCGGGTCACAACGGACGCCAACGGACGTTACACATTGCGTGGCTTGCCCAAAGAAGCTGGCAATCAAATCATTGCGGTACCCAACGACGATCAGCCATACCTGATGCGCGTTTTTGATGTTCCCAACCCAACAGGAATGAAGCCAATCGATTTAGATTTGGAATTGAACAAGGGAGTCTGGATTACGGGCAAGTTGAAGGACAACTCCACGGGAAAGAACCTTCAGATCACAGACGAGGCCTACGTCTTTTACTTTCCGTACTTGTCGAACCCCTTTGCCCAAGCGACACCAGAGTATGAAGGTCGGAGTTTTGATGGATATCAACAGCGTTACAAGGTTGCTTCCGATGGTTCTTATCGATTGGTCGGTCTACCAGGCAAGGCGATCGTGGGAGCGAAGGTTGCCTATGAGTCGTATCCGCAAGGGCAAGGGGCTGGCAACATCAAAGACGCCGACGAGCGTGGGCAATTCCCAACGTACTGGGTTGGTGTTAGGCCAAGCAACAAGTGGCCTACGATTGTGCGAGAAGTCGACATCGCTGAGACGGAAGACTCGTTCGATCTTGACTTTAAACTTGACAGCGGAAAAAGGATCGCGATTGAGATGACGGATCCCGCAGGAAAAGAACTCAAAGGCGTTCAGGTTGTTGGGCGTTCTCCTGACGAGTGGTGGCCGACGATTCCAACGGGAAGCTTCGACGCTGTTGGTTTTAAGTCTGGTGAGAAACGCACGATGTTGTTCCATCACCCAGAGCGAAAACTTGGCAAAGTCGAACGTGTAACCGCAGGCGACGACGCGGATCAGAAACTGTCAGTCCAGTTACAGCCATTGGTCACAATTCGTGGGCGATTGGTGGACAAAGACGATCAGCCCGTTTCTGGAGCCCGAATTCGAATCGAACCTCTTCCCAACGAGGATTTCTCTCCAAATTTGAAGAAGAACGTGTCAACTGATGCGGATGGACGTTTCGAACATTCGGAAGTTTTACCGGGCACGGACTACGCTGTCCTGGCTGAATCGACCAAGATGGGTTTCACCGTTGTCGCCAAAAAACTGGTAGTGGAACCTGGTGAAACGATCGACTTGCAAACGATCAATGCGTCCATAAAGAAGCGCCCGAAACCAATACGCAAGGCTGCTGGCGAGCAAGCTAAATCAAAGAACGACAATACGATCTCGGGTACCGTCTTGGGTGCAAATAGAAAACCAGTCGCTGGCGCTGAGATCTACTCGATCACCTACCGCACGCGGGATCACGATTCGCCGCCTCCGAAACTTGTCGCCACATCTGACAAGAATGGAAAATACAGCTTTCGCCAGCCAATACTGAATCTGCCCAAAGATGCTCCCGCGCGTTGGGACTACAAAAGCTCGCTTGTTATCAAAGCACCAGGTCATGGCTTTGTCACCGAACATTACCAAAGCCTGATTCGCCAATTGGAGGAAAGAAACTCGACCGAAGGTTGGCTTGCAAAAACGTTCATGGGCATTTCGGGAGCGGTTATCGGACTTCCTCCAGCGGGCAATCCCATCAAAGG
>CAYUNP010000339.1:0-4292 GCA_964446085.1 uncultured Pirellulaceae bacterium
CGCTAAACGATGAAACATTTGATATCTCACGGAATGGGAGGCTTGCCCGTTTTTAGACAATTTCATGCCGCTGTCAAATTTTTGTCCAAATGTGAGATAGTGCAGTTGGTTGTCATATGGATTACCAACTTTGAACGCATTCCTTTTTCACAAAGACCAGCGAGATACAATAAAAAAGATCCATTCTGGATTAAATTCGCGACGAAGCCCCAGTGGATCTTTTCCGCCCGGTACGAAGTACCCGCGATACAGGCTCATCCCATCGACATATCCCAGCGGATCGCGGCTGATAAACTCCCCAGTACTTGGATCGTAGTAGCGTGCTCTGAAGTACATCAACCCCGTTTCGGTTTCATGCCTTCTGGATGTGTATCCGTATGCCATATTGTAACTGCTGGTTTCGCGAACCGTCGAGCCATCAGCTGCCAAAATGGTGCGTTTTCCGAACTCGGCGTAGGTGTAGCGTTCTACAACCGAGCCAGAACTGTTGATCAGAGCAGAAACACTCCACTGCTGATTGCGGGTGATAGCAAGTTTTTCGCTACCACCATTTCGTGACAGCATCACCAGCGAGTCGATCCCACCAGCGTAAGTGTACTCGTTACCGCTGGACGCAGGAGCAGCTCCCTTGGCGTACTCGGCGATGCAGTTGGGACCGGAGTGAACATAAACTGTTTCGGTGATGCTGCCACCATCGGTAACCTTCTTCCAGATTCGTTTGCCGTCAGCCGCGTAGCCGTACTCGACGCTTGCTCCACCAGCAACGTTGGCTTGTTGCATCATGCCCGCTTCGTCCCAACCGAAGGTGTTGCCGTTTGCGGCTATGGTCAGATTTCCATCGTCGTCGAAGCTCTGCGAATCGGTACCAACGGTTGTCAGCTCGTGAGCATTGGAATAGCTGCGCGCCGTACTGGTTCCGTTGAGATTCACGTTGGAGATGTTTCCAATGTCTGAGCGAGTCATCGCCAGTGTTTTACTCTGGCCCGACTGGTTGAAGTTCAGGAAGCGATCTTCAGCATCGTAGCCATCGTTACCACCGGCTTGAGTGGTGAAGTTCCATGAAGCCATGGCGCCTGACCAGGATTCCGACAGCTTGTTGCCGTTGGCATCGTAAGCATAGGTTGCTGTACCAACGGCACCGTTGGCGATCGTTTTCACCTGGCCACGGTCATCGTAGGTTCGACTTTCGTCGATCGAAGGACGGTCGACACTCGTCAACTGACCAAGCTCGTTGTAGCCGCGATTCTCAATCTGGCTGCCGTCAACCTTGATTCGTTATCCTCCTCCTTTGCCAAGCTTCTTGGCGCAATCCCCTTTTATTTTCAAAAGCACAGCGAGAAAAGCGGTGAAGAATTGTCTGACGTGCATCGTTTACCTCTTCTTTTTCTTTTTGCGAGTTTTAGGACTCAGATAGTCGAATCGCGGATTCGCCGGAGCCGTTCGAGCGTTTTCGATTAGATTCCGCAGTTCGCTGGCGATCGCCGGATGCTCTGACGCGACGTTGAACTCTTCACTCTGGTCTTTGGAAAGATCGTAAAGCTCCAGTGGCGAATGCGGATTGACCGAAGCTTTGTAGCGTACTGCTTTCCAGTCGCCTTTTCGAATCGCAACGCGTCCTTTCCTGTCCGCGAATTCCCAGTAGAGATACTCATGCTGCTTCTGATCCGTGTTGCCCAACAAAGTCGGCAGCATCGAGACCCCATCGATTCCTTCTGGAGTCGGCTGCTTCGTTAGCTCCGCCATCGTCGGCAGAAAATCCCAGAACGCGGAAACGTGATCCGATTCGGAACCGGCTTCGATTTTGGCTGGCCAGCTGGCGATCATCGGAACGTGCATGCCGCCTTCGTACAGGTCGCGTTTGTGTCCTTTGAGGATACCGTTGGAATCAAAGTACTTCGGGTCGTGTCCGCCTTCGAGGTGCGGACCGTTGTCGGAAGTGAAAACGATCAGCGTGTTGTCTGCGATGCCAAGCTCCTCCAGTTCCTGGGAGATCTCGCCAACGTAATCATCAAGCACATTTACCATCGCCGCGAATGCCGCGTGCGGTGCATCCTGATCCACATAGCCACCCTTGTCGTGTGGCTTTTCGGGATCGTACTTCCCAATATGTTTTTTCATGTATTCGGGCGGAGCGATCATGTCCGCGTGCGGTTGGACCGCGGCGTAGTAGCAAAAGAACGGCTGGTCTTTGTTTTCTCGAATGAATTCGAGAGCCTGTTGCTGAATAAGTTTCGGAGCGTAAATTCCGTTTTTCTGAGCCGCGTTTTCGATCAGTAATTGTCGCTCGTTGTTGCTCCAAAGAAACGCAGGATAGTAACAATGCGCGATCCGTTGGCAGTTGTATCCGTAGAAGCGATCAAAGCCCATCTTCATCGGTTCACTAACAGAACCGGGTGCACCGAGTCCCCATTTCCCAAACAGGCCTGTCTTGTAGCCCGCCTTCTGTAAAAGATGAGCCACCGTAAACGTGTCCGCTGGCATCGGTTCCTGGCCTTCGGGTTGAACTTCTGCGTTTCCGCGAACGACTGCATGCCCCGTGTGATAGCCAGTCATCAAACAGCATCGCGACGGAGCACAAACGGTGCTGCCAGAATAGTGTTGCGTGAACTTCATTCCCTTTTTCGCTAACGCATCAATGTTGGGAGTCTCAAATTTCTTCTGGCCATAGCAGCTCAAGTCACCAAAACCAAGATCGTCCGCGAGGATATAAATCACGTTCGGCGGACGGTTGGCTCCGTCGTGGCCGTTGACCTGGCGGGCATGGCTCGACACGAGCATCGCCGAAGCAAAAACCAGCAAAGCAATGAAATAAGGCTTGGGCATTGTTGTCGCTCGAACAAGAAAGGAAAACGTTGGACAAATAAATTCTCTGTCTCAAATCATATACGAAAAAAGAGCCAATGCACTCCGACCATTCAGAGCAGTGGTCTTTCAGAGCAGTGGTCTTTCAGAACGGAGCTGATCAGTTGTGGATTCACCAGAATTCCTGCGGCCCGGGATTTCTTGGAGAAATCCCACTACTGCTTCTGTTCATTCTAGGTCTGATCAATCCTTGGTGTCGGAGGAATTGACGGACCATCGTCGCGAAAATTTGCGGCGGTCACTTCCGTTCGCCACGCGACGCGTTGTCGACAGCCTTTTCTGCCTTTTGGATTCCTCTTTGCGTACGTTCGGGCCGTGCGGATCAAGCCACTTCGGCGTGACGTTCTTTGCGTCCCACTGCTTGATCGACTCCGCCAGCCTCGCAACGGTTTCAGGCTGTTCGCTCGCCAGATCGTTTTGCTCCCACGGATCGGCGGCCAGATTGAACAGCAAATTCCGATTCTTGTATCCGCTCTGCACAAGTTTCATGTCGCCATCGCGAGTGGCATAGCCGAATTGGTCGTCGCCCATCGCGTAACGCCAAAACAACTTTCCGGCCGGAGTCTCTTTTCCGTTTGCCAAAGAATTTACCAAGCTGATTCCATCCAGATGTTCAACCGAATCACTACCAACACCAGCCGCTTCAATAACCGTCGGAAAAATATCCAGTGCTGAAATGGGCGATTCGCTTTTGTTCCCTTTGGGAAACTTCGCTGGCCACGACATCACAAACGGAACACGAATCCCGCCTTCGAACAGCATTCCTTTATGACCGCGCAAAGGGAGATTGACGGCGTGCGACAACCGTCCTCCGTTGTCACTGTAGAAAATCACCAACGTGTTTTCATCAACGCCAACTTCTTTCAGTTTCGCCATCACTCGGCCGATCCCTTCGTCCATCCCGGCGACCATCGCACCGTACACCGCGCGACCTCCGTATTCGATGTGCTCTGTTTTTTTTGGCCAAGTGATGTTTCGTGGCGTGATCCGGCGCGTGGGGCGCGTTGTACGACAGATAGAGAAAGAACGGTTTGTCGTGATGTCGATCGACGAAGTTGACGGCTTCCGTCGAAAAGTCATCCGTCAGATAGGTTAGCGTCTCTTTGTCAACCGCTTCGTCGCCTCGGTGAACTCCCATCGAAGCCGGTAGTTTTGTTCCAACATCGCCCCAGTAACTTAGCCCGCCGCCGCTGAACCCAAACCATTCGTCGAACCCACGTCGGTTGGGCCAGAATTCTTTCTGATCGCCCAAATGCCACTTCCCAATCGCACTCGTTTTGTATCCAGCCGCCCGCAAGACATCAGCCATCGTCGTTTCCGAAAGCGGCAGACCTGCCCCACCTCCATCAACCGCCGGCGCACCCGGAAGAGGATTGCACTCATGCCCAAACCGCTGCTGATACCGCCCCGTCAGCAACCCTGCGCGACTG
>CAYUNP010000340.1:0-4247 GCA_964446085.1 uncultured Pirellulaceae bacterium
AGGCGACTGT
This sequence comes from uncultured Pirellulaceae bacterium, assembly GCA_964446085.1. Taxonomy (GTDB): domain Bacteria; phylum Planctomycetota; class Planctomycetia; order Pirellulales; family Pirellulaceae; genus Mariniblastus. The sequence continues at coordinate 11 of CAYUNP010000340.1, forward strand.
GCCTCAACAACCAGCGAACGCAGTCGCCTGCGGCTTGCCGTTAAACGATTTCCTGGCGTTCACTCCATTATTTCCTAAAATGAACATTGCCATGACTCAAACAATTCTGGTTCGTGAATCGGTACTTGGAAACCCGGACTCCCATGAGTTCAGGCTAGAAGTACCCGCTGAACAGGTTACTGTTGAAGAGTTAATTCGCAGTCGCGTGTTTCAGGAAGTGAAAGACCTCAATTTGAAAGCAAACACAAAAGGGCCTCGCTATTCGGGATTGGTTTAAATCCCTGAGGCAGAACAGATTCTCAATGACTCCAGAGATTCGGGCTCGAATCTTAAAACGATTCACTGGCAACCACACTTTGAAAAAGCAGTCGAAGCTTTTGAGCAAAAACAGTTTCTGATTCTCGTCAATGAACAACAGGCCGAATCAATTGATCAACAATTTCAGGTTCAAGCCGATACGGTCGTAAATTTTGTGAAGTTGACACCTCTGGCCGGCGGTTAGCAACCAGTCGCCTACTTTCGCTTGATCTGCGAGATGATTGTCGCGTCCTTGATCTTCTTGTCTTCCGCGAGCATGATCGCCTTGCTGAGAATAACTGACAATCGCTGATCACCTTCAAAAGGCAAATACAGCTTGGTCGTCTTCTGGCTTGCCTTGGGGACAATGCACAAGTACTGGTCGTTAGGTTCCATCGAAATGTTCGACGAACCAAAGTGGATTTTGTAAGTTTGTAAGTCTCCCTTAACGATCAGGAACTTTTCTTCAAAAGAACATCGATCGGCGATTTTCAAATTGGGTATGAGTGTCTTGAGGAGGGGTCATTGAATAGCCTTGCCGCTGATCACCTAGCGTGACTTTTGGCCGGCCATTGTCAGTTGGTCAATGATGTACTGACCGGCCGTTGGTCTCAGTGAAGTCGCGATACTGACGTTGTCGCGCCATTCAGGCCGCATGCGACGATCAAGCACCAGGACGCCCCGAGTTAACGTTCCGTCAACTTCCACATCGGCTGCCATTGTCTGGAAATCGAAAAGCTGTGGCTCCAACAATGCCAATGCTCCAACGGCATCGTTAAGAACAATCTCTTCGAGCCCCAATTGTTGGCGACTGGAACGGAACGTGAAAGGAACGACCCGATTCAGAAAGTCACCGACGCGTGAACCTTCCTTGGGCATATCCGCCAGGAAGCCCATGTCGAACTTGACTTCACTGGAAACGTCCAGCGGCAACAGCATCTTCGTCGTGCGAGAATGCAACACCTCTCGGGCACTCTCTGGATCGAAGTAGAAATTGAATTCGGCCGCCTGAGTGATGTTTCCGTTGGCCGTCAGGCTGCCGCCCGTCATCACGATTCGATCGATCATCGACGGCAGTTGCGGATCCCGGCGAAAGGCACGGGCAATATTCGTCAGTGGCCCAAGGCACAAGATGGTCACATCGTCAGGATTGGACCTGACTGTGTCGATGATCAACTTGTCCGCAGATCGGGCATTCTGGGGCACCGAGACCTCAAAGTCCGCATTGCCAAGCCCGTCTTCTCCGTAGAGGAATCTGGAGTCGACTGCCGGAGCATTCTCTACCGGTGTCGCCAGTCCGACTCGTGGGTAACGATCAGGATCCAGCAACGTCAGGACTGCTTGCAGATTTTCGTTGGCCTGATCTGCCGCCACACAGCCCTCGGTCGCCGTGATGGCCAAGACATCGAAACGGTCGTCGAACAGCAACATACACAACGCGACGGCGTCGTCTGTCCCCATATCGCAATCTACGATGACTTTTCTTGGCACTGTTGAACGGGGTGGGTTAGGGAAGGGTCAGAAGTTTGAAAGGAAAGGCAGGCCGATTGTAAGACGGCCCCCATTGGCCAACAAGAGAAATCCTGATTGAAGGGCAGAATCAAAAGGCCGACTCTGTTAAAATCGGCCGATTGAGCAATACGCTAAAAAACCTAAATACCCAATTGCCCCCTTTTTGGAGCCCAAAGTGATTCGCGAAGCTACACGACAGGTCACCAGCGGAGATTCGCTGGACCAGGAACAAATGACCGAGGTCGTTGACGGCATCATGGAAGGTAAGTGCAAGGCCGCAGAAATCTCGTCTCTGCTGGTGGCCCTACACGAAAAAGGAGAGTCGGTCGAAGAGCTTGCCGGTGCGGCGACCGCGATGCGAAAGCACATGACTCCAATACGAACCAAGCGTGAACATTTGGTCGACACTTGTGGAACCGGCGGAGGCATGTCGGGCACTTTCAACATCAGCACCGCCGCGGCAATCGTGGCTGCATCAGCAGGCGCTTCAGTCGCCAAGCACGGTAACAAAAAGTCGACCAGCAAATCGGGTTCGGCTGATGTGTTGAAGCAGCTGGGCGTCAATATCGAGTGTCCCATTTCGACGGTTGAAAAATGCCTTGACCAGTTGGGCCTTTGCTTTTGCTTTGCACCGCTGTTTCATCCGTCGGTGAAGCATGTCACCAACGTCCGAAAGAAACTTAAACACCCAACGATCTTCAACTTGCTTGGTCCGCTTTGCAATCCCGCAAACGCACAGTTTCAAGTGCTTGGTGCGGGGCGAAGCGAAACAAGAGAAAAGTTAGCCAGAGCGCTGGCGTTGCTGGGAACAGAGCGGTCCATGGTCGTTCATTCACGCGACGGACTGGGCGAGATTTCTGTCGGTGCGGTGACGGATGTTTCAGAGATCATTGGCAAGCAGGTTCGCACGGCCGAGTTGGCCCCCAATGATTTCGGCATCGAAGAAAGCGGTTTGCTGATGCTCAAAGTCAGCAATCCCGCCGAGAGTGCTGACGCGATTCGTCGAGTGCTTGATGGCCATGCTGGTCCCAAGCGGGACATCGTCATCATGAACGCAGCGGCTGCACTTTGGGTCGCTGGCATTTGTGATGGCCTGGCAATCGCCGTGGAGCGATGTCGTACTGCAATTGATAACGGCCAGGCAAAAGAGATGCTCAAGGATCTCGTTGAGCTGACGAACAAGGCTTAACAAAGATGCGACTCTTCGAAGGCACTCAATGGGATGTTCCTCCTCGCTGCGATCGATGCGAGGAGTTGGATGCGGACTGCAAATGTCCGCCGCTTCCCAAGCCGCCGAACATTGTCGAACCGTCGAAGCAAATTCTGAAGATTCAGGTTGAGCGGCGAAAACGCGGCAAGGTGGTGACCGTCATTCGGGGCGTCGCTGACGATGATGCGCGTGCTGGTTTGTTGACAGATCTCAAGAATGTGGTCGGCTCCGGCGGAACCACCCGTGAGGACTGTCTGGAAATCCAGGGCGACCATGCTGAGACGCTTTCCAAAACGCTGGCTCAACGCGGATATCGAATCCGTTAAAAGCAGTACTGGAGATGGCTCATAATCAGCGAAGCCCTCAAGGATTACTTCCGGCTTAAGCGACGACAGCTTTTTACCGATAACCCAGAAGTGGTTCATTAGTGAAATGACGTGTGGCGGAAGTCGCCCCAAATTCCCGGTCGGATATGCTCATTTCAGGACTGATCTACCGGGGATTGGCGAGCCGGAACCATTACGGCCCAATCGTCACATTCCGCTTATCTTGACATTAGAAAAACAGCGCACTACATTTCAATGACGGTCCTGCGGGCCAAACGTTTGAAACACTGGAGAAAGAATGACACACGTAGTTACCCAACCTTGCGATGGATGCCGTTACACCGATTGCGTCGTGGTTTGCCCCGTCGAATGTTTCTACGAAGGGCCTACGATGCTGTACATCCATCCGGATGAGTGCATCGACTGTGAGGCTTGCGTTCCAGAATGTCCTGTCGAAGCAATCTTCCACGAAGACGATGTGCCAGAAGATCAGCAAAAATATGTTCAGATCAATGCTGACAAGTGCGAAGATGCCGAGAACATCACGGAGCGAAAAGAGCCGCTCAAGAAAGACTAGTTTTTAGTTCAGTATGAATCATGAAACGGCAGGGCAGTGTTGCTCTGCCGTTTTTTGTGCGCTGACATTGTGGCTGGGCCGAGACGTCGGCACCCGAGAAATCGCTTACGGTTCGGAGAACCGAGCGACATTGTCGCTCAGTATGAATCATGAAACGGCAGGGCAGTGTTGCTCTGCCGTTTTTTGTGCGCTGACATTGTGGCTGGGCCGAGACGTCGGCACCCGAGAAATCGCTTACGGTTCGGAGAACCGAGCGACAATGTCGCTCAGCTTTCCAAGCTGATAGCGCTGGTCAAGGGCTGTGGAATTAATTCA
>CAYUNP010000341.1:0-4225 GCA_964446085.1 uncultured Pirellulaceae bacterium
TGGCATCACGCTGTAGGATCTTGAAATCCGAGGACTGGCCGCAGTGGCGTGGCATTGAACGCGATGGAGTTATCGCAAAACCGATTGCTCCTTCTGACGAGGCGGGCGTTAGATGATCGTGCTCAGTATTGCACGCCCGTCTTGATGGAAAACAACTCAATGAAGTCCATCGTTTGCTGGACGGGCGATTCGATTTCGGCGCTGGACCGGAAACGGGCAACGTTCATTGGCGATTCGAAAACAAACCTCGCAAGATGCCGATCGGCATCGCGACGCCGCTGATCCAAAACGGTCATATCTTTGTGACTTCGTTCTACGATGGCTCGTTAATGTTGAAGGTCAACGACGACGGGAAAGACGGCCAACACGTCGTCGTCAAAATCAAGGCTGGCGTTTGTGTGGTGGCTGTCGACAGCGATCGCAACATTCATCTGACCAAAGAATTTCACTACGCCGTCGGCCGCGATTCGATCGAAGCAGCCTCCGGTGGCGTTGAACCCGATGAAGATGCAGACTTGACTGCAAAACGCGAACTTCAGGAGGAGCTTGGACTGGAAGCCGAATCCTGGAAGTTTCTAACCACCGTTGATCCGTTCACCACCATCATGGCCTCCCCAACGCGGCTCTATCTGGCGACTGGACTTTCAGAAGTCGACACCGATCCCGAAGGCACTGAGCTAATCGAACACGTAGTGATACCTTTGGCCGATGCAGCGAAGATGGTTGCCAGCGGTGAGATCACTCACGCTCCCAGCTGCGTAGCGATTTTGATGCCGATCAAAATCTGAAGTAAAATTGTGGCTGCGGCGTCTCGCCGCAGTTCTTCTGGCACATACTGCGGCGAGACGCCGCAGCCACAAATGGTAAGATCTAACTTTTCGCAGCCGCCCCTTTGGTGCCCCATGCTCAATCGATATTTTCTCGCCACCGTTGTCGTTGTTTTTCTCCTTGCCAACGATGCGCTCGCGCAAGACTGGCCGCACTGGCGCGGCGTTGAACGCGATGGAGTGATTGCAAAACCAATCACGCCTGCTGACGGTGAACCCGAGCTCGCCTGGACAGCTGAAATTGCGGGTGGATATTCCGGGCCGACCGTGGCCAATGGAAAGGTCTACGTGATGGATCGCATCACCGATCCCAACCAGATCGAACGCGTGCACTGTTTCGATCAGGCGACTGGCGAAAATGTCTGGACGCATCAATACGATGCGCTCTATCAGGGAATCGGCTTTCCCGCCGGCCCCCGAGCTTCGGTCACCATCCAGGACGGCAAAGCCTATTCGATTGGTTCGATGGGACACGCGTTTTGCTTTGATGCCAAAACTGGAGATGTGATTTGGAAGATCGACTTCAATGAACAGTACAAAATCGTTGCCAGTAAACGCATGCCGGTTTGGGGCATCTCGGCCAGCCCTTTGATCGTTGGATCCAACATCGTCTTTCACATCGGTGGAAGCGATGGGGCCTGCATGGTGGCGATCGATCTCGAATCCGGAAAAGAAACCTGGCGAGCCCTCGAAGATCGGGCTCAGTATTGCACACCCGTGCTGATGGAACACAACTCAATGAAGTCCATCGTTTGCTGGACGGGCGATTCGATTGCGGCCCTGGAGCCAGAAACAGGCGACGTGCAATGGCGGTACGAATTCAAGCCTCGCAAAATGCCCATCGGAATCGCGACTCCGCTGATCAAGGATGGCCACATATTCATGACTTCGTTCTACGATGGTTCCTTGATGTTGAAGGTCAACGACGATGGAAAGGGCGTTACCAAAATCTGGGCAGCGGTTGGCCCCAACGAAAAGAAGTCCGAGGCACTTCAATCGATTATCAGCACACCCATCTGGTTGGAAGATCACATTTACGGTGTCGACAGCTATGGCGAGTTGCGTTGCCTCGAAGCCAAAACAGGTGAGAGAGTCTGGGAAAGTCTCGAAGCTGTGCCCAAAGCCCGTTGGAGCACGATTCACTTTGTGCGTAACGGCTCCGATAGCGATCAGGTCTGGATGTTCAATGAGCGTGGTGAAATTCTGTTGGCCAAACTGTCGCCATCAGGATTCGAAGAACTCTCACGTCACAAAATCCTTGAGCCAACCCTTGGCCAGTTGCGTCAACGCAAAGGTGTTTGCTGGTCGCATCCGGCCTTTGCTGGACAGAGTATCGTCGTGCGAAACGACAAGGAAATGAAAAGCTGGAAATTGGGAGCCGAGTAGGGCGGTTCTCGTGGCTGCGGCGTCTCGCCGCAGTTTCCAGACAGACCACTGCGGCGAGACGCCGCAGCCACGTTTTTTCTTCCGTTTACTTCCAACGATAGATCTTCAAACTCTCCAGATCCCGCACGAAGACGCGTTCCGTTGTTGCCGCCACGTGAGCCCAACTGTCGTTGGCAACTTTGCGCTCATCGACGACTTCGAACTTTTCCGGGTTGGCTTTAAAGAGCATCAAGTCACCTCGTTCGTCGAGCGACATTATCTTGTCACCGGCAGCAATCAGGCTGGCGTACTTGCCGTATGGCTTGGTGCGCCATTTGACTTCACCTGTTGAAAGATTGAAGCAGGCGAAACGTTGATTCTTCAAACGAAGGTAGGCGTGACCATCGACGACGACCGGAGTCGTCATATAACCCTGAATCGGAGCCTTCCATTTTTCGGTGACGGTAAATGAATCACCCGAACCGGTCACTTCAAAAAACTGCGACGTGCCCCCGTAGGTTGACAGAAAAATTCCGCTCTCGAAAACCGTTGGTGTGACGATATTCATGCCGCGGAACGCCGGGATCTCGCGGGACCAGAGTTGTTGACCCGACTCAAGGTCGACTCCGTTGAGCGTTGTTCGCATCAGCACGATAGCCTGTCGCTTTCCCGCAAGGGTGGCGATGTAGGGTGACGAGAAAGCACTGCCAAACATTCCGCCGCCATCGTCAAGCGATTTCCAAACCGTTTCGCCTGTTTCCTTGTTCAATTTTTGAAACGCTCCACCTGCCTGGACGTAGACGTAATCGCCATCGACCAGGGGAGACGAAACAAAACCGAATGATGGAACAGCAGTGCCAGTCTCCGCTGGGAAATCCCGTTTCCAGATCGTCTTGCCGTCCTCGCCGTCAAGACACACAAGGACGTCTTTGATGCCAGCCACAAACAGTCGACCATTGTCCCAGGCTGGCGTTGCACGAATCCAGCTTCCATTGGACGCCGCGAACATCGGCACTCGCATCGAACCTTCCCACTTCGTGGACCAGATTTCGCTGCCGTCGGAAATGCGAATCGCTTTCACGACTTCGTGACTTTTGTTTTCTGTTTCAGTCACGAAGACACGATCACCGACCACGATCGGCCCGCTGTAGCTGGGCTGCAGGTCGATGGTTCTTTCTTCGACCAGTTTGTCGACAGAGAGCGTGTCGGGCCAGTTCAATTTCGCGACTCCATCGCGATTCTGCCCACGCCACTGAGTCCAGTCATCGGCGGAGATTTCAAGTTGGGCAACTCCCATTTGAGAAATCAGTAAAACAACGGCGACGGCAAGAATTGGCAAATGGCGTTTCATGGTTGACTCAGCAATGGCAAATTGGAACTGGAATGTGGCACAGAGTTATAAAACCGTTGAATTGACTGCGTCATAACGACGCTGACAGAATTGCTATGATGTGCGGGCGTTTTCCCATGTTCTCAAGCCCAATCCATGTCAGATTCACTTTCCATTGCCGTTGGTTCGCTCAACCCGATAAAGATAAATTCCGTCCGCAAAGCGTTCATTCGCCACTGGTCGGAGGCTTCTGTTTCGGGTGTGGAAGTCGATACCGGTGTCTCGGCCATGCCGATGAGCGACCAGGAGTGCATCACGGGCGCTGGCAATCGAGCGCGGCTGGCTCGTGAAGCCAACGACTCCGATTTCGGTGTGGGTCTCGAAGGAGGCGTGAACCAGGAGTCCGCTGGCTTGATGCTGTTGGGCTGGGTCGTGATCGTGCACCGTGACGGCAGGGAGAGTGTTTCCTGTACGGCTAAAATTCCATTGCCAAAAATGTTGGCGGATCGAATCCTGGCTGGAGAAGAACTGGGTCCGGTGATGGATGACGTTTTAAAAGTCACCGGAACGGCAAAGAAGGGCGGGGCGTCTGGAGCGCTGACTGCCGGCCTTGTGATGCGACAGGACAAATTCGAAATGGCAGTGGCCTATGGATTGGCTCCATTTGTCGCGCCGCAATTTTACGAAGCCACGACTGAAAGTT
>CAYUNP010000342.1:0-4215 GCA_964446085.1 uncultured Pirellulaceae bacterium
CGACTTGATCGTTCTTGCCGTGCACAATCACCATCGGAGTGCTGCGTTGGGCCGCCTTCAATTCTTCGTCATCAAAGACATCCGGTTCCGCCTGGATGATCATTCCGCCAGCCATCGGAAACGTCCCGTCGACTTGATCCGCAAAATGCATTTGGATCACGTACGAAAGATAGCCGCCTTGCGAGTGTCCGCCGACAAAGGTTCGCTCAAAAGCATATTCGTCGCCGAGCTCTTCGAGGACCTCCATGACCAATGACGGACTTTCGCGATCCGTGTGCGGGTAACCCTGATAGGTACTGCGTCCCATCCAGTTGACATACGTGTAGTTGTGACGCATGTCATCAGCGTTGCTCCAGTCTGCCCAGCGTTCGCCCTGGATGCCCAGAATGGCAAACTTTTTGCCGATCGCTGGCCAGTTGGATGCCGTAACGTGAACCATTCCTGCAGTGGTAAAATTGCTGCCGTGGAACAGCACGATGACATCGACAGGATCACCTTCAACCCAGGTATCTGGCATTCGCAAATGGTAAAGCATGCCATTGTCAGCGTAGCCTTTGACGATCTCACCCGCTTTGGGAGGATTGTGGTGTTTGAAATCTTTGGCTCTGATTCCGATCCACTTGAACGGATTGTCAGAATTAATCGTGGTGCCGTAGATTCGCGAGCCATCCTTGTTCTGTTCAATGAATCCTTTGCCAGTCCAGTGGAGTTTTTTCCAGTTGAAGTTAAGCCTCACACCGTTGACGGTGCCCTCGATTGTGGCCAGTCCCTGGGAGCCGTAAACGCCAGTGACTTTGTTGCCTTTCTGTTCCAACACAATGTTCCCCTGGTTCGACGCCCAGTGCCCGGAGAAATCTGCTGGCTTGTCCTTGTCGAGTTCTTCGACGAGTTTCCAACCGCGGAATTTTTTGCCTTTTCCGGTAGTAGTGAAAGACATTCCATCTTCGGAAAGTTTCAGTTTATAGCTGCCTTTTTTCTTTTCCGATTTGTAACTGATCTCTGCCATCTCTCCTTCAGCTGTTCCGCTAACGTCACCTTCGTTGCCGAAGGAGCCAGAAAGTTCCGTCCCTTCAACGACAAAACTCATCTCGCCCTCGTCGGTGATCCAGTCACCATCCCAGGGAGAGAGCTGTCCGGGCAGGTCGGATTGCAGCAACGCAAAGAACAAAAGGAACACGGATAAAGTGACACGTGGGGAGTTCATGACAATACTCTCTTCTATGGAAGTAATTGATTGTAAATTTCAATTTCAACTGCGGCCAATCGAGACTGACCTACCCACTCTCTGTATTTACATTTCTTCGAACCAGTTGATGGCTCGTTCAATTGGCTCGACAAGGCCCTTTTCTGAATTCGTCGTCAGCAACTTTAACTTTGGAAACTCGGCAGTTTTGAATGCCTTGTGCGCTGAGGATGTATACGAATTTGCGTAGCTTCCCTTGTTGGGGCTTTCGTGCATGATCCAGAGCGGCGTGTCACGTTGAGCCGCGATGAGTGCCTTGTCTTCATAGGCATCGGGCACACATTGAACCAACAATCCGCCATTGATGGCGATGGCTCCATCGATCATCTCGGCATAGTTCATTAACACCGAAAGGGTCAGAAATGCGCCGTCGCCTTTCCCGATCAGATACGTTTTCGAAATCGGAATCCGGTCTTTGAGTTCGGTAATCGCTTCCGTTACAAGCGCCGGGCTTTGACGATCCGTTCCGGGGAATCCGCCATACTTGCTCCGTCCGGCGAAATCGATGTAGGTGTAGTTGAAAGCGTCGTCGACTTTCGAAGATTTGTTTTCCCCATTGATTCCAATCAGCAAGAATTGCTCAGCAACACTGGGCGAATTGTTCACGAAATCATTCAGCATCGTTTTCGTATTGGAATTCGAATCATGAAAGAACACGATCGCCGGATAATCCTGGGCCGGGTCATATCCTTTGGGCGCACGAATGTGATAGGAAATGTTGTCCTTCAGAAAACCACTGGTCAATTTTTCCGCCGTGAGCGACGCATTGCCGATCGTTGTGATCTTCCTGATTTGGGAGAGGTCCAGTTTGTCCAGATTTTCTACGCCAGAGAGTCGCAGGCTCGATTGCGAAATGATGCCCCTCAGGATGGTTCCGTCTTCGGCCAGGATCTCATGCCGTCCTTCGTCCACAGGTTTGATGCTGCGCACATTGGCAAACTTGAGGCTCGCACTGCCGTAAGTTGTGTCCAGATTCATCGCTCCCAGTAGAGTGCCGCGAACGATCCTGTTGTCGTTTAGCTCGATTCGATGCTCGATCTGCATCGTCTCGTCATCGTTGGTGGCAGCTTCAGCCGAGGGCCCCAGGTGAAATCCGGCCAGGCAGACAATTGCCGCAACGGTCGCCGACGCAATCAGGATGTGGCTCAGGAACGAAATTGGTTTTCGCGGAACTGTGGGAGAGAGTATCGACTGCATGCGACGTTCCAGTGGCGAACAGTCTGCCATCGAAACTGAAACAACTGCCACCGTAGGTTTGCGTTTGGTCGACATGGTGACATCGAACAAAGCCGACGCGTAGTTGACGCTGTCGACACCCCGATTGATGGCCCAGTCGTCGCAGGCCATTTCTGATTCACTTCTCAGATATCGCAGCAGCATCCATGAAAGCGGATGGAACCACAGTACAGCATTTTCAATGTGAGCAAGCACGTTAACCAGACAGTCCCGCCGATGAGCGTGTGCGGATTCGTGAAGGATCACCGATTGTTGGTCCTTGAAAGACCAATCCGCAAACTCGCTGGGTAACAGAATCGTGGAACGAAAAATCCCAAAGCATAGCGGCATCTGTTCAGCTTCGCGATGCATGCGGACTTGGCACCCGGACGATTGGCAATCAGAGATTAGCGATTTGAGTACTGGAGCCAGGCCGTCGGTTTCCACGATTGGGCTGTGGCGCACGTGACGCCAAACGATCAGCCAGGCGATGGCGAATCGAAGGAGCAAAATGATGGAACCGCATGCCCAGATGGCCAACAGGACATTTTTCACAGACCAAAAAGAAACGCCAGACGACTGAATCGAGGTTATCGATCCAGTACCGTCTGGCGTCTCGGAGTGGGGTTCCAACAATGATTCTTTAACCGGAAGCAGCTCCGCGTTTGCAGGGTCGTTTTCGCTCGCATACTCAAATGCATTTTGGAAATTGAAGACGGCTTGCTGTTCCAGAAAAGGAAGGCTCTGCGAGGGCATCACCAATTGCGCAATTGCCAAACAGGGTAAAGAGAGCAGCGCTACGACAAGAATGCTGTGACGAAAGGAAGCCGACTTTTTTCGCGCCAGCATCCAGATCGCGAAGAACATCGCCAGCAGCAGCGTCACTTTGATGGTCAGCTGAGCGAATGGAAACGGACCGGACAGGCTAAGTGCAATTACGTTCATTGGGTACGCCCCTTTCGCTTCGATGACTTTTTCTTCTTTTTGGCTGGCTTTTCCCTGGTGGACTCGGCGTCACGAATCATTTGCTGGATTCGCGAAAGTTCTTCTTCGTCAATCGCCGCGTCAGGATCTGAAAAGTGGGAAGCGATCAGATTTTCGATCGAGCCACCAAAGAAAGTGTTGAGAATGTTTTTCAGCGCACCGCGGCCAACGGTTTCGCGAGATTTTGAGGGCGAGTAAACAAACTCGCGACCAACACGTTCGTACTTGAGTGCACCTTTTTCGACAAGGATCGTCAGCAGAGTCCGAACGGCTGTGCGGCTCGGCGGATCGGGGATCGCGGCGACGACTTCTTTGGCGGTCGCCTTACCGTTGGAGAAAATCACTTGCATGATTTGCCTCTCACGGCGACTGAAATCTTTTCCCGGATCCTGCATGACGTCCTCAAGGTTTGACTCAATTCTCAAATGCCAAAATATTGGCACCGAGAGCGGTTGTCAATCATTAAAGCCAAAAACCTGGCAGAAACTTCAAGATCGTTTCGAAGTCGATGTTTCCGTCAGAAAATGCTCGCCGTGTCGGGATTCAGATTGCGCGGTTTACTTTCCGCCTTCCAGCTTTTCAAGTTTTTGCAAAATGGCATCCAGCGTGGTTTCCATTTGGCTCATTCTTTTCTCAAACAGGCGTACTTCCACGCCACTAGTATTGACGTTGCGCAATTGAGAGTCGGAGGCTCAGCATTTGTTAGCCCGCCACGAGAGCCAGAGGCTCGGCACAATGTTAGTCTGCCTGCTACGAGAGCCGGAGGCTCGGCA
>CAYUNP010000343.1:0-4215 GCA_964446085.1 uncultured Pirellulaceae bacterium
TCTCGCGCAGCGTCCCGCTATACGCCGACGTGCAACGCAGCATTCCAATGCTGGCAGGGCTGCTGAACCACGATCCGATTCGCGTTATCGATTTGGGATGCTCGACGGGAACTTCGTTAATCCACCTATCTGCCATGTTGCCGGATCGCAATCTGGAGCTGATCGGCGTCGACAATTCGCAGCCGATGTTGGATCAATGTCAACAAAAGCTGGCATCGCTGGATTTGCCACACCGTATCGAAGCCATCTGTGACACCGTTCAATCGTACGAATTCGAGAATGCTTCCGTCGTGTTGATGAACTACACGCTGCAGTTCGTACCCGAAAGCGACCGCCCTGCCCTGCTTCGTCGGATTCGCGAATCGATTCGTCCTGGCGGATTTCTGCTGATCAGCGAAAAGGTGGCTCACGAACAACCCGCGATGGATGATGCTCTGGTTGAGTTGTACTTCGAACACAAGCGACGTCAGGGTTACAGCGAGCTGGAGATTTCCCGCAAACGGGATGCTCTGGAGAACGTCTTGATCCCGCTGACCACGGACCAGAATCTGGAACTCATCGCCAACGCTGGGTTTACCAAGGTCGAAGTTTTGCTGAAGTGGTTCAACTTTGCCACGTTTTTATGCCGGGTTTGAGCCTCGAATTGCCAAACTAAAACGTATTTCTTCGGTTCCCGGCGAGCGGTTTCGCGTTGGCCACTTTTTTTCTGCCAATTTATTATGGAATCGTAGCAACCGAAACATCTTTGCGGCAATCTTCTTCGTAGCCAACGGCACCTAACGAAATCGACCCGTTTCAAATGAACGAACCACGGCATCATGCAACCTGGCCGCAGATGCTGACTGCTCATCGCAGTTGGCTGAGCGCTGTCATTTTTGCACGAGTTCGAAATCAGGACGCCGTTGACGAAATATTGCAGGAGACCGCATTGGCAGCGGTCACTGGGAATTGCCCCAGCGATACCACTGGCGTAAGTCGCTGGCTGTATCGGGTGGCCGTTCGCCAATCCGTTTTGTACCGACGCAAAATGGGCCGCAACGCAAAGAAGACCAATGGTTACACAGACGTGGCACTTTCCAATTCGGAAACGCAGCAACGATCACAGAATCCGCTGGAAATTTTGCTGGCCACTGAACAAGCCGACCTGATGCGAACTGCATTGGAACGACTTTCTGATGCGGACAATGAAGTGCTGCTTTTGAAGTACGCCGAAAACTGGAGCTGTCGGGATATGGCAGATCGACTGGGCGTCAGTTCGTCGGCAATCAAATCAAGACTCATGCGTGCGCGAGGGAACTTGCGAGCGGAATTAATGCGACTCAGTGACTCCAACGATCCGTGGGAAACAAAATGAACAAGGTAACGCAAACAGAACTCGACTGGTTTGTAGAAGGCGAGCTGGATCATCAGCAACGGAGCGAATTGTTCGCTCGCCTGGACGCTGACGCTGATGGGTGGAAGCGATGCGCTTTGGCGTTGCTGGAACGAGATGCACTGCGAGCTGCTTTTGCTGACTTCAATTCGAACTTGTCAGCGATACCAGAGACTGAGTTGAAAGAATCGTCGAAACAAAATGTTCACTCCGCCGAGACCTCGTTGGCGACACGTTCGCACAGGGTGAGCTTGCCATGGGGCTACATGGCAGTGGCGGCTGTCGTTTCCACGCTGTTAATGGGACTGACTCAGTTTTGGCTGGCCAGTGATCAGTTGCCGGTTGCCGAACTGGAGCGTCCCCTGGTTCAGACTCAAAATCAATCGTCAAAAGCGCCGGTGTCGCAAACTCGACAGACCGCACATCCATCGGAGTACGTTGCTGCCATCAACCAGGTGATCAACGAAGCAGGCGTCGCAGATAGCAGAATTTTGGCACTGGTATCGATGAAGCTGGACGACGAGAAATTCATATTGCCATTGATCGAAAGCGAAACGCTCAGCAAGCAACTTGTGGATCTGGACCCATTGGTCGTGCCCAGCGAACTCACTCGGGAACTGACGAGGTCCGGATTCAAAGTTCAGCCCAAACGCCAATTTGTTTCCTTGAATCACAAAGATGGCACCAATGAAGTTGTGCCAATGAACATGCTTAACTGCAATTTCGTTGGCCGGTCCGTGTTTTAACTTTCCCAAATCGGAGAAATCGAATGAACTGTTTTTTGTTTAAGCGCGTCGGTTTGGCAATACTCTGTTGGCCGATGCTGTGCCTGTCGGCCAGTGCCATGCCTCAGGACAAAACGGCGTCTCAGAATGACAAAAAAGAGATATCCCCTGTTGAAATGATTCTCCGTGGCATTGGACGGGATTTGGCAACGCGCAGAGAGAGGAGCCTGAAAACCAAACAGCTGATTCGGCGGCTTTGGGTGGTGAAGGATGGGGGACGCGCTCTGCCAAAGTCGGTTCTTAACCAGGATTCAGTTCTAAAGAGTCAGGTACGTGAGACATTGTCTCATGAATTGAACCCCGTGTTTTATGGCAATTGGAAGTTCGTTCCTAACGGCGGCGATATGGGTTTAAAGTTCGAGTCTATTGAAGAGGACTACCTGCGAACGCAGCTTGGGCTGGGGGAAAATCAGGGGCTGATTGTGAGTGCTGCTGACGAATCGGCTGAAGGATTCAAAAATGGTTTTCGTGCTGGGGACATTGTGCTTTCGGTAGATGGCGAGAACGTGGATTCTGTTACTGAACTAATGCGTGTTTTGACTGCATCGCGTGGAAGCCAGTGTTCCGTCAAGGCGCGGCGCGGCGGCAGTGACGTCACACTCTCGCTGAAGCTGCCCATAAAAGATGCCAACTCGTCATTCCGTTGGATTTTGGGGATTTATCCGGAGTCCATTTCGGATTTGGCAAAATCGCAATTGAATATCAAAAATGGGATTGTCGTCAACGATCTGACCGAAGGTGGCGCCGCTGGCAAGTCGGGAATCGTGAAGCACGACATCATTACGCATATCGATGGCACTGCAATTCACTCCGCCGATCAGTTGCGAGAACTGCTCGCTGATTCCAATGGCGAAGAATTGAAAGTTGATTTCGTGCGAATGGGCAATTCGCTCTCGGTGACATTTGCACCAGAAAAAAGGATGAATGAGGCCCAAAATACACCGTTACAGCTCGACTGGAGTCCCAATTACTCAGTCGAATTACCCAAAGGCGAGAAGACTGTCACCCCCTACACAGTCAGGGTACCAGTGGTTGT
Source organism: uncultured Pirellulaceae bacterium (assembly GCA_964446085.1). Classification (GTDB taxonomy): domain Bacteria; phylum Planctomycetota; class Planctomycetia; order Pirellulales; family Pirellulaceae; genus Mariniblastus. Next base: position 3,194 of record CAYUNP010000343.1, read on the forward strand.
GGATGCGGGGAAAGCAAGTATTGAATTACTGCATCCAAAGGGATCACTCAACAAACCTGAAGATCAAACTGATCTTCTTGCCCAACTGAAAGAACTTGAGCAGCGGGCCGCAGATTTAAACGACGCGATTCGGGCACTGCGGGAATCGGTACCAGAATCAAAGGACGATTAGATTTGGAACTGGACGGAGATTTACCGAAAACGGGGCACTTTGGGAACGTTTTGATTCCGCGAGACTTATCAGGCGCTCCAGTCAATCCACAACTCAGGGTTTTCCTGGACCGAAGTGTTGCTGAAATGGTTCAACTTTGCCACGTTTTCATGCCGAATTTGAGCCGGGAATTTCCGAACAAAACGAACCTTTTCTCGCGTTGACCATCCCGCAAGGTGGGATTAAAATCCTGCTCGCGAAACATGGTGGCTGTAGCTCAATTGGTTAGAGTACTGGATTGTGATTCCAGGGGTTGGGGGTTCAAGTCCCCTCAGCCACCCTTCTTTTGCTTCGTGATTCTGGATAGCGGTATTGTTGAGCTTGCCCAGATTCGGTCGATCTTTCTTGTGATCTGGAAGCTCTGCCCATAATTTCCTGGCCATTCCAGGCTCAACCTGCCTGGCAAACCTCGTTAAGCGCAGACACAATGCACTGCTGCCACTTCTGAGTCGAACCCACTCAAATACGATGAGATTTTGCCACCCGACAATTGCAGTACTTTTCGTTTTGCAGACCATTCTTTTTTGCAACTCCGCATTGGACGCGCAATCTGTTGAACTGCCTGAAGGCCCCAAGTCACTGCAGCCAAATACGGAGTATGAGTTGAATGTGGAAGTTGATCAGCAAATTGCTGGCATCGTCCAGGCTCAACTCGTTGGCGCCGACTGGAAAAAAGTTGCTGACGTTTGGGATCAGGTCGAAGCGGGAAAGCAGAGCAAGACGCTGAAGTTCAAAGTGCCTGCCGACACAGCCGAAAGCATTGTCAAAGGCGTCAAGGTTAGTGACGCGGCAAAGGCTTCTCCGAGATCTG
>CAYUNP010000344.1:0-4211 GCA_964446085.1 uncultured Pirellulaceae bacterium
GATTCTGCTTGTGGAGGGTGGCTGTCCTGGTTGGAATGCCAAAACCGAAGAACAGGCTGAAGGTGTTTCTTAGCCGGCGATTTTTCGTCGGCGACGTTTGTAGTGCCGGTTTTGGGTTAATATTATTCAATTGACAATACAAGCCCGAAGCGCAGTTTTGATGTTGCGCTTTTAGAGCCGGAGGCTCGGCATATGTTAGCCTGCTACTTTAGTTGCAGGTAAGGTATCTCGTGACAACGTTAGTCCTGAAGGGACGACAGATGCGCTAACGCCTGCTACATCCGCGGCTATCGCCAAATCCTGCGCCGTTTTTCATCGGACTAAAGTCCGATGCTATCGCATGCCGCCGCTCCGCGGCTATTGAAAAAGCGCAACATCAATACTCACGCGTCGTGCCTGTATCACTTCTTTTTCTTCTCTTTCCTGGTCAGTCGGGAACCTTCAAACCAGACAACCTTGTTTGCCTTGTCTGTAAAGGTGGCGTGGTGCTCAACGTGGCCGTCGTCAAACTTGAGCGTCAAACGAAAGCCATCGAATTCGTACTTGCCCATTCGATCGCTGCCCGGCGCTGAGTTACGCCTTTTCGACATCGTCGTCACATTGGATCCAAGCGACGCAGCAACGGCACTTTCATCATCCCAGACGACGGTCGATAATGTAGGCATGCCTGGAGCACCGCCGGCTTGTGTTGAGCCGCTGCGATACTTCATGAACCGTCCATTGTCACTGAACTTGATACCCCAGCGCCGAACAGATGAGAATCCCGAAGCGATCATCGTCTGCGTCGATACCGAGCCAAAGTCTCCCTTGATCCGAGTCCCGATCTTGAAAGGAACACCGATCACCTGCGCGCCGTTGGGTTGCCGATAGTCTCGTGGACGTACCGGCCAGGAAAAAGTGAAACGCCCATCAGCTTCCTGCTTCCACCAACCCCATCGATCGGGTTCCCGGCTTCGTGACGCGGCAACATCAAGTGAATCAGGAGCAACAGGCAGTCCGTCAAAAACTCGGCCATCTTTCATCACCAGGAATCCCTGTTCATCAAGTTGAACAGCCCCTGATCGATAATTTGTCTCCCACGCGTACATCATGGCTTCGATTTCGTCGTCTTTGATTCCTTCACCGGGTTCGACGACATGTTTGTAACGCTTTGCTTCCGCTTTCGCACTCGCTTCCGCACGCGCAACCTCCGATGGCGACGGACGATCACTTGTCGATACCCAAACCAGCTTTCGTTGCCATCGACCTTCGCGAGAATAGATCACCCACTTTCCGGTCTTCTCTTTGCCAAAGACACAATAGTCCTCTTCGGGTTTCCACGTGCTATTCATGAACCCTTTGGCGACATTCAATCTACCGGTAGCTCGCGAGTACACCATTCGGCCCGTCTCGCGATGGCGTTCGCCGCCTTTGAGAAATTCGTACTCACCGTTTTCGAACACGATCAAGTCATACGACTTTCGGGTTTTGTTGTCTCTGAGATTTACCTGATTTCCTACATAGCGACCTGGTTTGATCGGGCCTCCAGCGACAAGGTTTTTAACCTTTGGCGGATTGATTTCAATATCCGTTCCGCGTTTGTCTTTCACCGCAGCTTCCTTTTCGACTCTCATCAGACTGAACAGCAAACTGGTGGAGGCTTTTCGATGTTTTCGAGTTGCGCGAGAATTGGAGCTTATCCGTACCGCAAACCGCACATGTACCTTGTCGACGCCAACAGCGAGCCCTTTCAACGTGTAGTTCTTCTCTCCGGCTTTGAATTCGCGAGTTCCTTCAATCATGTTGCCTGTCTGGCGTACGACGACCGGTGGCGATGTCCATTGGCCACTCAAAGGAACTTTGCTGGTAACCAACCGGTGGCTCAACCACTGCTCCAGGTTCTGATTCGTTTCCAATGGCTTTCGCTGGAAGAACTTCACCACCAGCGTTTCATCCTTTTCGAGTTCCAACTTCGTGAAGACAGATGCACTCAGTCGCCTATCCACGGACTTTTCCCAACCGTTCGGAGTCGCGGGAACCACATCAAGCTTTTGAGTATTGCCGACTGAAGAACACAAGACGCAACAGGCAACGGAGACAGCGGAAATGAAAACAGATCTTTGAAACATTTGAATCACCGTCAGAATATAAAACACATGGTGTTTACGGTCTTAATAACAAAAATGTCGAATCTGCTCGCCACGTTCGCCAATATCGGTCATGGCTTCGATTCCGATCTCAATGTGCAGATCGACCCATTCCGATGTGACTTTCGCGTCAGACTCTTCCGTCTTAACGCCTTCGGGTGTGGTGGGCACATCGGACACCAACAGCAGGGCACCACGAGCAATTGAATTGAAGTGGCCAACGATAAACAGCGTTGCCGTTTCCATGTCGATGCCAATGCAAGTTAACCTGTCCAACTTGGCACGAAACTCATCATCGTGTTCCCACAGTCGTCGGTTCGTCGTGTACACAACTCCGGTGCGGTATTCCAGATCTCGCTCGACGAGACATTCCGATACGAATTTGTGCAACTTGAAAGAAGGTAGCGCCGGGACCTCGGGCGGAAAATAGTCGAGGCTTGTACCTTCTCCGCGGATCGCCGCGATTGGTAAAATGAAGTTTCCGATTTCGGTCGAGTCTTTTAACCCGCCACACTTCCCGAGAAACAAAACAGCTTTGGGCATCTTCGCCATCAGGATATCCATGATGGTTGCCGCGTTGGCAGACCCAATCCCGAAGTTCACGATCGACAAACCATGACCGTTGGAAGCGGCCTGCATTGGCTTGCCTTCGCCATAGACCTTGCAGTCGAATTTTTTGGCAAACTGATCGACGTAATAATCGAAGTTCGTCAGCAAGATGTAATCACCGAACATTTCAATCGGCATACCGGTGTAGCGTGGCAACCAGCTTCTGGCGATTTCGAGTCGATCAATTTTGCTTGCTGGTTCGTTTGGTTGCGGCATGGTAAGCCCGTGCGAGGATCGGATATCAATCACTCAATATACCCAAACGAACGAGAGAGGTGCACGCCGCCGACCATTTCCCGGTTGTTTATGCCGCGTCGAGCTTTCGACTTTCGCCAGCCCACTGCACCCAGTTGGTGACTTCGGCGATGTCAGGTCGTTTGCCGCGAATGATGAACTTGGCTTCCGGGGTCTCCGCAAAATCGTCAACAAGCGAAAGCACAATCGCAGGTTCTGACTCTGCGATCTCTTCTGGCGAATCGAATCCGCAGGCCGCAAGTATCTGCGCATCATGCCCGTAAATCCGCGGAATCTGACACGCAAGTCGAGCCTGCGTTTGCCATTTCCGAACCGTGTCGGGACGAATATGACTGGAGTTCAACTGCGGCGCAATTTCTTCGGCTTCGCTGTCAAGCAATTGCTGCACCGTCGTGATGCCGATCGCCTCGAAACGTTTCGCCGTTTTGGGTCCAATCGATGGAGCAGCTTCGATGTCATCGGCAAGTTCCAATCGAAAAGTAGGTGAGTTGGAACGCCTGGCAGTTGCTCCGGATCGTTCACGACGAGGCGTCGAAGGCTGCTCTTTCGGCGAGTGTTTGGAACCAACTGGAGAGATCCTTTTGGAGTCCAGTTCGGCCAAGTCGACTTTCAGTACTTCAGCAGCATGTTGCGCTCGAATTGCCTTATCGTCTTCACACAGAGCGCCGACCACTTTCCCGTCTATCCTGAATTGCTTTACGATCTTCCTGACTTGTCGACGTGCCTTCCAATCGTGGTATGCAGAGTACGTCCACGCTACCGGCAGCGTCGCTTTGTAGAACAGTCGCCAGAGTAACGTTTGCTTTCCGCCAGGTTCGACTCCGGCTTCTTCGATGGCCCGATCAAGGATGCGTGCAAAACCGACGCTGGCGTGACCGAGTAACTGGGCCGTGATTTCACGCAGATGTTCGTCGAGCCCCTGTTCCGGTTTGCGCGACCCCAGAACAGGATCGTAGTGATCAATAAAATCCTGATAGTAGTCGTTTGCAATCGTCGCGCCAGAATGAATCGCTTCCTTGAGCCAACCAGCCTGCGTTCCAATTCTGACATCCGGATAGCCTGTCGATGATTCGAGTTCAGCAATCAAACTGGTGAAGGACTTGTTGACGCTCCATTCGCAGGCCCGATGAATGACACCTTCCTCTTCCGTTTGGCCCGTGTGCAGGGGCATCAACGGATCCATGTAGTAATGGCTCAGCACTCCAGCCGAATAAGCAGCCG
>CAYUNP010000345.1:0-4204 GCA_964446085.1 uncultured Pirellulaceae bacterium
CTAACAGCTCGGAGAGCTGGGCGACATTGTCGCTCGATTCTCCGAATCGAAAGCGTCTGGCTAAGCCGGACGATCTCTAAAGCCGGTACTACAAACCTCAAATGCCCCTATCGGTGAGAAGCGAGTCCCCATGCACGTGGGGAATGACGGGGACTGGGTAGATTCGGAATGCCAGCATGATTCGATTGAGTCTCAAGTCGCATTCGCAGAAAATCTTTGACAGGCAGTCTCTGACCGCATAGATTGCGGAATCACTTTGGTGTCAATAAAAAGGGAATCCAATGCGCAAGCTTTCTGTTTTTTGTTCGCTCACTATTTTTCTGGCTTTGGGAACGGTTGTATCGGCGCAGTCGACGTTTGATTTGGAGCCGCAGCTACAGGCCAATCCAATTTCGTCCGAAGTCACAATGTCACCGGATCCGGATGCATTGCCGGTGTTCAAGTTCGCGACTGCCCAACTGGATGGCAAAGGAAACATCGTTGTTGCCACCAAGCGTGCCAGGCAGAAATTGGTCGCACCGCCGGCCGCAAGCATTGATCCCGAATTGGATCCCAAAGGAATTCGCTACACTGAAAACGTAACGCAAAACTACACCGTGATGGTCCCCTATACCGAGAAAGGTGACGATGGAGTTGTCGTCACAAAAACCCGTACCGAGACACGAACACGGAATGTCCCCGTTACACGATTCCGCAGGCGAAACGAAGCAGAGCAGGCGAAATTCGAAAAGAAAGTTGCCGAGCACGAGGCAAAAGTAAAGTCAGGTGAAATCAAAACTCCGAAAGTTGCTCCGGCTGTTTCCACCAGCGTGACGCAGGAGTATCAGGTTCAGGTTCCCTACACGGTTGAGGAAGACGGAAAGAACGTCACTCGCACCCGCGCCGAAACTCGCACCCGCACCTTGATGGTCCTTCGTGGCAAAACTGAAACGACGGCAACGGTCAATTCGACGAAGATATCGTTGGAGAAAGCTCAATGCTTTGGTGTGGACGGAAAAGTACTGGACGAAGCGACGCTCAAGGAACGATTGACGGAGCGTCAACCAGTTGTTTTGCTCAACAGCGCCAAAGCAGTTTCTTTTGAGTACTTCAAGCAACTGCTCCATCCGAATGCGATCTTCGTGGTGGTCAAAGAGTAGGCTAACGCGTAGCCAAATCATCTAACTATTCTGCTACGCAGGCACCACCGCAATAAAGGCAACTGCTTCTGGTTTTTGAGGTCCTTCGACCGCAGCTGCTGCAGACCTTATTCGGTGGTGACATGCGTCCGTCGAGTTTGCCATCTCGCAAATCGATTTCTTCCATTTTGGCGGCGAGCATTTCTTTCGTGACGCCATCACGAGTTTCCATAATTTCGAACAGAGCCTGACAGGTTAAAGCCAGGCTTTCGATTTTGGATTCCAACAGTTCATGCATCGTCGCTGATTGCGAGGCTGTTTTTTCTGCCGTTTGACGTGCCAAATTGGCCTTGTACGCGGCCGCATTAATATTGCTCTGCTGATACATTTCCCAAAACATGCAGTTATTGCTCCGATCTGAATTTCGAATCTGGTTTAACTTACTTCGATCAAATGGTCGGAATCTTGGCAGAAAAATGGTTTGAGACGGTTTGGGCTGCTTTCGGATTTCTTTTGTAGAAATTTCTGGTTTATCACAAATCGGTTGCCACGGTGGAAGTGGCTGAAACTACTGCCCTGCCCTGCGATATTTCTCCCTGTATTTTTCATAGAGTTTCGTTTGACGATTCGAGAGGTCAATTTCCCGTCCGGCGACCCAGGCTCGATCGATTGATGAGATGGCTTCCAGTGGATCACCATCGACAACCAACAGGGTTGCGTCCTTGCCTACGTCCAGCGAACCCAGACGATCAGAGATTCCGAGAATCTCCGCAGTCGACAATGTGACCGCGCGGAGCGCTTCGTTTCGCGAGAGGCCATAAGCCTGAGCTACCCCTGCGTGGAATGGAAGGTTTCGCGTGTTCCAGGTTTCGCTACGGCCGATTGAAGAAATGCAAAACTTGACGCCGACTGCTTTGAGTCTCATCGGCAAAGTGTAAGAGTCATCATGGCGATCGTCACGACGCAGCGGAAGTCGATACGTGGCTGAGACAACGACAGGAACATCGTGAGCCTTGAGTAGGTCAGCACACTTCACGGCATCATAGCCACCGACGATGATGATCTTCAGTTTCTCTTTGACCGCGAACGCAACGGCTGCTTTGATCTCAGCGGATCGGTCGGCGCGAACCATCATCGGAACTTCGCCTGACATCACGCCTCGCATCGCGTCGAGTTTGCTGTCGAAAGCAGGTTTGTCTTTGGCTTGGCTTTGTCCTTTGTGGTAGGCCTTCGCCAATTCGAAAAACCTGGCCAGCTTTTCTTTGTTCTCTTCCAACTCTTCCTGTTCTTCTTTGAGTTTGTCTTTCTTGAGTCGCGCCGCCAGGCCGGGAGCCAGGCTTTGCATTGGCCAGGTCATTTGCATTGCAGCGACCGGTTTGATCGCCATGTCTTCGTAAGTCCAGCCGTCGAGTTGCACGATGGCTGATCGTCCCGCAATCATTCCGCCGCGTGGAGCCGACAGCGCAACCAAAACTCCGCCAGAACGGGTCACCGGAAGGATCACGTTTTCCATGTTGATCGAAACGAGTGCTTTCACGTTGGGATTGATGGCTCCGGGTTCGCGATAGTCGTTGGTTGCTTTGACGGCTGCGATTTCGGTGAGGCCAAGCTGCGATTGTGATTCGATAAAACCCGGGTAGATCGATTTGCCTTCAAGGGAAATTTCGGCAGCACCCTCGGGAATCGCAATGTCTTTGCCGATCGCTTTGATCTTTCCGTTTTCGATCAACAGCGTGCCTTTTTCGATCGGCTCGCCACTGATGGGGTAGAGGTCGGCGCCAACAAGTGCGACCGGACCAGGCGGATCCTGGCCTGGTAGTTGAGCTCTGGCAGATGTGCAAAGTGAGCAAGTGATCAGGATTGCAATGACCTGAAAGCTGACGCTCACACGTCGAGTGGTGAAACTATTCATGGTCGTGCCCTTCGTGATTGTGATCGTCATCGTGGTTGTGGTCTTCGTGATGCGAATGGCCGCAGAACGCGTCGTATCGCGGCCAGAATTTCGCTGGATCCGTTGACTCTGCGCCGCCGGATTCCATTTCCTCGCCGGAGCGAAGGACTTTTTGAACGAGCTGTTGTTTCAGTTTGACAAACTCCTGATGACGCTCAGCATCTTCCTTTCGATCGTAGTACTTTCGCCCGTCGATCCACGTTTGTTCCGCGATGGCCATGTTGGACAGCGGATGATTGTTCCAGAGAACCAGGTCAGCGTCTTTGCCGACTTCGATCGAGCCGACTCGATCTTCAATGCGAAGTTGCTTTGCAGGATTGATGGTCACGAAGTTGAGAGCTTCTGTAAAACTGAGCCCACCGTAACGAACGGCTTTGGCTGCTTCCTGATTCAGGTGACGAGCCAGTTCGGCGTCGTCGGAATTGAAACTCATTACGACGCCTCGCGAATGCATTAAAGCTCCGGCATGTGGAATCGCGTCTTTGACTTCGTATTTGTAAGCCCACCAATCAGAAAACGCACTGCCCATCGCACCGTGTTTCACCATCTCGTCGGCAACTTTGTAGCCTTCGAGGATATGTTGGAAGGTTCCGATTTGAATCTTGTGTCGATCAAGCAAACGGATCAGGGACAGGATTTCATCCTGGCGATAACTGTGACAGTGAATCCAGCGTTTGCCTTCCACGATCTCGGCGATGGCTTCGAGTTCGAGATTGACTCTTGGTGGAACGCCATTTTTGTCACCATCCTTGAAAGCTACCTGTTTGGCTCGATAGAGTTTTGCTTCTTCGAACGCGTTGTCGAAGAGTTGCTCGACCCCCATTCGCGTTTGCGGATAGCGATTCGTTGGGTTCTCCCAGTTCGATTGCTTGACGTTTTCGCCCAGTGCGAATTTGATTCCCTGTGGAGCATCTTTGAACTTCATGTCTTCGTCGAGTGCTCCCCAGCGAAGTTTGATGACCTGATTCTGCCCGCCGATTGGGTTGGCTGATCCGTGCAGGATGTTGGCCGTCGTTACGCCGCCAGCGAGTTGCCGATAGATCGTGATGTCGTCGCAGTCGATCATGTCGCCAATGCGAACTTCGGCTGTGATGGCCTGGCCGCTTTCGTTGATGCCGCTGTCGCTGGCCATGTG
>CAYUNP010000346.1:0-4203 GCA_964446085.1 uncultured Pirellulaceae bacterium
CGCGCTCTCGGGATGGAATTCGGCGGTCAGGAACAGTTGCGAAACACGATCGAGAGCATAATCAGCCGTATCTAGTGTCCTTCCAAGCTGAATTGAATTGCTTGTGTGCCAGGGGTTTGGGTGCCATGTTCACGCGTTTCCAGCAATAAAGTCAACTCCCCGCAACGGCATGCTTACGCTATGGATGAGGCAATGGTCAACGCGGCGTGAGCATGCTTGCTCGGTAGGGCGTATATAGCTACCTCCGCTCGCGTAAACATGGCACCCGTAGGCATGGCGCGCGTGAACATGGTACCCGCTAATTCAGGTCTGGCAGACTGCCAGGCCTCGTTGCCTTGCTGACAACGGCAGCAAAAAAACTTGACAATCTTTCACTCGCTGCTAGTGTACTATGTGACTAGGCAACAAGTGGAGGTGTTATGAGAATTGATCCTGGCAGCATCGTGCCAATTTTTACGCAGATCGTCAACGAAATTCAGTCTGCGATCGTCGCCGGAGTCTACGCTGAAGGCGAACGGATCCCTTCAGCCAGGGAATTGGCTCAGCAATTGAAAGTCAATCCAAACACCGTTCAAAAAGCTTACGCGGAACTGGTGGATTTGGGTGTGATTGAATCGAAACGTGGGATTGGAAAATTTGTCTGTGTGCGAGGATCTCGATCTGCACTGCGGCAGTCCGAGGATTCAATCGCAGAATTGATTCGACAAGCTGTCGAGCTCGGCCGTAGCGCGAAATTTACTGACAAACGCTTGCGGGAGATTTTCGCGCAGGTACTGACAGCGACACCGAAACGAGGGATAGCCTGATGCTGAAACTTCATCCGGAAGAAAATATTGGGGCCGAGGTATCCACGAATTCGGCTGCGTCCAAACCAACTGGAAATGTGGTTGAAATCAAAGGGCTGACAAAAAGGTACGGAAAGAAAAGCGTTGTCGATGGCCTTTCCTTGAACGTCCCCAAAGGCTGCGTTTACGGGCTGATCGGCCCCAACGGCGCCGGGAAAAGCACGACTCTGAAATCGTTGATGAGGTTGCTGCGAACTTCCGGTGGCAGCATGAATGTCCTAGGGCACGATGTGACCAGTGATTTTCAGGCGGTGAAACACAAAATTGGATACGTCCCCGAAACGCATCAAATTTATCGCTGGATGAAAATCAAACGAGTGATTCAGTTCACTCGCTCATTCTATCCGACCTGGAACGAGCAATTTTGCGATCAGATGTTGCAAATGATGGAGTTGGACCCTGAGAAGAAAGTGAAGCAGCTATCCAAGGGGATGTTGGCAAAGCTGGCACTGCTGTTGGCGGTTTCCCATGAGCCGGAGTTGCTCGTCCTGGACGAACCTTTATCTGGTCTCGACCCGATCGTTCGTGACGAATTCATCGACGGCGTTCTGAAAACGATCTGCGAACAGGAAACAACCGTGATCTTTTCCAGCCATACGATCGGTGACATTCAACGGTTGGCCGATTCTGTTGGGATTCTTTACGCCGGTCGGCTGTTGGTGAATGAATCAACTGAAACCATGTTAAGCGAATCACGTCAGATCAAAATCGTGCTGAATAGCGAAACAGAACATTCGCTGCGCGGCTTGCCTGAATCGACGATTTGCGAATCGCAAAATGGCAGGGAGCTAACGGTGACGGTTTCCAGATATTCGCCAGCGATGGAGGAGGCAATTGCGCAGGAAAATTCTGTTGAGCACATCTCTGTAGAACGCTTGAACCTTGAGGACCTGTTTAAGGCTCACATTCGCGGGGCCAAACTTCGGACGCTGGGAAAGTCAAAAGGAGTCAAAGATGTATGAGTTGCTTCGGAAAGATCTTGGGTTGTGTCGATATGTTTTGCTCGGGGGCACCATCGCAATGCTGGTCCCATACCTGGCAGTGATCGTTTATACTGTTAGCTCTTCGGGCCTGACGAAATCCGAGGGGATTGAGTTCTTCAGTCTTGGCTTGCTAAATGCTTCTGCAATCAGTGCTTGGCTTTCTGTGTTCTCGCTGGCGTTTCTTTGCGGGTTTGTTGTAGCTGGCGAACGACGCGACAGATCAGCGGAATTTCTGGCGTTCTTGCCGCCGAGGAAGTCGATGATCTTGTTCAGCAAAGCAATCGTCTGTGTGGCCTGGGTAATTGTTGTTGCGATTGTCTACCTTGCTGTCTCTGACTATATCGTTCCTTGGTTAAGCAACGGTGAGTACGCCTATCGAGAAAACGCTCGAGGGGAACTCATGTTAGTTTCTGCGATTTTTTGTTCTGTGTTTGGGGCGAGTTGGCTATTCTCGACGCTACTAAGCTCACCGGTAATGGCTGTGTTGGCCGGTTTGGTTACACCCTATGTAGTTGCAATGGGCGTTTATGCTTTGCAACTGACGCTTGGTTGGGAATTTACCCCGGAGTCGATGGCGGACGTTTATTCAGGCGTGCTTTATTTTTCAGGCGTGGCGACGTTTGTTGGCGGTTGGTGGTACTACATTTTGAGGATCGAGCCATGAAGATGCAATTTGTAAAGAGGATACTGATTGTTGGCGTTTTGCTGACACTTAGTGCAGGGTGTGGAGAGATTGATGAAGCTGCGCGGCAAAAGCAAGCCAGAGCAATGCTCGTTTCCTTGCGAAGGAGTGTTGATCTCAATGGACCCATGATTCCTGATGTCGAAGTCGGCGATCCGGCTCCAGTAACAGTTGGAGTCGATGTCCAAGGTGAGCGGATTGCGTTGGCGGATTACTCAGGCCAAGTGATCCTGCTCTCGTTTTGGGGCGGTGGCTGAGGTCCATGAGGTGGTGATAACCACCCAATCGAGCGGTCGCTCGCCAATAAGTTTGCAGGTCGCCCGTTTGTGATCATCGGCGTCGATGGGCAAGACAAGCCTGACGAGTTACTGAGACTTATTTCCAATGGCGACGTTACGTGGCCATGCATTCGAAACTGGGAATCAGACCCCAACGCGTCAATTGAATGGGGTGTGAACTCCTGGCCCGCCAATTTCTTGATTGATCAAAATCAAGTTGTAAGGCAGGTCAACATTTTTGAGGAAGAGAAACTGGTTTCGCTTATCAACGACCTGCTTCGGAATTGACGACGTGTTGCAAGCGAACACCTTCATGATTTGCCTGCGGTTTCTGTTTACCACGAACTACACGAAAGAGGACGTCCGTAGGCTTTCGTGTCGTTCGTGTATTTCGTGGTTGATCTGAATGCGTCGCGCATTGGATCCTTGGCGTGATACCACGCTCGAATCCTGCACTTCAATGAATATCGTCTTGTTTGCATAAACCGGTACCAGACCGTCGTTTCATTTCATTGGTGTTCGGTAGAGATGGCATATCTCACGGAGTTGCAAAAGCCAGGCATGAGTTGATGTTTGCGAAAACCATTGCAACAATGCATCATAGTAAATCCTTTGGTTTGATGGATTGTGAATTGGAATATGAGCGCAACACAACAAATTGTTACCAACCGTATATTTCTGCTCGGGCTCGACGAGTTGTACCGTGAAGCGATGAAGCGACACGAGGCATCGGAACTCCTTGTGTGCGCGAGAACTGTCGCCTTAGCGCTGGATGTGAAGCCAATCGATGTCCCGATTGAGGGCTACTACACCGAATCAGAAGAACTTACCGAATACTTTCGGTTAATACGAAGCCTACAACTGCAATCTTCAGATCGGGCGACGGAGCTAAACGGCTGCGCTGAATTGCAGAGACTGGTCGACGTGACTAGCTCGTCACTTTTCGGCTCTTCGCCGGCGAATAGCGGTTCTCTGTTACCTGCCGGTGACGATCCACTTACTGTCGCCTTGGCAAACACCTACCCCGATTGGACCATCGACAAATTGGTGAATGCTGCCTACGAAGCTGCCGCTAAAACTGGCGAATGTTCACTAGTCGGTTTGGCTGCAATTGCCAGGGACGGAGTCGTTCTGACTGCAGTGCGAGAGTCGGTGGTGCTGTACGCTCGAGCATTAGCAGGCGGCTGCGGGTCACAACCTGAATACATTTGGAATGTCGACGATGTAGTTGAAGAACGGGCTCGAGAATTTGTCGCAACATTCAACAGGCTGTTCGATGATAATCTCCCCGAACCATCGTTGGAGAATGCGGGTGTTTTTTGCTACGCATGCGGTCGTTCTAATATTGTTGGTCGCTGTGTACGTATTGGTTTTGATGACAGCGTTGCCCCGGTGAAGCAATATCATTGGGCGAT
>CAYUNP010000347.1:0-4146 GCA_964446085.1 uncultured Pirellulaceae bacterium
ACCGTTGACTAAGACCTCGGCAGTGCCATTCGCTCCTGACACCTTTTTCTCCCTCCTTTTTCTCCCTGTCCTGCGAAACGTTGTACAATCCGCGAAAAATCTCCAAGTCAGCCCGGACAATATCCTCATGATGTATCCACTCCGATTCGAACCAATCTTCCGCCGTTACATTTGGGGAGGCAAAAAGCTTGGCACGATCTTACAAAAGCCGATCGGCGATGAAACATGTGCTGAAAGCTGGGAAATTGTCGACCATGGAGAAGACCAGAGCGTCGTTCTGTATGGCGATTTGGCAGGTAAGACCCTGGGCCAGCTCGTAACGAATCATGGAGCTGACTTATTAGGTTCCAAAGCATTCGAACAGATCAATTCTGATTCGGTTCCGAAGCAATTAAGAGGTCGATTTCCTCTGCTGCTGAAGTTTCTCGATGCCAGCCGCAGCCTCTCAGTCCAAGTCCATCCCGATGACGAAATGGGAGCGACGCTGTCGCCGCCTGATCTTGGCAAGACGGAAGCCTGGTATGTCATGAATGCGGAACCTGGAGCAAAAATTTACGCGGGGCTGAAGCAAGGAGTAGACGCTGAACAGTTTCGTGAAGCGATCGGCAGCGGTAATACGGAGTCGGTGTTGCACAGCTTCGAACCGAAGTCAGGTGAATGCGTTTTTATAAAAGCTGGCACGATACATGCGATCGGGGAAGGATTGTTGATCGCAGAAATTCAGCAGGCGAGCGATACGACGTTTCGAGTTTTCGACTGGAACCGAGTCGACAAAGACGGAAACCCAAGGGATCTGCACGTCGAAGAGAGCTTGCAGGCAACCAATTTCGATTTAGGTCCTGTTAACGCTGTCGTTCCCAAGCCGACGGAACACGACAACGTCACAACGATCGTGGAAAGTTCCAAGTTTGTCATGCGACGTTGGAGTCTGGACCAGCCAATCGCGATTGAAGACGATCAGTTACACATCATTGCCGTCACACGAGGCACCATCCAAATCGAAAACGATCCTGGCAAAACGGCTTTGGAATTTGGTCAAACCGCACTGATCCCAGCTTGCTGCAAGTCGGTTGCAATCAATCCTGAAGCTGGAACCGAAATCCTGGACATTGTTTTGCCGACGTAGGGCGGAACTAGCCGCCAGTCAGAATGTCGACGAACGGCGCGATATCAAGCAGGTCAACGACACCATCTTGATTCGTGTCGGCTTCAGCTTGAAACTCCCCACTAACAACTCGCTCAACGAACGGACCGATATCAAGCAAGCTGACGTTTCCATCAAGGTTCACATCACCCAATAGAAAATCTCCATCACATTGGCCAAGCAATACTGTCAATTCGCTGTCGCAGAAAAAACCAAAGGCACCATGAGACGTCGCCAGATCAGTGATCCCGTCCCTGTTGAAGTCGCCAGTGATAATGGATCGTGTCGACAGTGCAGAGTTAAATGCCTGCGGAGTGCCAAATGCACCATCCCCTGAACCCAAGAAAACTAATGTACTGCCGGAATAGCCACCACCTAAAGTAGCCGTCGCCAAGTCGGTAATGCCGTCACCATTAAAGTCGCCAGATGTTACGTCAACAGGACGCGATTCAGGGACCAAAGTTTGCTGATCTGCAAATGTACCATCTCCAACTCCCAGCAGCACTGACAGGTCATCGGAAGAAGGATTGGCTGTGACCAGGTCAACCACGCCGTCTCCATTGAAGTCGCCAGTCGCCACGGAAAAAGGTCCATCTCCGACGTCAAAGGATTGCTGCAGTGTCACAAAAGTACCATCTCCCGCACCCAGCAGCACAGAGACATTATCGGATTGAGAATTGGCAACAGCCAGATCAGTCAAACCGTCCCCATTGAATTCGCCAGTCGTAACAAAAGTAGGACCGTCTCCGAAAACATCAAAGGATTGCTGGACCGCAAACGAACCATCCCCAGTGCCAAGTACTACAGAAACATCTCCGGAATTAAAATTGGATATGACCAAGTCGGTCGCCCCGTCCTGATTGAAATCGCCAGTTGCTATCGAGTTCGGGCTTGCACCTGCCTCAAGTGTTTGCAGATCAAATGTGCCATCTCCGTGGCTCAGCAATACTGAAACGTCATTCGAAATCCAATTGGTCGTTGCTAAGTCATCCAAGCCGTCATTGTTGAAGTCACCAGTCGTTATCGAACCAGGGCCATTTCCAACTAACGAGACCTGCTGGTCCGAAAATGTTCCGTCACCACCACCAAGCAGAACAGACACTTCATCGAAATTTCCCTGGGGAAAGTCAGATTCCAGACCAAAATTTGCTGCGGCAAGATCTGGCAAGCCATCACCATTGAAGTCGCCGGTCGCAACAACAAGAGGAGTCAATCCTACAGGCAATGCCTGGAGCCCCACAAATGAACCGCCTCCAGAACCCAACAGTACCGACACATCGCCACCGTTAGGATGTGTTGTGACAAGATCCGTCAGCCCGTCGCCACTGAAATCGCCTGTTGCAACAGAAGCAGGCGAAGCCCCAGCTCCAAAGACTTGCCGATCAGCAAAAGTGCCATCTCCTTTACCTAGATGCACTGCTACTGCTCCAGCCAACCTGTAAACACGACCAACCGTTATCAGATCAGTGAGTCCGTCCCCATTTACGTCATCCGCCGTTACGAAATCCGGCGACTCCTCTGTCGAAAAAGTCTGCTGTTCCGCAAACGTACCGTCTCCTGCACCCAGCAGCACGGAGACGTTATCAGATGCATAATTGGCAACGACCAGATCAGTCAAACCGTCCCCATTGAAGTCGCCATTCGATATGAAACTGGGCCAATTCCCAACAGCAGAGGTTTGCTGGTCAGCAAATGTCCCATCACCAACCCCCAACAGTACAGAAACATCATTAGTGCTTCGGTTGGCCGCCGCTAAATCGGGTATGCCATCTCCGTTGAAGTCGCCAGTCGTTATGGAGTAAGGCCTATCTCCTGCGGCAAAGGATTGCTGATCCGCAAACGTACCATCACCAATTCCCAACAAGACAGAAACATCATCAGTGTTTCGGTTGGCCACCGCCAAATCGGGTAGGCCATCTCCGTTGAAGTCGCCAGTCGCTATGGATCGAGGACCATCCCCGGCAGCAAAAGATTGCTGATCCGCAAATATTCCGTCACCTAATCCAAGAAGCACAGAAATGTCATCAGAGAATTCGTTTGCCGTAGCAAGGTCAATTATGCCATCACCGTTGAAGTCACCGGTCGTTATGGACCGAGGTACATCCCCTGCGGCAAAGGTTTGATGTCCTGCGAATTTCGTATTGCCGGCGCCTAGAAGCACAGAAACGTTGTTGGAAAAAGAGTTGGCAGTCACCACGTCAATCAATCCATCGCCGTTAAAGTCAGCGGTCACAATGGAAACCGCCGAGCCTCCAACATCGAAACTAGCAACTGGGAAAAGTGGCACATTGCATTGCCCGTTGGCCGTATCTCCAAACAACGGCACTGTCGCCGCTACAGCTAACGCGGCTACTGAGGTACGAGCTACTTTCGCCATTCGACTTTTCAACCGCCGGCGTGATCGCCTGCTACGTTTGAACTGAAATTGCTTGCGAAAGTTTTCAATAATTGAAGAGAGCCAGAATTTAATCCGCATTACCGTTCCCAACGAAAAGCTACGATTTGATCAGCATCAGAGTTAGCAATTATTTTAGCTCCTCTAATTACTTCTACAAAATGTAAAGGCAAGAAAAGAACTAAATAAATCCAGGCACGATAGCGATTTCTTCGCAGAGGATGGAGGAGATCGGAAGGAACGCCGTCCGTCCCGTCCGTCCCCGCAGATACATTTTGAAAGCACCTGAACTGCGTGCTTGCTGGCCTTCGTGATAACGCCGGCCGGAACAAGTGAACATTCTCAATAACGACGAAGAGCACGAAGAACTTCAGTAGTTCTTCGTGCTCTTGGTATGTCGTTGGTTAAGCGATTATTACTTCGCTTAGACGAAATCTTCGCTTAGACGAAATTCAAAATCGCAAAGCAGGTCATTGCAATTACCGCGATAAAATTCGCATTTGGCAATTTTGTTTCGGCAACCGGAGTAAGGAAAAGAAAATGTGTCAGGAGCGTGTCAGGAGCCTAATTGGCAAAACGGGCAACTTTGAAACTTTCAAGAAACCGC
>CAYUNP010000348.1:0-4118 GCA_964446085.1 uncultured Pirellulaceae bacterium
CTTGCTGCGCTTTCCGAACCTGATCCTGCTGAGTTCGTCTTGCCTTGTCTTGCTGTGCCTTGCGCGCGTTCGCCTGCTGCGACTTTCGCAATTGTTCCTGTTGGGCTCGTCTCGCTTTGTCCTGTTGGGCACGCTTCCCTTGTTGAGCATTGCGTGTTTGCTCAAGTTGCGCGGTGCGGCCTTTGGGAGCCGTATTTCTCGATGGATGAGTGGAAACATGGCGATTACCGCGTGGTGAACTGGATGTGACGCGACGCGCTTTTTCATTCCTGGCTGCAGCAATATTCTGTGTCCGTTGCTTGCCGCCAGGCTTTCTGACACTCTGGTTTCGACCCGCAAGCTCTCGACGCTTTCGCTCACGCTGCAACTGGGCAAGCTGCTCCTTCTTGAGTTGGTTGCGACGCAACTCCGCCGCTGCGACCTTGTGATGTTTCTTTGCGAGGTGCCGTTTTACATCGGCAGTCTTTCTCCGAACTTGATCTTCACGCTTTCGCAGGTTCTTGTAGGAATTGACATAATTGGCTTTGTGAATGTAGTCCTTGCCGGATCCGCGATTCCCATATCGATGCTCAATTTTCCTGGCATGTTTGTATTGAGCTTTGTAGGTCGGACGCGGACGGTAGTCGCGGTTGCTGACATAGAAGTTGTGTTGCCGAGTCAAATATTGAACGACGTTGTAGCGATTGTCGAACGATGACCGGCGACCGTGGTAGTAAGTCAGCAGTGGATCGTAACTGCGATAATGACTGTTGAACGAAACCCACGGGCGATAGCTGACGTTATTGAAATTTGACGTATACCAGTCACCGTAGAAGTAATGACCACAACGTGGACGGACGAATAAATGCGTCAGAAAGTCAACATTCAGATTGATCGCGAAAGATGGACGGTAGCTGTAATCGTTGGCCAGATAGAGGGGCTGCGAAAAATGAACTGGAGCAAAACAGGTACCACGATTTTGAAGCTCGTAGTCCCAGTAGCCGGATTGATAGACACAGCCATTGGGAGTCCAAACGTATCGTGACGGCACCCAGATCCAGTTTTCAACGATGGGCTGCCAGTGTCCAGCCAGCCAGCGAAAACTGTTGTCCTGTAACTGCCAGTTGCCCGGAACATAAAAATGTTCTTCACTGGGAGCAGCCGTTGATGGTCCTTGGTCAATTGAGGCAGGTGGCACAGCACCGTAGCCAAGTTCAAGTTGTGTTTCTTCAGCCCAGAATCCTGACACCCAACGATATCCGTCGCCTTCTGCGTTCCAGTAGCCGGGTATCCAGCGGCGAGTCGGTGGCACATCCCGCCAAATTCCGCTGATCCAAATGAAGTCAGATTGTGAATCATCCCAGGCCCAGTAACCAGAAATCCACTGAACATTGTTTCCTTCCGGTTTGTACTCAGGAGCAATCTCGTCGATCAGTTCCGGCGGCGCCTTGAAAATCAGTTCCGATGACTGGGGATCCGCTTGATGAACCGATGCGAATGCTTCGTGCAACGGGCCGCGAGTCAATATATTCAGGTCCTCGGGCACGTCCGGAATCGCATCTGGCAATTCGGTGTACGGCATTGATTCTGCCGGTTCCAGATTCGGCAATTGAAAAATACTTCCGGGTTCCTGGGCAAGAACCGGGTTTGTGAGTAAAACCGAGAGCGTTAAAACTGTCGCGATATTGCGACACAGAGTCGTCAGTTTGATCATAGTTGTTTCTCAAGTGGTCTTTTTGGAAGCGGGAAACGAGGTATTTCGCCTGATTTTTCAGGTGTCATACGCGGCGCTACCATAAGAGGGCAACGATCATGCCAAGAGGGTCATAGATCATTCTGCCTGTGGTTCACTGCGACGATCCAATCTCTGTGCGCACTGTGCCTCCGTGTTTACGAAACGTCCTTTGAACCGGAACGATCAGGAGAACCCCTCCTTCCGGGGAATGAAATTGGTCAAAGCCTACTGCGCAGTTTCGCTGGAACTTTCCATTCAACAACTCTTCCGTCAACAAACAGCATCAACTTGTTTGTGAACCTGTTCCAACGAAAACCACTGAGATACTTCCATGGCAAAAAGTGAGTCCAGGAATCAATCCGTTTTGTCGTACATCCACACCATGAAATGAAGATCGCGCCTGCTCTGTTGTTCTTTGGGAAGCCATCGCAACACAGCCGCCAAAACCGCACATGCCACGGAAATTCCAACTGTGATCGCCATCATTTGTTTGATGCCAATCGAACCTCCACGCAACCCTTGGGAATCGTTTTCAAAACTTTTGGTGCTTGTAATTGCCTATGCAATCCCTGTTTGATGAATCCCAAGCTGTCTCCTACCGAGATTGTCATTTGGCGGTTTAGGTAAGGGAAACTTCGGAATTTATGCGACGATTCCCATATCGGATGCTGACGCAATTTGAATTTGCGGTAGATAGCACAACCTACTTGTTGTTAAATTAAGCAGGTGCGTTGCTTTAAAAATCGCACCGGGACTTCGGGTACGGATTCTTGAACCACGGATGTTTTAGTCAATTGGGAATGGATGAGTACTAAGTTGCGCGAAAGCGCTAAACCGAGCCATGATCCATCTACAGATGACTTTGCGGAACTGCGAAACCGTGAGTTCGTTAGTCAGGTCAATCAGTTACGAAAAGTCGACAACTGGACCAACTGGCGGTATCTGGCAGTAGAGCACGCTTACCTGGGCGTCGTCATGGGCTTGGGCTTTTTCCTGAGCGTTCTTTGGAGTCAGTCAGTTATCTCAACCTGGGTTTTCGTGCCGGCATTGCTGGCCGTGTCAGTACTGATTGGAATCGGGCAGCATCGACTGATCATGCTTGGCCACGAGGCGAGTCACTTCGCGCTCTTTCGCAACAAAGCATTGAACGACTTTGCCAGCGACTGGTTTTGCTTTTTTCCAATCTGGATGACGACTTACAACTACCGAATTCAGCATTTGGCTCACCATCAGCACACCAATGACCCGGAACGGGATCCGGATCATGCTTACATGTCGGTTTGTGGTCACCACTACACACCGCCGATGAAACGAAATGATTTTCTGTGGCGCTGCGTGTTGGGTCCTGCGATGGCAATTCCCAATCAGCTTCGATTCGCATACATCCGTGTGAAACTTGCACTGTTGACTGGAGTGCTGGAGAAGTTTCGACGACCAGGGAGTTGGGTCAGTCGATTGATCCTTCTTTCGTTTCTGGTCTGCTACCTTTCCGGCTTGGGCTACGTTTACTTCGGAGGGCACCTGGCTCTATTGTGGCCGATGACTTTGGGAGTCCTGTTGGTTGCGTCGGTCGCCACGTTTTTTGCTCGCAAAGAATCGTTGATCGAAGGAACTTTCAAGCCCTACGTAAATCCCAGGTTGGCTCTGATCGGCAGGATGACGTACATCGCTCTCCTGTTTTCAATACTTGTGCATTTGCGGTTGCAGACCGGACTGCCTTTCGTGATGGCATATTACGCGGTTTGGGTATTACCGCTGCTGACAACCTTTTCATTCCTGATGATTCTGCGTGAAGACATTCAGCACAGCCACACCGAAGAAGGACGTTTTCGTAACACCCGTGACGCCGAAGTGCCCTGGTTGATGAAATGGGCTGTATTCCCATATGGCATGGATCTGCACCTCGCCCATCATCTGTTTTCGATGGTGCCGCACTATCGTCTGGCCGAACTGGATAAACTGTTACAGTCCAAGACCCCATATCAACAGCAACGTGAAATCTTTGGAAATGAGTTGTTTCACTCAGACCAGCAGACCGTGTGAACTGTTTCCAGGATCCAAACGCTGTCCCGTTTCCAGATTCAGGTAACAGCTTCGGCAACAAGCTCTGAGCAGTGTCGCCAGCCTTGAATTGAATCCAGCCTCCCCTAACCGTGACCATTGGAACGGTTAGTCAGGACAGGTAGCTAAAAACAATTTCAATTTGTTTGCTCACAGAATTAAAAAGCATTCTAATGGTTCTGGATGGGACCAATTTCTTGAAGCTGTTTATTTGTGAGACCTGGATGAGAACCCCACTTCGCGGACTGTTTGTTTGTGTTTTGTTTCTTTGGCTCTGTGGATTCGAAGCTGAAAAATCGTCAGCTTTCGAGTTTGTCCAGGATGCGCAAAAATCTGATCAGGA
>CAYUNP010000349.1:0-4048 GCA_964446085.1 uncultured Pirellulaceae bacterium
AATAGAGAGCTGGTACCCCTCGCCAGGAAGTGATCTCCGAACAGACTTCTGAATCCCAACCACTCTGTCTCAGCCAAAAAGCTCGCTGACCTGACCGCGTCCAACGGGGGCCGGAATCAACCTTTCGAATTTATCTCTATACCAAGCACACAATTCAGCGATTCATCGAAACCTGCTTCGCTTTCGGTTGTTACAGAGCAAATGCGCATACTGGAGTCGCTCAAATCTGCGGAATTCGCTGTTCAAGTACACACAAAAACAGCAAAACAACTCTGCAGATCTGGTGAAAAATTGACACTTGCGATGTCCCGATTCATACTCGAATTCGGATGGGACTCTCGTGCACAGCGGCATCAAGGACGCACTTTCTGTGCTGTTGCCTTTCGGTCTGATGATTCCAATACGCATCTTGATGAAACATTTACAACTCTGTTGGCCAACCAGGCAATAAAGGGAAATTCGTGGGAACCAGTTTGAAATTGCAGCACTTGATTCACACCGTAGCCGCGGTCGCAATACTCTTTATCGCTTCATCAGTGGCCAGCGCAAATGAATCCGACACTTCGATCCGAATACCGCGAAGCCCAGCCATTTCTCCTGACGGGAATCAAATTGCTTTTGCCTGGCAGAACGATATTTGGACAGCCGACATTGATGGTGGAGTCGCAAATCGCGTTACGATACATGCTGCGACGGACGGTTCGCCGCATTACAGTTCAGACGGGGAGCAGCTTTACTTCACCAGCAATCGAAGCGGCCGCAATCAGATCTGGGCGATGCCCGTTAGCGGAGGAGCTGCGAAACAAATCACATTCGATTCGAATCGAAAAACGATCCACGGAGTTACAGGAGACGGACGCTATCTGCTGATTGGCCAGTCAACCGATCGTGGTTGGCACTACTCTGAATCAAGCCGGGCTTTCCTTCTCGATACCGAGGGAGAAGAACCCAAAAAGATGTTGGCGGATGTTGGAATCCGCGATGCGGCACTCAGCCCCGATGGCACCAAACTTCTGTTTGTGCGTGGGCGATCCAGTTGGAATCGCAAAGGCTACAAAGGCTCACAAGCTGCTCAGCTTTGGCTTGCTGATCTTTCCGAGGAACCTGTCAAGCTAACACGGCTCACCAAAGACCAGGATCACTTTCAGAATTTCGCAGAAATGGACCCGATGTGGGCGGCCGATGGAGAAAGCTACTATTTCCTGAGTGATCCGGATGGCGTTTTTAATGTTTACCACAGAGAACTTGATTCTGAAGACGCCCGAAAAGTCACCGACGTGGAATCAGATGGCGTCGACGATGGCATTGCTTTCCCTTCACTGTCACAAAATGGCAGGACGTTGCTGATGCGTCGTGGTTTCGACCTCGTAAAGTGCAACACAAAGAGCGGCAAGACAAAAGCCATCGAACTGCTCGCCAGCGGCGACAGCGTCACAAGTCCGATCGAACGCAAGAGGCTGACTCGGGCAACAACCGTTGCGTTTTCACCTGACGGGAAACAGATGGCTTACGTATCGGGCGACGACATCTATGTGATGGACCGAATCCTGAAAGAGCCTGTTCAGATCACCGACACCGCGCATCCGGAATCCAGCCTGTTGTTCAGTGCCGATGGTAGTCGGCTTTACTTCGTTACCGATTCCGGGGGCGAGATGGATATCTGGGAGGCCACGCACGAACAGCAAGATGGCATTTGGTGGATGGCGAAAGAATTCAAACTCCGCCAGGTTACCGATGACCGTGAAGTAGAAGGGCAACTTCGGCGCAGCCCCAACGGTTCGCACATTGCTTTCACCAAAGGCCCCAATCTGTTTGTGATGGACGACGACGGTTCGGATCATCGTCAAGTCGCCAGGATGTGGTCTCCGCCAGGTTTTGATTGGTCTCCTGATGGCAAGTGGCTGACTTACGCGACTCAGGACGACGACTACAACAGCGACATTTTTCTGGTGCCGCTCGATGGTACGCGGGAACCTTTCAATCTTTCGCGCCATCCGGACTCCGACAGAAGCCCGGTCTGGTCAGGCGACGGCAAGAGAATTGCCTGGGTCGGACGTCGCGATGGAGACGAGATCGACATTTACGTTGTCGAACTTGCCAAATCGACTGACGAAGAAACCGAGCGAGACGAAAAGTTGAAGAAAGCTCTTGAGGCGATGAAGAAGGGCAAGAAAAAGAAAGGAAAGAAAGGCGACGGAGAGGGCGACAAGAAAGATCCAGCCAAGTCCGAAGACAAGGCCGATTCAAAATCGGCCAAGGACCAACCCGAGTCAAAAGATAAAAAAGAAGACGAAGAAAAAAAGGATGACAAGGAAGAAGCTGACAAAAAAGAAAAAGACAAGAAGGTCGAGGATGTTCAGATCGACTTCGACGGAATCTTCGAGCGAGTCGACCGCTTGCGATACAGTGACTCTTCCGAATCAAGCCTGATCTGGACGGGAGAAAAAGGCGAAACGCTGGCGTTCTCCGCCACGATTGACGGGAAACGTGGTTTCTACAGTGTCAAGTTTCCACGCCCGGAGAAGCCAAAGAAGATCGCAGATTCACCACTGTCTTCAAATTTCTGGATCAAGGACTCCAAGGAGTTCGTCGGGCATCGAGGTGGTGTTCCTGCGAACATGAATCTTTCAGGCAAAACCGAAACGTTTGGTTTTGAAGTCCGTTCGAAACGGGACTGGCGCGAAGTCCGCAAGATCGTCTTTGATCAAGGTTGGCGTGCGATGCGCGATCGGTTCTACGACGAGGCTTACAACAACAAGGACTGGTACGCGATGCGAAACAAGTACCGTCCAATGGCCGCTGAATGCCTGGGCGCCGCCGAATTTTCCGAGTTGATGAACATGATGCTGGGTGAGCTCAACGCGTCGCACATGGGACACCGAGGCGGTAGCGATCCGCTTCCTGACTTCGATGCACAAAACGAGTGGTCGCCGATCACCTATCATCTTGGGCTTCGTTTTGAACTCAACGGCGAAGGGCCGGGACTGGTCGTTCAAAGCGTGATTCCGGGCAGTCCCTGCTACCGTTCGAGAAGCGAAGTCAAAGCAGGCGAAACTCTGCTCAAGATTGACGGTCAAGCGGTTGGTCCAGAAACAGATATCGAAAAAATGCTCACCATGGAAAAGGTCAGGGACGTAAAACTGCGAGTCCGATCAGCCGCTGGCGAGGAACGCGATGTCACCGTTCGACCAACACCTTCGGTCGCCCGCTTGCTCTACGACGAGTGGGTGGAGAAGACGCGCGCTAAAGTTGAAGAGCTATCCGAAGGGAAACTGGGATACTTGCACATTCAGGGAATGAACTTCCGAAGTTTCCGGCAGATGGAAGAAGACATCTACCACGCTGGAGCTGGCAAGGAAGGACTGATTATCGACGTGCGATTCAATGGCGGTGGCAGTACGGCAGACCATGTGATGACCGCCCTGACCCAGCCTCACCACGCGATCACACGTTCGCGCGGCAGCGGAGAAGGCTACCCTCAGGACCGAAGAATTTACGCTTCCTGGACGAAACCGATCGTGATGCTGTGCAACGAGCACAGTTTCTCCAACGCCGAAATCGTCAGTCATGCCGTAAAGCAAACAGGTCGCGGGCGTCTGGTTGGGATGCGAACCGCCGGCGGTGTTATCAGCACAGGCGCGGTTGGGTTGCTCGACGGAGGATCGGTACGAATGCCGATGAGGGGCTGGTACCTGGCAACGACGGGCGAAGACATGGAATTGAACGGTTGCGAGCCTGACATTGCGTTCTGGAACGACCCGACCTGGAACTCACCCGGCGGCGGAGACGCTCAACTTGCCAAAGCCGTCGAAGTTTTGGCAGAAGATGTTGCCGTCGAGAAAGCCAAAGACAAGGTGAAGATCACTCCAGCGTCGAAGTTGCGCAAGTAGAGCTGACTTCAATACGAGCACGAAGCGCCAGAGATCCTGAACTTCCAGCGTGTCAATTGTCCTTGCCAGGAAGAAAAAGGGGCCGTAGCTGAGGGAAGAAAAGGGTTAGCGAGTTCTTTCGGACAGCATGGCTCGTCGCATAGGAAACGGCTGGGCTA
>CAYUNP010000350.1:0-4005 GCA_964446085.1 uncultured Pirellulaceae bacterium
ATATCAGCTTGGGCGTATAAAAGTGGCTGGGAAAACTTCACAGTTAACCTCCAGAAAAAGGGGAAAGGAACTGCTCGTGAGAAACGGAGCGGTTGATCAGAAAAGGGGAAGGATTGAGGGAGGGGGGCGACGTCAGACCAAAGCCAAACATCATCTAAATTGAGCAGACCAGGGGTTGGCTGCTGTTGCTGGAATTATGTTTAGGCGGACTCTTGAGGCAACGATTTGGCCCTGAGACTCAATTTCCAAAGTGAGACGCCTGCCAGTCCGCGTCGACAGAACGCACTTCTTTTCCAATTCAAACACTCCCAAAATTTTGAATGGAAATGGACTTTGGACACATTACCACAAACCAGAAGTCACCATTGGCGCAATTTCGACTGTATCTATTGGGCAGACTGGGCTACTTTGTTCGCGCTCGTCATTAGGTATCCGACAAGCCAGGAGTTCAGGAATTAATGGTACGGCAAGGACGCGAATGTGGTTGTGAATGTATCGAATGGTGATGCGATGATTTGCACCCGCTACAGAGTCGTGCAATTAACAACAGGCAAGTTGAATTTCTGCCCTCAAAAATGATACAATAAAGCGAGAATTCACCCGGTCGTCTGGATAACAATCTGATGCACGCAAAACCGGACTTGCGCGCGTTATTGAATTGGACGATCACTGATTCCGGTGCGGTGATCACAGACGGTATCTGGCCTGGTTTTTAAAGACGCACTCATGACAAATCCTTACAATGCACCGCAGACTCCGCTTGGTAAGCAAACGACTTCGGCAGACGCTGCCATTGTGGTGTCGGGCCAAAAACTTTTGATTTACTCAATTGTTGGCTATTTGTGTTCGACGCCAATCCTGTTTATGTCGAACATGTTTTTGGAAGGCACGCAGGAGAATCCTGTCGTTACCCCAATGTTTGCAATCGTTCTGTGCTTTGGACTCTTGTGCCTGCTTGCGGCCGCGATTTGCGCCTGCATTGGTATTTTTCGGATGGGCAAAATTTTGTTTCCCGGTTCGACGCGTTATCTTTATGCGGTCGGCGTTCTGATTCCCGCTCCATTGATCGGTCTGATTGTGATGTTCGTTGCCAATTCAAATGCGACGGGGTATCTCAAAGCCCAAGGATACAAAATTGGTTTTTTCGGCGCTAAACGATAGGAATCGTCAACCACATGTTCACGCCAAACCCGGCTTGCGAGTAAGGCTTTCGTTGCTTGAAGCTCTTGTGACCGAGAAAGACGCATCAGTTAAATGGTATTTAGTCCAAGCCATCATGAGTGCGAGGCCCAACGCAGCCGATGCGGCGCGTTGATCGTTGGGTTGCGCAGTCGCCTGCGGCTTGCCGTTAAACGAAGCAGGTTCAATGACGGCGACTCTCGCTGGATACGCTGCATACCGATGCGACCTTCGCATCACAGGAAACGAGAAAAGGTACCTTGGCGGACCTTAAACTGCCTCTTGGACCTTCGTTTAACGGCAAGCCGAAGGCGACTGCGTGCGATGGTTGGGCGGCGCGTTTGATCGTTGGAGTAACGTATGTGCAAGTTCGGTGATCGCGTTTTTCGCGGATGGCGAGCTGTTGATCATAACCCGACGCGTGAGCGAGGGATCGATCCTTCGCTCACGCGTCGGGTTATGACCAGCGATGGATCGCAGTCTGCTCTCAAAAATCCAACCGGGCATGGCGAAAGCAGAAGTTGTACCGGGTAAGTCCGTAACAAAATTGAATTATTGGAGACTTAAAACGTGAGATACTTTCCTCTACTTCTAATCCTTCTCGTTGGCTGTCTTCCAGGCGAAATGCTACGCGATGCTCCAGCACCAGCAAATGCGCCAGCGCCGGTCACTCCAGTTGATGAGCCTGATTCAACGGCCGAACAATCTGCTGGTACCGATGGTGAGTTAGCCGTTGATTTGCTAAACGGAAACTGGAAGGTTGACACAATCGAGTTTCGTGGACAGTCACAGCGACCTCAACCTGGTATGCCTGAGACCATTGAGATTTCCGACGGGGTTTTTAATGCCGATTCCGGGGGAACACCGATCAAAACGTTTTCTCAAATGAGAATTGAGATCAATGTGGAGGCTGAGCATAATGAACTTGAGCTTGTGCGAGAAAAAGACGGCCAAGTTGATTCTCTTCCATGCATATTCAAATTGAGTGAAGAGAAACTGCAAATCGCGATGCCGATGATACCTTCCAACAAAACACCAGGTCAGGTATTGCCGCGTCCAGTTTCCTTTGACACCAACACAGCGCCATTTATGGTTTTGACCGCAACACGTTTGCGTTGATGCACACAAAGGGTACACAATCCCAGTTGGCAGCCATCAGGCTTTCGAATGACACTCAACTTTCAATGGCTTGCGATCAGGAATGAATGACACCAACCAGGATGAAACGTATCACTTGATTGGAGGTGGTGGCTACGATAATTTGATGACTTATCATCTGGTTGTAGACGATCAGTACATTAGCCTTGAGCCGCTCGGAATCGCCTGGTCGATGATGGTTGTCTCAAACCTGTTTTTCTTGCTTTCTTCACTGGCTTCTTTTACTTGGCGACATTGAAGGAGAATCCCTGGTGGGTCTATTGCTTTATTGTCGTTGTTGCAGTGGCGACCTGTCTTGTTTTCGATACCTACACCTACATCCGATTTCGAAATTCAATCAGGCGGGGTCCGATTCTCAGATACGACAGAGGCACTGGTGAAATTTCTTTGCCCGATCGTGGGATGAAATTTTCGACCTGCGAGAATATCAATATTGAATGTCTGACTTCCTGGCAAGAGGGAGGCAACGCGGGCGATTCCTGTTCTGAACTCAATTTCGTAGTTGCAAATAGTGGTGGCATGGAACGGTTCAATTTGTTGAGATCTGTCGCAACTTTGAAACCGTTTGGTAAGCTGACAGCACAACTTCGGTCAGAGTTGCCGATTCCTGTTAAGCGTGTCAGGTCCTAACCGAACATAACACTGACTTACAATGAAAAAACCACCTCCAGGTACAGAAGAGCGTATTGCAAAGATGACTTTCGCGTCAATCTATCCTCACTATGTCGC
This sequence comes from uncultured Pirellulaceae bacterium, assembly GCA_964446085.1. Taxonomy (GTDB): domain Bacteria; phylum Planctomycetota; class Planctomycetia; order Pirellulales; family Pirellulaceae; genus Mariniblastus. The sequence continues at coordinate 3,067 of CAYUNP010000350.1, forward strand.
AAAAGTGGAAAAGAAAGGCAGAACGAAAAAAGAGCTACACGAAGTTATCAAGTGGCTCACTGGGTACGGTGAAAAGAAGTTGCAATCACTGATCGATGACGAAGTGACTTTTGAGACCTTTTTCAAAAAATGCAAACTGAATCCAAATGCGCATCTCATTACGGGCGTCATTTGTGGATACCGGGTTGAAGATCTGGAGAACCCACTGATTCAAAAGGCAAGGTATCTGGACAAGTTGGTCGACGAGTTGGCCAAGGGCAGGAAGATGGAAAAAATACTGCGTGCCGATGAATGAACATTGCCATGTCGTCTGGCATGCGTTTGCGGTCTAACCGTTGCAGCCTGCGACTCGCTACGCGACATCGCTGGGAGGATATCTGAAGTTTGGATACTGAATATCCAGGATGACAATCTTCTGTCGCTGTTCGAAAACCGGTTGAAATTCCGGAGCGTCGATGTAATCGAGCGGTTCATCTGGCGAAATTTGATTTACCAGCAAGTCGGACCTGGCTGCAGCAACTACCAGTAAAAAAACAACGGTGGAAACCACAAAGCTGCCAATAGCCATCACTGCCAAAATCGCCCATAACATAGAAGCATCCCATCAAAAATGAATTAATCTTCCCTGACAATACATTGCTTAGAATTTTGACGCGTTCGGATAACAGGTCCTTACAGAGCGGCTACCATCTTCAAATGATTTTGTAGATCAAAGTACATTCTTGCAGAGTCCCAACCGCTTTGTCTCGAATTGAATTAACTGATCCGTGACATATATGATGACCCTATTTCGTAAAAATGACATAGCAATATGACATAGCACTTGGTGAGTTGACGAGTGTGGTCGATACTTTTCGGGGTTAGAAAATCTCGCAAGTGTCGACAAGGGAGTTTGGAATCAACTTTCTTCCGGTTTGACAAAGATAGTTGGAATTCGCT
>CAYUNP010000351.1:0-3972 GCA_964446085.1 uncultured Pirellulaceae bacterium
GCATAGGCTTCCAGCCTGTGATCGCGCCGACATAATGTCCACAGGCTGGAAGCCTATGCCACCTGTGCGCCGGTGTCGCGGCCTTCGATGATGCAACCAACATGGGCACGAGCATAAGCTTCCAGCATTTCCAGCCTGTGATCGCGCCGACATTAAGTTCACAGGCTGGAAGCCTATGCCACCTTCTCTCAATAGCGGCCCATCGATGCGAGGCGAATTCTTTGCTTTACATTAATTTTCCCGAGTCTACGGAATGTCCAACAGGTTCCCGGGCCTGAGAATCTGAAAAAAGTGAAATAGCGTGCAATCCCTTTGTCTGCATGACCGCTACAAACAAATTTTTCCTGCGCGAACCCCCTACAACAACTGCTGTCCCTTACGCATCAGCTATAATTAACCATTCCTCCGGTTGGCTATTTCAAACGGGAAATTGTCGCCGGGGTTTTTTTCCTTCAGGTGCGGTGCAATAAACCATCGCAACAACATGACTGAAGCTACCATTCAGATGACCGATCCACAGATGGCGCTGCCACTCTTTGGTGCTCGGGATCAACACTTGCGTCGATTGCGTGACAAGTTCAAAGTTAGCATCACGCATCGTAACGGACAAATCAAAGTCAATGGCGATGACGAAAACGACGTTGCCCATGCGACCGACGTGATCGAGCAGCTTAGTGAAATCGTGCGTCGTCGCGGCAACCTCACGCCAGCTCTCTTCGATGAGACCATTGCTCGTGTTACGGGTGAAGCCATGCCAAAGGCGCGGACGGCTTCGATCGAAACACTGGCTCTCGGAAAAGAGATTCGACCACGAACCGCTGGGCAAGCAAACTATGTTGATTCAGTTCGCAAAAAGGATCTTGTTTTCTCGATTGGCCCTGCGGGCTCCGGAAAGACCTATCTTGCCGTCGCAATGGCCGTCGAAGCCCTCAAGAATCAGCAAGTAAGAAAAATTGTTCTGGTCCGACCCGCCGTTGAAGCTGGCGAGTCACTTGGTTTTCTGCCCGGTGATCTACAAGCCAAAATCAATCCGTATCTTCGTCCGCTACTGGATGCGATTCACGAGATGATTGGCTACGATCAATCCGTAGCATTGATGGAACGCGATGTGATCGAAGTCTGTCCACTGGCTTACATGCGTGGCCGAACTTTAAACGAATCGTTCATCATTCTGGACGAAGCTCAAAACACAACGATCTCCCAGATGAAGATGTTTCTGACACGAATGGGTAGCGGTTCCAAGATTGTTGTCTCTGGTGACCCCACCCAGGTAGACTTGCCACATAAAATGCAAAGCGGGCTTTTAGACGCTGTTTCCCGTCTGAAAGCGATCAATGGCGTTGCTATCGCAAGATTGACAGCAAAAGACATCGTGCGACATCGCCTGGTAACGGATATCGTAAACGCTTACGACCATCCCGAAAAACACTCGGCTCGTTCAAACGGTTCACGTACTCCTCGAAAAACGGAGAAGGAAAGCTAGTTTCGCCATCGCCATTGGCGAACTTCCAGGTGAAGTATCTGGCTTTTCCAGACCATGTCGAATTCATCCCTGCAACGCAAGCGTTGGACGCTGAAGCCTCCCAAGGCACCGTTCGAAACGGCCACTGAATTTTTCCAGCGTGGTGACGTATGGGCTCGCGTTGCCCTTTGCGCACTCGCGACCAGCGTTCTTTGGGTCGTGATGACTGGCTGGGCGCCTGCTTTCTCCTATCGTGTTCGTGAAGCCCCGTTCCGAGACTTGCACGCACGAATTACGTTTGAGTTTGATGACCTTCAGGCGACCGAACAGGAAAAACAACGCACCCAAAGAAACCTGTTGTGTTACTACGCGAATGATCAGCAGGCAGTCGTGCAATTACGGCAGGCTTTGGCCGAAGACATTTTTGCGATCAAGGAAAAGCAGTTTGCAGAGATCACTGACCGTTCTGCGTTGAACAAGTTCTTCCTGAACCCTGATGGTACGGTTGCCGCTACCGTTCCTCCTTTGGTGGTCCCGCAACCAGCAGTAGAAGAACCGTCGACTGAACCGGAACCGGCAACCGACCCGAAACCAGAAGCAGCCGAAACACCAGAACCGGCGGAGACTTCGGAAGAGGAGACAACAGAGCCAAAGGAGACTAAACCCAAGGAACCGCTGGAGACAAATCTCGACCGCTTCAGAGTGGCTTTGGAGAAAGACACAGAGCTTGTATCACTTCGCGATGCCGTTGATCGGGCTTTTATCGAGATCGACAAAAATGGCCTGTTGGAAACTCTGGCACATGAGTTTGGAGACGGGAACCTCGAAGACATTGACGTGTATGTAGGCGACATCAACATCGCTACAAGAGTCGCTGTTTCGAGTGTCCGCAAAGCCGAAGTCATTGGTGAATTGCAAGCCAAGATCATTAGCGAATTGAAATTGAAGCCGGACACAATCACCGATCCGGAATTTGTCGGCAATGCAATTTTTCGATGGCTGAAACCACAATTGCCGGTCACGCTGACATGGAATCAGGAAGCGACCAAAAAACGGGTCACCGAAACGCTCAGGGAGATCAAACCGCTCAAGAAAACGTATCAACCCGGTGAACCGTTGGAACAGTCCAATGCCGAAGACCCTGAACGTCGTGGTATCAAGGCTGGGGTTCCAATCAACGAAGCCGATTTGAAGTTGCTGCGTGCGGAACATGATACGCGAACCAACACGGAATTGTGGTCGGCGCGAATGATTCGCTCGCTATCGTTTATCGGTCTGTTTGCAGCAGTGTTTTCCATGCTCTCGCAGTACCTCTATTATCGCGACCGTCATTTGATGGACGATCTGAGTTCGTTCGCACTGCTACTTGGGCTAATCACCGTCACGCTGGCCACCGCATGGTGGTTGTCGTTGTACCCAACCTGGCGAGCCGAAGTCGTTCCGATTGTGTTATTTGCGATGACGATTGCGATCGCCTACCACGTCGAGTTGGCTCTGTTTTCAACCGGATTGGTGTGCTTTGCGTTTTGCGCTGCTCACGGATACGGACTGGATGAGTTTGTCATTTTGATGGCGGCTTCATCAACATCGGCTTTCTATAGTAGAAAGATCCGCAGTCGCACACGCCTGGTGAATGTGGGACTCACATCTGCCGCAATCGTTTTCCCAACGGTATTGGGAGTCAGATTTATGCTGGGTCAACCGCCACAGCAGGCGTTGCTGACCGATGCGATTCTGTTTTCAGCGGGAACGTTTGCTGCCGGCCTGTTGATGACGAACCTGCTTCCGTTCCTGGAAGGCTGGTTCGAAATCCAGACCGACGCAAGGTTGCTCGAACTGAGCGACGCGAATCATCCGTTGCTGAAAGAACTGGTACAACGTGCGCCAGGAACTTACAACCACTGCATCAATGTTGCCTCGATCAGCGAAGCTGCCGCTGATGCGATTGGGGCCAACGGTTTACTCTGTCGCGTAGCTGCCTATTTCCATGATGTCGGGAAGTTGCGAAAGCCCGAGTACTTCATTGAAAATCAGGCCGGTGGCGTCAACAAACACGATGATCTGACGCCCAGCATGAGCACATTGGTAATCGTGGCTCACGTTAAAGACGGCGTTGAGATCGCTCGCAACCACAAGCTGCCTCCAAGAATTATTGAATTGATCGAACAGCATCACGGCACCACGATGGTCGAGTTTTTCTATCGTCGGGCGATCAAGAATTCGGAAGAAGAAAATGATGGTGTTGCGGTCGGTGTCGATGAGGCGGACTTCCGCTATCCTGGTCCGCGACCACAGATGCGCGAAGCGGCGGTCATGATGTTGGCCGATGCCGTTGAGAGTGCCAGCCGAACGCTGCGCGAGCCAACGCCGGCTCGAATTGAAAACCTGGTCAACGAGATCTCCAAGAAGAAGCTCGACGACAACCAGTTTGACGAGTGCAACATTACGATCGAAGAACTGAAAACGATCTGCGACAGCCTCGTAAAGTCACTCAACGCGATGTATCACGC
>CAYUNP010000352.1:0-3954 GCA_964446085.1 uncultured Pirellulaceae bacterium
GGAACGGGTCCAATTGTGTAGAGCAGATTGATCCATTCTAACCACCAATGGCACTTAGTTTAAAAATACTCCGAAGGAGTTGCAGCCATTAGCCGGTGGTTGAGCGTAGCGACACCACCGGTGACAAAGCGGGCGAAAGACTGAGCCATCTCGCTGCCGATGGGGCCGCTGCCGATAATTCCAAATCGCTTTGGAAGTTCAGTAAGCGAAAACAGATTTTCATTGGTCAGATACTCGATGCTGTCGAGCCCTTTGATGGGTGGCGCGGCGGCTCGAGCTCCCGACGCAATGACTGCCTTTTTAAATTTGAGTTCAGTCGTTTCGCCGGCTTCGGTTTTGACATGGATCGTGTTGCCATCGGCAAAGCTACCTTGTCCGAAGTAGACATCTACGCCAAGTTCAGAGAATCTTTTGGCCGAATCAGCAGGGCTAATGTGAGCACGCTTCATGCGCATACGCTCCATTGCTTTGCCAAAATTTACGGCCGCTCCATCAGGAACATCGACACCAAAAGTTGACGCCTCGCGCACGGTGGCAGCAACCCGCGCGGTTCCGATAACGCCTTTCGAGGGGACGCAACCTACGTTCAGACAATCACCGCCCATGAGTTCACGCTCGATCAAGGCGACTCTCGCGCCCAGTCCAGCGGCTCCGGCAGCGGAAACCAGGCCAGCTGTTCCTGCCAATCACAACCAGATGGTAGTCGGCGTTGGGTGTTGGGTTTGTCCAGTCTGCCGGGTGAACATTGGACTCCAGCTCAAGATTGTGTTCGTCCAATGGCTGCAGTTGAATTGGCTTTTCTGACATGAATTTTGCTCTCGGCCTGACCAAATGAAACGAACTCGAAATTTAAAATGATTTCCCTATGGTAACCGGTGAGCGCATAAAAAGAACTGACCCATGATTTTGAATCAGTTTCGTTCGATTCCGAAGCTGTCCTGTTGGAGATCTGCTGACAATGTCGATGCGACTGCGACAGCAACACTTTGGTTGCCGAAGTCAAACTTGATGCCGTTGGTTTTCGCTGTCCGCGATGTCGCAAAAGCCACTGCTGAAAATGCGTCTCTGGCATCCAAAGCTGGTTATGAAATGGGCCTTTAGCTCGAGCTTGGCACCTGTGGAGCATTCTCAAGAATTTCCTGTGCCGCACGCATCAACTGCTCGCCCCGCTGAAGGCAGGTTGCTGCTTCGTCAACGTAACCGTCGGCGGACGCGCTCCAAGCGCGGTTAATGGCACGCTCGCCAGCAGCAAACTGAGTCATCACATCAGCAAACACGTTCAGGCCGTACTCCAGAGTGATGCTGTCCCGACCGTCAGCGAATACTCTCAAGTCGTCAGCAATGTCATCATCAATGCGCTTGGCTATCTTGCTGGGAGCAAGTGTGTCTGTCTCTTTTGAAAGCCGCGAAACACTTTCAATAACATTGGCAATTCGCTCCCTGATCTCGGCAAGACTCGCCTCACTCTTTTCTGATTTCTGGGATTGGGCAGAACTTCCCAGGCGAATCATGACAATGCCGGCAACACAGACGACGGCAGCCGGGATGTACCACGTCCACGGAATCAGATGCCAACCATCCTCGGGCACGACGACTCCGGAAAGATCTGGAAGTTCGTAGCGGCCTTTCTCCGCATCATCGTCAGTTAGCGACTTCAAATACTTGACGCCCTTTGAGTCGGCATTGAATACCGTTGCCAGGGAGCCAACAAGGAACCCAGCCCACAATAAAACTTGTCCGAGAATTTTCATTTGAAGTCTCTTGAATCTGTTTCCAGCATCAACCTAAAAACACTTTGACCAACGCATTGCCAACGTCCACCAGGGCTTCACCCACGATCAAGCCGGCAGCGATCGGGATCCCAAATTCTTCCGCCCACCGGTTACCGGCGGTTTTGTTGCATAGAATTCGAAGACAACAACCAAACGTGTAGGTCAGAACAATGTTAAAGGGCATGTAAAATCCGAGGGCGACCATCACGCCGATTCCACCCAGTCCACTGACCGCCAGCAACAGGCCAAGCACGCCTCCTGCGGTATAGCGATAATCAGGAACGTCACCATCAACGAGCCCTTCAATGACGCTTGCCAGGGCGCTGGCCTGGGCAGCGGGAAGTTCTTTGCTTCCGATTCCGTATGCCTTGTCATCAATGTCGACTGATTGAGCCACGGTTTGAGGTTGCTCGCCTTCGATGGTTGGCGGTTTGCCGCTTGCTTCCAGCAGAAACATCAGGCCAATCACGATGCACGGCCCAAGCCAGGCACCAACAAACTGTGCCATTTGCTGTCGCCGTGGAACGGCTCCAACAATGTATCCCGATTTCAGGTCCAGCATCATATCGCTGGCTTGTGAGATCGCCAGGCAAATTGCAGCTCCGACGAGCATGCAACTGACGATCGTGTCTGCTTTGTTCATCCCCCAGCTTGTTGCAATAACGATCAGAATCGTAATGGCGATGAGTGTCATTCCTGACAGCGGCGACCAGTTCGTCCGCCCGACACACTCGGCAACAATCACGCCCGCAATCCAGATCCATAGCGTCCCCAGTCCAGCCATCGTGAACGCTGCGGCGATGGACATCGAAGGGACCGACTTGAAAGCCAGCCACACGAGGCAAACCGCTCCGGCAACAATCGCCAAAGCCAGAAGCCCAATCGGCATCTCGTCTTTCGACGCGCTGTCGCCGCTTTTGCCAGATCGGCTCATCGAGCTAATGGCATTCTTGATGAGTGGAAAAGCCATGATGATGCCGCCCAGCGCTGCTCCGATCAGCATCCCGATTCCAGAGGGCTTATAAATGTACTTTCGCATCTTGAATGGCGACTCCACCAGAGTCTGCATTTCAGGAGCACCGATGTTGGCAATCACTGGTGAGAGCAACCAGTAACAAATAAACCCGCCAGCTCCAAACCAGAATCCTCCTTTACCGGAAAGGAAACCAACTCCAACGGTCATCAGCGAACAGAAAACGATCAGGCTGTATCTCGGCGGAAATCCAATGCTCGCTCCCAGATCGATGTCTTCAAATCCGACGCCACCGGGCATGGCGAGCCCATGTTTTACCAACAGGCAAAACAGCCCCGATACGATCGCAGCTCCAAACAGGAGGATGGCTTTTTGGATTCCGGCACCGGGTGATTTGAGGATCGTGGCGACAGCAATTCCACCCGGGTAGGGCAGTCGCTGGAAGTCGATCATCTGCTTTCGCAAAGGAATAACAAACGCCAAACCGATAAAGGCTCCAGCGATGCAGGCAAACAACATCAGCGGCACATCGAAGTTGGCAACTTCGGAGAGCCCTTCTTTCTTGCTCAGGATAAAGAGAGCCGGCACGGAAAACATGATGCCCGACGAAGCTCCGTTGACTGCCGAGGCAACAGTTTGATTGATGTTGTTTTCAAGAATACTTGTTCGGCGCATCAGGCCTCGAAGCACACCCCACCCGAGGATCGCCGCGAGTTCCGATCCTTCGATCGAGAATCCAAGTTTCAGGGCAGCGTAGCTGATGGAGACCGCGATCAGCGCCCCCAAAATCCAGCCAACGATAATCGCGGGCCAGGTAAATTCCGGATACGGCCCATGTCGAACGACTTCGCCGTCGCGGATCGTTTCTCGTGCTTTTTCTTCGGACATAAATTCAAGTCGAATAAACCAACCGAAATCCGCAAATCCAAACCTTGCAGAAAATACTGACCAGTGCCTTGCCTGAATCGCGGGGCGAGAATCAATCCCCTTCTGACAAGCGAGGGTGTCGTTTGAAAGTTTAGTCGAAATTCACCTTACCCGATACTATGTGAAGTGTATTCGTTCAATCGAGTATGTTTGCAGCGGCGATTCGTTTGATTTCGAGATTCGTAGAGTTCACTTTATGCAAGGGAATCAACCTGTCGGAGCCTGAGGGGAAGCTTGAATCCCTGCATGAAGAATTCAAGGGGCGCTACGGATTCGTCCAAT
>CAYUNP010000353.1:0-3929 GCA_964446085.1 uncultured Pirellulaceae bacterium
TCCAAGGTCAAAGCGTGCTCACGAAAAACTGTGTTCCTGTTTTCTGGCCAGGGTTCTCAGTACTCGCAAATGGCGAAAGAACTCTATGAACGTGAACCCGTGTTTCGCGATGTGTTGGATCAGTGCGACCGGATCGTGACTTCAACCTTGCCCGACGGTTTGATCAGTTGGCTATTCTCAGACAATCCCCAGCACGACATTAACCAAACGCAGTTTACGCAAATCGCTTTGTTCTGCGTTTCGTATGCCCAAGCCAAATTGTGGCAATCGTGGGGCGTCGAGCCCGATGCGATGTTGGGGCATAGCATTGGCGAGTACGTGGCGGTCGCGCTTGCGGAAGTGATGAGCCTTGAGGACGTGATTCGCGTCGTCGCTCACCGTGGACGATTGATGCAATCGATGCCCAGCGGATCCATGCTGGCGGTGATGCACGGGGAGACTCCAATTGCGTCCCTGGTAAAATCTGAGACCGAACTTGATCTGGCCGTCATCAACAGCCTTGAAGTCGCCGTCGTTGCCGGAAACGATACAGCGATCGATCAATTTGCGAAGAAGCTGGAATCAAAAGGCATCCACTCCAAAAAGTTGCGAACTTCGCACGCATTCCACTCCACGATGATGGAGCCGATGCTCGATGAGTTTGCGGAAATCGTTCAGAGTATCAAGCTTAATCCGCCGCGCATTCCTTATCTTTCCAACGTTTCTGGCACATGGATAACGGAAGAAGAAGCGACTGATCCTCAGTACTATCCACGGCAAGTCCGTTCGACGGTTCGCTTCGCAGACAATCTGAATGCTCTGGCGGAAGAACTGCAGGAAGACATGCTGCTGATTGAGATGGGGCCGGGTCACACGTTGACGCAAATTTCCCGTTCGCATTTCGCTGGTTCCAATCACGCTGCCGTTTCAACGATCCCGCACCCCAAAGAGAAGGATCAGGATGCATGTCGGTTTGCTCGAGTCGCACTGGGGAATGCCTGGGCCGCGGGCCTGGACGTCGACTGGTCGAAGATCGAACCACAATCAGAACGACCGCGAAGAGTTCCGCTTCCGATCTATCCGTTCAATGAACAAACTTATCGTTTGCCGCAGGAGACGATCGGATCCGATTCGGCTGCCGAGTCCGATTCGACCTGGTACAACGTGCCCACCTGGAAACAGGCTCGACTGGACGTACATCGACAGGATCGGTTTGAGACCGAAGTGGACAAAGGCCCTGGTGTTTGGCTGGCGTTGATCAGTGACTCTGAAATCACACAGGAACACGTGGCGAAATGGTTGGGTGTTAGCTCGCAGGAATCCCCAATCGCACTGGTGGCTCACGGATCTGAGTTTACGGCATCGGCAAACAATCGTTTCGTAATCCGAGCCGGTGAACAGTCCGACTACACACAGCTAATCGAGCAACTGGTCGCCGAACACGGACACATCTCGGGCGTGATTCATGGCTGGACTCTCGATGAAGCAGCTGAGCCAAATCAGAAGTTTTCCGCCGAGTCGTTCTGGCGCGACAACACGACGGCATCCATCAGTGTCGCGTGGCTTGCGAAGGCAGTTGGCGAGGTGGCAGTTGAGCGACCTGTGCCGCTGACGGTTCTGACGCGTTCGTGTGCTCACGTTGATCCGGGCGCGGCTGTCGATCCAGCACATCGAGCCATCGCTGGCGGATGTGCTGTGATTCAGAAAGAGTATCCTGCAATCGTCACCAAAGTCCTGAGCATTTCCGATCCGGGCCAGTTGGTTACTCTTGCGAAGTCAAATGATTTCAATCGGTTGCTGCAATCCGACACGCACGAGCCTCTATTGGTTTTCGCATCCGGACAGTGGTGGCGCCAGACGTACGAACAAGTCGAACTTTCTGAGCAAGTTCAGCGATTCAAAGACGGTGGCGTCTACGTGTTCACTGGCGGACTGGGTGGACTGGCCAGAAACATGGCCATCGAACTCGCCAAACAATATAACGATTTGAAAATCGGACTGGTTGTCAGAAATGACTTGCCGCCTCAATCTTCGTGGTCTGAAGTGTTGTCTGAAACAGACGCCTCCGCTGAGGAAACTCAGCAACGGATTCGCGACATGCAGGAATTGCAATCGCATTGCAACGTGAAGACATTCGTTGCCGATGTCAGCGATCGGGCTCAGGTTCTTTCGGCGCTGCAACAGATCGAATCTGATTTTGGTCCCGTCGACGGCCTGCTGCACACCGCGGGCATCTTGCGAGACGGTGCCTTGGCAACCAAGACCGATACGGATCTCAAAGCGGTCTACACTGCCAAGTCCCTTTCAGCGAGCGTTTGCTGCGATGTAGTCAGAGACAGTTTTCCGAACCTTGGATTCGTCGTTTTGTTTTCGTCGATCGCATCCGACATCGGCCTGTTTGGACAATTCGATTACAGCGCTGCCAATGCCAGCCTCGACGGGTTGGCGACCTCGATGAATCAAGCCGGCATTAAAACGTCCAGCATCAATTGGCCAGCGTTTCGCGGCGCCGGGATGGCGGCCCGAGCCAATGAGGGACTGGCAGAGTCTTCGGCGCTGATGGAAGAGCTTGCGGACAACTCGTTTTCCATCGTTGAAGGAACGCGTGCCCTCGTTGAGATCGTCAACAACGACGATCACCAGCGGGTCGTATTGTCGCGAAAGCCATTTGCTGACCGCCAGGAATTTTATATTGCCGATGGTCGCGAAACGCGAATCAAATCACGTTCGGAATGTGCGTCTGATTTATCCAACGCCAATGGTGACCCAGCCGAAGTCATGTTGAAAATTTGGTGTCTGCAGTTCAATAACGAAGAACTGACACTCGATGACAACTATTTTGAACTCGGCGGCGACTCACTGATGGCGATCGGTATGATCGTGGAGATTGAACAGGCGTTCGGAAATCTGATTCCGATTTCGCACTTGATCAACAGCCCAACGCCTCGCAAGCTGATCAAGAAAATGGGGCTTACGAAAGACGCGGGATCAGGTTCCGCCACAGATGAAGACGTTCAAGCGTACGCTGATTGGGTGATTCCGCTGAAGGAAACAACATCCAGCGAGCCTCCGTTGTTCCTGATTCATGGCGCCGACGGATCGGTTCTCTTTTACCGTGAGTTTGCCAATCGTTTGAAGACCGACCGACCGATTTATGGAATTGAGTCTCCGTTCTTGCAGGACACGGACCACGTCATCCCCGAGACAGTTGAAGAAATCGCAGCGGCTTATATCGAGCAGATTCTCCAGGTTCAGTCGGCGTCACCGTTCTTTCTGGCCGGGTATTCGTTTGGCGGCGTTATCGCTTTGGAAATTGCTCAGCAGTTGGAAAGCCGCGGATTGCGAGCTGAAATGACGCTGTTGTACGACGTCCCCAACCCGGAGCTGCTTGAGCATAACTCTGCGATCGATCGTCTGAAATCATTCTGGCGGAATCAGGAGTCAGGATCGGCTCTGACGAAATCGATGCAACTGACGAAACGGATCGGACAGGCTGTTCAGGATCGAGCCACGGTTGAACTGGAGAACCGATTGGCCAAGCGAATGTCCAACGGTGATCAAGCGGGCGGTTTCTGGCGTCACAAGAAATGTCGCGAGCACCACATGGCCGTCGAAGAGATCTACAAACCGCAATCTTTTGCGATGCCGTTGAGTCTGGTCGTAGCCACGGACAACAGTTCCAAGTTCAGAACCGATGAAACGCTTGGCTGGTCCGGAGTTGCTGCCAATTTGCGGCGAATCGAAGTGCCCGGAAGCCACCTTGAACTGTTCGATGATCCCTACGCGGACAACATGGTCTCGGCCACTGAAGAGTTTCTTCAGCAAGCGACGCAGTAATTCTTACCGTCAACCTGTAGCAAGGCACTGAAAAAACTACTGTGGGCGGCGCTGGTCGGAGACGCCATGTCCTGAAAATGCTGCGTATTTGTCCTGCATTCCATTCGGCACGC
>CAYUNP010000354.1:0-3910 GCA_964446085.1 uncultured Pirellulaceae bacterium
AGCAGAAGCTCCAAAACGTCCCGATCGTCCACAGCGACCTGCGATGGCAGAGTCGAACGGATAGTGGACCTTGGGAAAGCCAGGCGACCCGCGCGTCACCAAAGCCTCTGCTTTTGTAGGGGCTTTGGAGTGACGCAGTTTTTTACGCAAAGCTGCTTTCTTGTAGGTGTGTGGACTACACTCGCCGCACCTTGTCCATTTGTTTTTCCAGTCGCTTGCCGGAAACTTTGATCACGGTGCCGAGCTGTTGTGCAAACAACGAAACGCGATATTCCTCGATCATCCAACGGAACTGTAGCAGTTCGGGATCGACGATGCTCACAGCGTCGTGTTGCGATTGGAGTTCCTGGTACTTCGTCCAGAAGAATTCGATTTCGTCAGAAAGTTCGCGATCCTTTTCCGCGGCCAGGCTTGTGATTTTTTCGATCCGTCGGGCAACGCCTTCAAAGTACCGCGGATATTCCTTGAGCCACATCCAGGCAGTTGATCCAAGGAAGCCCTCGGCCGTCAATGCAGAAAGTTGACTCTTGATGTCATGCTTCGTTGTGCCGCGCGACGCAGGAATCTTCCCCAGTGCCAGATCGGTTGCATGAGCCGCAGCAGAAAATTTGGGAAGCCATTTGGCGACTGATTGTGTGGCGATTGAAATTCGCTCAATCGCATTGGCGTTCAGCGCCGCAAAGTCAGCTTCGGTTCGTGGAATTTTCTCACGTTCAACAAACGCAATGCGTGTGATCAGGTCGCCAAGATCGTCCTTCAACGTTTTGGTCGCCACGAATCGCGACAGCAACATCGTATGTTGGTCGAATTCTGGCAGCCAATTCACTTGCGACTTGATGCCCTTTCGGTTCATGATGCGAAACAGACGAACCAGCCCGCTGCGGGTCTTCGATTCGGAACTCTCTTTGGAATCCGTCAGTCGCAACCCGACGCTGTCTTGCTGATCAATGATTGCCGGAAAAGCTTTCAGGCTGGTCGCGCCGCGCTGAATTGGAACTTCCGTCGGTAGGTCTCCCCAGTTCCATTCAGTTAGACCATCCTGGGTCCATGTTTCGTCCTTGACGTCGACGATCGATGAAACGTGCTGCGGTCCTAACTGCTGACGGATTTCAGAGACGCTTCGCCCTTCGGCAATGACTTCGCCCTGCTCGTCGACGACTTCCACGTTCACGTTCAAATGCGGTGACAGTTTTTCAAGCTTGAATTCGCCGGGTGAAATTGGCTGACCGGCGACTTTACTCAATTCGCGTGCGACGGCTTCGGTGAACATCCCGTTGCCAAACTCGATTTCGGCAACGACGCGGTCAGCAGTCTCCGGCGCGGGAACAACCATCCGACGAGTCGCCTTTGGCAAACTTCGAATCAGTTCGATGACTCGTGACTTCATCAAGCCGGGGATCAGCCAGCCAGTCTGCACATCGTCCAGTTGACTCACACCTTCAACCGGCAAGCGAATCGTGGCACCGTCGTTCTTCTCGCCAGGCGTAAAACGGTACTCGATGGGAATCTCCATCGAGCCGATTTGAACTTCGTTGGGGAACAGTTCTTCCGACTTGCCAATGTCCGCACCCGGAAGCAAATCAGCTTTGGTCATGCGAAGCGACTGATCGAGCTTCGGATCGGATTTGAGCTTCTGCAGCAACGATCGATTGTCAAAAACATCTGCCGGGATGTGCTGTTCGTAGAAAGCAGGAATCACGAAAGGATCGATGACCATGTTTCGATCTCTTGTTTTCGCGGTTTCCTTTTCCAGTTCTTCAACGAGCCACTGATTGTGAATGTAAAAATCCGGAGTTCCCTGAAACTCTTCACCGCACAAACCGCGTTCAATGAAAATCTCTCGCGCCGATTCCGCATCGATTGGTCCGTAGTGCACCGCGCGACCGGCCACGATCGGCAAGCCGAACAGACTCACGTGCTCCGATGCCATGACGGATTGTTTCTTTTTACTCCAGCGGGCATCGGTGTATCGTCGCTTGACCAGGTGCGGAGCCAGTCGTTCGATCCAGTCGGGCGAAATTGAAGCAACGGTGCGACCGTAACGTTTCGTTGTTTCCACAACTTCCGCGGCGATGATCCACGAGGGTTTCGAACCAAACACATCGGATCCTGGCCAGAGATGGAATTTGATTCCGCCGGCGCCGGTGAATTCGTGTTTGTCGCCCAGTAGCGCCACGCCGGAAAGCAAACCCGACAGTAAACTGCGATGGATCGCGTCGTAGTTGTCTTTCCGATTGCGGATCTTCAGCCCTTCGCGTCCGACCATTGATTTGAGTTGCCGATAGATTTCCTGCCACTGTCGCATCAGTGAGAACGAAATGAAGTTTCGCTCGCAAGCTTTTTTAAGACGACTTTTGGAAAGGTCTTCTTTTCGTTCGTGGTACCAATCCCAGATGTTCAGCAGCGACAGGAAGTCGGAACTTTCATCGGCGAACTGTTCATGAGCCTGGTCAGCGGCCTGTTTCTTTTCAGCTGGACGAAGTTTGGGGCTCTGGATTTCCAGCGCCGATGCGATGACGAGTACTTCGGCGAGGCAACCTTCGCGGTCGGCTGAGAAGATCATTTTTCCGATGCGCGGATCGACAGGCAGTCGCGCCAAACGACGGCCTTCTTTGGTGAGATGTTTTTTCTCATCAACGGCACCGATCTCGAAAAGCGTTTTGAATCCATCACGGATCGCTTCAATGCGCGGCGGATCGATGAAAGGAAACTCTTCGATGTCTCCCAGTCGCAGATGCAATGTCTGCAGGATGACGGATGCCAAATTCGTGCGGCGGATTTCAGGTGTCGTGAATTTCTGCCGTGATTCGTAGTCGTCTTCCGCGTAAAGCCGTACGCAAACGCCCGGGCCGATACGACCACAACGCCCGCTGCGCTGGTTAGCCGAAGCCTGCGACACCGGTTCGATCGGTAGACGTTGGACTTTGCTTTTGGCGGCGTAGTGGCTGATGCGAGCCGTTCCGGTATCAACGACACAACTGATTCGTGGCACGGTGATCGAGGATTCGGCAACGTTCGTGGCCAATACAATTCGTCGAGCTGACTTTGGTTGAAAGATCTCGTTTTGTTGGCCGGTTGAAAGCCTCGCATACAGCGGCAAAACTTCGATTCGCGAACCGCCGAGGGCTCCTTTGAGTTTTCGGCTGACGGTGCGGATGTCGGCTTCGGTCGGCAGGAACACCAGAATGTCACCGTCTTCGCTGCGGATCAGTTCGCGACAGGTTTGCACAACGTGATCGGAGACTTCCATTTCCGATTCGGTGCCGTCAGGTTTGGTCGGCGGATTGTATTGAATGTCGACAGGGTAGGTCCGCCCTTCGACGTTGATGATTGGAACCGGGTTGTCTTTGTCGACGGTGAAGTGGTCAGCGAATCGCTGGGTGTTGATCGTCGCAGAAGTGATGATCAGTTTCAGGTCGCGGCGTTTGGCCAGAATCCGTTTCAGGCCGCCAAGCAGGAAGTCAATGTTCAGCGATCGTTCGTGAGCTTCATCGATGATGATCAGTTCGTACTGATTCAGGAATCGATCGGACTGCGTTTCGGCCAGCAGGATTCCGTCGGTCATCAGTTTGACGAAAGTGTCATTTCCTGTTTTGTCATCGAATCGGATTTTGAATCCAACGTCCTTGCCCAGCGGCGTGCCGATCTGTGAAGCAAGCCGCGCGGCGACTCCGCGTGCTGCGATCCGACGCGGTTGTGTGTGCCCAATCATGCCGCGGATTCCAATTCCAGCTTGCAGGGCGATGAGCGGAAGCTGAGTCGATTTTCCGGAGCCAGTTTCGCCACTGATGACGACGACTTGATGGTTCAGGATCGCTTCGGTGATCTCTTCGGACCGCGCCGCGATGGGAAGCGTTTCATCGAGCTCAGGTTTGGGAATTGAATTTTGGCGTTTGGTGAAACGTTCTTT
>CAYUNP010000355.1:0-3901 GCA_964446085.1 uncultured Pirellulaceae bacterium
TCAGGATCTCTCGAAGAGCCCACTGCCAGACCGCTTCGCGGAGTCGCCTTGTTTGCTCATTGCTTCAGTTGCGGCAAAAATGTACTGGCTGCCAGTCGAGTCGCACGCGGTTTACGTGACCGTGGTTTCACCGTGTTGCGATTTGATTTCACCGGATTGGGAGAAAGCGAAGGCGAATTCGCGGATACGAATTTCTCTACCAACGTTGACGACTTGCGAGCTGCCATCGACGCAATGCGGCAGCAGGACATGGCCCCCAATATTCTGATCGGTCATAGCCTTGGCGGCGCAGCGGTCCTCGACCTGGCCGATGAAATCGAAGAAGTAAAACTCGTCGCCACCATCGGCGCTCCCAGCGAACCGCGACATGTTGCTCATCTGTTCGACGAAAATGCGATGCAGCAGATTGAAGCAACAGGCCAGGCCGAAATCTCACTCGGCGGTCGCCCCTTCACAATCAAAAAGCAGTTTCTCGATGACATCAACGAAACGTCGGTGCTAAAAAAACTTGGCTCAAGCCAAAAGCCACTGTTGATCTGTCACTCGCCGATCGATCGCGTAGTCGGTGTGGACAACGCTCAAAAAATCTATCGTGCCGCAGCACATCCAAAGAGTTTTGTCTCGCTAGACGGAGCCGATCATTTGCTCAGCAAGAAGGAAGACGCGGAATTCGTGTCCTCGATCATTGCCACATGGGCGGCACGTTTTGTCGGATCACCAGAACCAGCCAAAACTGCTGAACCCACCGACGATCACGGCGGAGTCACGGTCACTGAACGTGACAAAGTATTCACGCAAGACATATCTGCTGGCAAGCATCATATTGTTGCGGACGAACCAACTTCGATGGGCGGCGCCGATCTGGGTGTAACGCCTTATGATCTGTTACTCGCAGCACTTGGCACCTGTACTTCGATGACCTTGCGGATGTATGCCAAACGCAAGGGACTGAACGTCGATAACATCCAGGTCAAACTGGAACACAACCGAATTCATGCCTCAGACTGCGAGGGCTGCGAAGATCAATCCGGCAAAGTCGACCAAATCCGCAGATTGATTCGTATCGAAGGCGACTTGACTGATGCCCAACGTCAGCGGATGCTTGAGATCGCAGATATGTGCCCCGTACATCGTACTTTGCACAATCAAAAACAGATTACATCAGAGCTGATGTAGCATCGTGACAAGATGCCATTGGAATCCGATCGTAATGCGACGAGGTTGTGAATTTGTTTGACAGGCGGTTTATTGGCTTCGTAAAGTTGATTGTAGTACCGGCTTTAGCCGGAAGGCAGCAGCATCGATTCCGCCTAAAGGCGGTACTCAAACAACTACCTCAAAAATTCACAGCATCGACGCGATCCCTCGCTTACGCGTCGGGTTATGATTTAAATCGGAATGTCGCAGTCGCAGTGCACAACGAAAGTCCCATCACGGTAAGGCCAAACATTGTTGTCGTCATTGAAAAAGCATTGGCCTGAATACTTGATGGAAGCCTGTGAATTGGGCTTTCTGGCTTTCATGGCCTGCGCTTCTTCAGCGTTGTTTCGACACCACGCCTCACCACTGAGTCACTACTTCGAAGGTCATGGCTTTCTGCAGCGACTCGCCGTCGGGTTGACGATGGGAATCACGATCATTGCTATCGTTTATTCTCCATTGGGTAAACGGTCAGGAGCTCAAATTAATCCAGCCGTTACGTTTACTTTCTTTCGACTGGGAAAGATCCGTGGTGCAGATGCCTTCTTCTACATTCTGTTTCAGTTTGCTGGGGGCATCGCGGGAGTTACCCTTGCTGGCTTGACGCTCGGCTCGTTAGTGTCGGCGCCGGAAGTCAGTTTCGCGGCCACCAAACCTGGCTCCTACGGCACCGCAGTCGCTTTTATCGCAGAACTGTTGATCTCTGCGATCATTATGGGCACCGTACTTTATTTTGCGGCTCACAAACAAATCATGCACAAAAGCGGCCTCTACGTCGGAATGCTCTACGCGTTGTACGTTACCCTGGAACAACCCATTTCGGGCACCAGTATGAATCCCGCCCGCACACTCGGTTCGGCAATCATGACCGGCAGTTGGTCAGGAGCATGGATTTACTTTACAGCCCCCTTGATTGGCATGCTGTTGGCTGGAGAAGTTTTCCTGTGGACCAAAGGCAAGGATGCAATCCACTGTGCCCAGAAGTATCACACCACTGATGTTCGTAAAATTGTCCGATGCGGCTGGACCGCACTGGAAGATGAAAATGAAACTGCGGAAGAGGACGCTACTCGGTAGCAGCGCGAACACGTCTTACCGATAGAGCGCCGAGCCAACTCGAACGATGGTTGCGCCTTCTTCGATCGCGACTTCGAAATCACCACTCATACCCATCGACAGTTCTCTCAGATCAACATTGTCAGTGCGCAGGTTCTCGTGGGTGTCACGAATTTCGCGGAGCATCGCGAATTCTCGCCGCGCGTCGTCGGTGTCGCCAGCAAGCCCGGCCATGCACATGAAGCCTTCCAATCGAATGGAGGGCAGGGGGATGATACGCTCAATTGCCGCCTCGACTTCATCTGCAGCATAACCGTGCTTGGACTCTTCACCAGAAACGTTCACTTCCAACAGGCATCGAATCGTGCGATCCTGCGCAGCGGCTTCCCTGGCAACCGCATCGACCAGCGAGTCACGGTCGAGTGCATGAATCAACGTCGCATGAGCCAAAGTTCGCTTGACCTTGTTTCGTTGGAGATTGCCAATCATGTGCCACTCGATTTGAAGATCCGCCAGCTTTTGAGCTTTCTCCTGGAGCACTTGAGGCCGATTCTCGCCCAGGCACTGTGCACCTGCGTTGACCAGTTGCCGGGTTGTATCAGCATCAACGTATTTCGTGACCGCCACCAGCCTTACATCATCAGCGGCACGTCCACTTTTGGACGCAGCATCGGCGACCCGTCCTCTGACGTCTGCAAGGTTGGCTTTGAATTTTTCTTCCATGATCAATCCGTTACTCAACCTGAACCAGCTCGCTCACACTTCCGTCGTTGAAAAACCGTCCCGCGTAAAAGTCACCAGAAAAATTCTGGCCCATGAAGGTGCGATTCCCAATTGAATGCAAGGCTCGATAAAAAACCCATTGTTGTTCGTCCACCTGGACGCGATAGGAAGCAGCAACCTCGGGCCTGACGATATTCAGATTTTCCCCAACGGTAAGCGACCGCCAGGTGCGTTTGAGTCGACTTCGCTTTGGATCGAGATCAATAAACACGGGACTGTATAACGACCCACCCTGTGATTGAAGTTGAACAGATTTTTCAACGCACAGCAGATCCTTGCCACTGACTGCATCCTGTTCTGGCAACAGCAATCCGCGGCATCGCTCAACCGTCCATTCCGGAAGTGAAATCGGCAGTACGAGAGACTGGATTCCTTTTCCCATGCGATTCAGATAAACCTCACGTGTTCCGTTTTCACGAACCACATCAATATTCTGAGCCAGCGGCATTTTCAATCGGTAGTCGATTTCGCCAGCTCCTTTCTTGTTGACCGAATCTGCAAAGAACAAAAAGCGATCTTTTTTGGAAAGCAACAGCTGTCGAAAAATCTGAATGCCGCTCTGTTGAATCTCAAGTTCCAGATAGCTGACTTCTTCATCATCAAGTTCGCAGACCACATCGAAACCATCGTCACCGAGTGAAACAGGCATGCCGTCATCCCGAATTTCAAGCGACATAACGCCTGACAGCAGCGACTCCCTGGCTGCCAACTCGACACGACAATGAACACTGGAGAAATCAATCGCGAAGATTGGTGATTTGGGTTTCCATGAACTCCTGAGCACCGCTGAATTCGCCCATTCAGATACACAAGTTGGTTCAGTCAACAGATTGGGACTCTGCTTTTTCCTGCTTTTGCTTTT
>CAYUNP010000356.1:0-3878 GCA_964446085.1 uncultured Pirellulaceae bacterium
CCACCATCAAAGCGCCGACGGTGATTCGAGCCCGCATGCTGCTGACGCGCTGCCAACTACCGGGTTGTTTGAAGTACTGGACCATGGATTTAATGGGAGCTGTAAACAATCCGGATAAAGAAACAATCGCAATCAACAATCCCAGGTTTGCCAGTCCGGCGAATTGAAACTGTTGCGTCAGGAAAAAGCTGATCGCTACGATTAACAGGACTTTGTAGGCAAACGAAGCGAGGCCATACGTCAGAAAAACGCGTTTGTTAAAACGGGAACTCCAGTGATCGACCTCACGCTCAATCCCCATGCACTTGTTGAGAAACTGACGTTTGACTTCCTTGTTGGCCTGCTGAGAGAGGTTGGGAATCTCCAGCCAATCGGCCAACACAAAATAGCCGTCGTAGCGCATCAACGGATTTCCATTGGTGAATGCGGCACTGATCGAACAGACCACCATCAGGTTTAGACAAACGTCCTGCACCAGTCCCACACCGCTGTACCACCACACGAAAGTCGAGATCGCGAAAATCACCATTTCGACATACACGCCGCCGGCTCCAATCGCCATCCGTTTCCATTTGTCGGTCATCATCCACGAATCGCTGGTGTTGCAGTACAGCGTCGGAACAAAGAAGAAAATCATCATCCCGATTTCATGACACTCGCCGCCAAAACGTCTGTGCGTATAAGCGTGCCCCAGTTCGTGCAGGATCTTCGTGACGCAGATGACCGAACCCAGAATCACCAGATTGGAGCCATCGAAAAGCGACCACAGTCCGGGCAGTCGCGAGACGAATTCGTCGTAGTGATAGACCAGAAACATCAAGGCGGTCAAAACAAACGCAACGTTCAGTCGAACCACAGCTCTGGAAAAAAGCCAACCTACAAACGGATAGGTCGCGTCCATGAATCGAGCCGGATCCCAGCCGCGACACTGAATCGCGAGGACGCTTTTGAATTTCTTTTTCAGTTGCTGTCGACGCTTTTCGCGCGAGAAGTCATGCAGCTGCAAGCCATTGCCGCCGAGGGTCGACACCACCACTGATTTTTTGAAGAATTCCCGGATAATCGTCGTTAGTTCGCGATAGCTCACCCGGTACGGACTGAAGCGCCGTTCGAATTTTTCACGAAGCTCTGCAAACGATACTTTCCCGTCCAACCAGTTCAGGACTGCGTACTCTTGCTCGTTGTATTGATGGTACTGTTGGTCGAGCGGGTCTTTGACCACCCAATAGGGTTCCGACTGATAGAACACCTTCTGCACTTCCAGGTCCAAGCGCATCCTGATCCCGATCGGCTGATTGTCGCTGGTCAGTTCGTGATATTTGGCGGCGGACATAAAGGTTAGTTAATGCTGAGTTGACTGGATTCATGGGGTGTCGTGCTTGCTGCCTGTGATTAAGCGCGACGATGCCAATTGGGATTTGCCTTGCGTCTGTAAATCGCATACGGTTCGGAGAACCGAGCGACATTGTCGCTCACCAGGAAAACACGGAACCTGTTCCAGGACGATTGGTTATTGATTCAGTTCAAATGTTGCGCGGCCCGTCATGCCCGGTAGCAATCGCCAGTTTCCGGACTCGTGTTTTTCATTGTCAATTTCGACGAACGCCCGGTACTTGCCGTCCACGTCAACGCGCGGCATCGTGCGAACAATCGTGATTTTGTAAGAGCGTGATTTGTCGTTGCTTTCGATGACCAATTCACCAACGACGCCGATTGCTTCTTCGGGAAGTAATTGCTTCCGGTTGATCAATACGACTCCCGAAAGTCGATCCATTCGAAACAGTTCGACGATCGTTTCCCCGGCCTGCACAAACTCACCCGAGTGTTTTTCGACTAGAGAAATTGTGCCGTCGTACTGGCTGTTGATGGTAGATTTCCCGATGTCAAACTTCAGTAACTCGGATTCACGCAACTTGGCTTCTGCTTCAAACTTGAACTGTGACAGCTCCTGTCTTGCTCCCACTCGATCCGAAGATGCTTCCTTGAGTTGGCTTTCGGCGCGAACCAGTTCCAGGGCTGGGACGCTGACCTGATAGCGGGACTTTACTTCCCGGAGTTTTTGCAAGTTGACACGAGCAGAATATTCGCGGGCTCGTCCTGATTTTTCGCGAGCGTTGTTTTCCGATTTGATTTTCAAAGCGCGATAGTCATTCTGCGTAACGGCCAGTTCTTTTTCACGGCGCTCGGTGTGTAGCTCAATCAGCGGTTGGCCTTTGGTGGTCGGTGAACCGGGTCGACCGGAAATCGACTTGATGACTCCATCCACAGAAGCCGATACCGCGACGCGGTCAAGCAAATCCAGCGTCATGTTGTATTCGATTTTGCTGCGAGTTTTTTCTTCCTGTCCCAGTGCCGACTGAGCCGAAAAGCAGAGCGCGATCAATCCGGCCAAGGCAACTCGGTTGCGGCTGATGGATTGCCAAAGGTGTGGTTGGTTTTTCATGGTCATGATTTCCAATGGTGGGTTTGTTAGAAGCGACGCCAATAAATCCAGTGAGCGCCTTGTCGCTCACGAAAGATGTTCCGGCTAAAGCCGGTACTACGAACGGAACCCTAAAATATATACTCGAATGTTGTGCGGTTGACCCAGTCAACGAACTCATAAGTCTTGCAATAGATGAAAGAACGGCGTCCACAAATGACCTTGGCAGCCACTGGTATTCCAGCTCGCACATTCTCAGGCAACTCCGACGTTGGATGGGCTTCGATCGGCAGCACGTATCCGAGATCGGTATCCTCTTCCAGGCCAGGATTCACGTGAGTTACCTGGCCAGCAAACCGCTGATCGGGGAAAGAGGCGATCGAAAATTCGACCGCGAGATCTTCGTTCTCGTTGGAGCTACTTTGAAACGCGGCCTGCACATAGCCAGAACGTCTGTCCGGAATTTTCAACTCAAGAATTCGATCTTCATCGACCTTGGCGACGGAGAGCATTCGCGTTCCCTGATCGAGTGGTCGATTGAGAAATTTCCGCTCGACATTCCAGCCCATCACCTGCCCGGAAAACGGAGCACGGATCGCAAGGTCGTCAAGTTGACTTTGTTTGAGTGCCAGTTTCTTTTCCAGACTGCTGATCTGTTTTTCCAACAGGCCCGTTTCTTCGGCCATTTCGTTGTAGTTAAGGTCGCCACTGTTTTCTGACTCGCGGCCAGAATGATTGAGTCGACGATAGATCATGTGTTGGTGTTGTTGTTTTTTCTCTTTGAGCTCGCCGCTGAGATCCGCCATTTGAAAATCAAGTTCACGATTGTTGAGCTGGACCAGGATGTCTCCTTCCTGAACCATTTGGCCTTCTTTGACCAGCACATTGGTAACCACGCCGTCTTTGCGAACAAATACGTGGTGCATTTTCTTCGGGCGTAGATAGCCCTCGCAGCGGACTTTGAAATCAGCTGGAATCAGGAATCCTGCCGCGACCAATATCGACGCTGCCAAAGTTAATCCCCAGGCGGTGCGTTTTGTATGACCGCGAAACAGAGCCGCAAAGCGACTCAGCATCAGCATCATTGGCAGTAAAACCAGATCGGAGTACGTTTTGGAATTACTGAAGTGACGCGATACCAAAGGTTGAACTTGCTGCCAACGTTGTTCCACCGGCTCTCGCTCGATCGGGTTCAGGATACTCTCAAGCAGAATCGCTCCACGAATTTGTTTGTCTTCGGTGCGACCCGGATTCACCATTTCGATCAGAGATTGTTCATCCGATGGAAATACGGGTGGCGTTGACTGGTACATCGGTATCAAAGCGAAGCTCTGCACGAGTGACTCGTCCAAATAGTTTCCAACGGCATTCTGAACTGGTCTGGCGAGGGTTTCCTGGTCGCCGCCAAACCAGAGCGCTTCGTTGGATTTGAGGACGACTTTTGCAAGATGTTCTG
>CAYUNP010000357.1:0-3855 GCA_964446085.1 uncultured Pirellulaceae bacterium
AGGCAGTAACGCATCGACAGGAAGGCAAGAAATACGTTTATCGGCCACGTAAACGAAAAGCCAGTGCCGGCAAATCAGCCATGAGGCGGGTCCTGGAAATCTTTTACGGTGGTTCGCTGGAAAACGCACTGGCCGCCCATCTTTCTGATCCTCGTACAAATCTGGACAAGGAAACTATCAATAGTTTGCGTGAATTGATCGAGCATGCAGAAGCAAAGTCTGAAAAGAAATCTATTGCCAAAAAACGTCGTAAGTGAGAATCGCAATGATCAATGAACTTATTCAATTCGTAGAATTCCTTGAGCCGTGGCAGTTTGGGCTCGTCGCCATTTTCATGCAGATTGCTCTGCTGGTTGGATTGGCCTGGTTGGTTTATCGGCGGCTCAATCATTTACCTCGTGAACAACACTTCGTTTGGCTTGCCGCGCTGATAGCGATTGGCTGTGCACTTCCTTTGCAGTTTCTGATGCCTGGTTGGACGTTCCAGGTAGAGCGCAAGATAGCTGAAACCCAAACCGAATACTCGAATGCAGATATTTCCATCACTGAAGAAATTTCGCCACTACGAACCAGTGTCGGAGAAACTAAATTGCCTGTGACTCGCTCTGCGATTTCCATTCCTGATATTTCGGAAAGTAAACCCGCTGACATTTTTGAAAACTCAAACAGGAAGTCTTCCTCGGCGGCAGAAATTCGAGCGAGCCGTTTCGACGAGGTTAGTCATCGGAGCGATACTGCCCGCGAGTTACATGTCCCAAGTTGGAAAACGATTCTTTCCAGCATCTATTTGGTGATCCTTGGCTGGATGCTGCTGCGGTTGAGTCGGGGTTGGTGGTTGCTCAAGTCGATCGATGGAAACCAACTGGGCGCCGAATGCGAGGCTGAACAAATGATCGATCGCATCGCAAAAAAGCTGAAATTCAAGCGGGCTCCACGAGTGCTGATTTCGCCAGAAGTCGATACTCCAATGGCTTATGGAATTTTTCGGCCTGTCGTTTTGCTTCCTTGCGAGTTTCTGACATGGAGTCGTGAATGCCAGGAGGTAGTATTGTCGCACGAGTTCTGTCACATCCGTAGACGCGACGCAGTCTGGGATCTGATGTCAAGATTGATCTGCGCATTCTACTGGTTTCATCCAGCAGTGCATTTTGCCAGCCACTCGTTGCGCAAGACTCGTGAAACGGCGACGGACCTGGCGGTGCTGAAACTGGGAATCTCTCCTGCGAGTTATGCTCGGCAACTACTCAATGTAGCAGTGGCGAATAAGTTCACTGCTGCGGCTTCGGTTCCAGCCCTGCGCATGGCAGGCGAGCAGAACTTTGAAACACGAATCAGGCGAATCCTTGGCAGTCCGTTGGCCAATGAGAAATCGCAATCGCTGGGAAAATCAGTTGCCTTTCACCTGGTGTTGTTGGCCTCGTTTTTCTTTTTGATCGGAACATCGCTGCAAATGACGATTGCCAATGTCACACTTCAGGAGAAAGTCGCTGATGCCGGTGAATCATTGTTCCCTGAAGAAGTTGAGGATGAGCAAGTTTCTGGCGCTGACTTTTATACAACGGTAGCCATGACGCAAGTCAGAAAACGTCCATCAAATTTCCGTTTGGTTACCGTCACCGGAGTCATCCGCGACGCATCCCATCAGCCAGTATCAGATGCCATTGTGATTTTGCGAGACGGGAAGTCGATGAGCGCAAGTGCAAACCGTCGACTTAACGATGTTTTGGGCAAGGCACGTACCAACAGTGACGGAGAATATTCGATCGAGGCGGGTGTGAGTCCGGGTGAATACGACGTGCGCTTCGAGCTGGCAGCGATTTCCAAAACTGGCCAGATGGGATGGATTCGTATCAACAGGGATCAATCCAGGGCGGATTCGATTTCTCTCGATCTGTCATTGGCTCAAATGCGTCCAGTCAAAGGCCGATTGGTAACAGAATCAGGCGATCCAGTTGCCAACGCTCAAGTGAGACTTTCAGGTTTTCGCCGCCACAGTGGTCGACAGCACTTGGAATATACAGCGTACGAAGATCGTGTGATCGCACCACAGGTTATGACCGACGAGCAAGGTGACTTTGAGTTTCCTGCGCTGCCCTCCAATCATGTTTGTGACTTTTATGTCAGGCATGCTGACTACGCCGAAGACTTCTTTTGCATTCGCTCCTCCGGCGATCATCGAGTTGGGTTCTTCATGTTCGATGGCGACGAGATTCCCATCTTGAAAAACGGCGGCACAAACGTCGTGAGAAAAGGCGTAAGGGTAAGCGGAACGGTTCTGGATGCGAATTCAGATCCGAAAGCAAGCGTGTGGGTCGAATTAGTCGGCCAGACAATGCAAACCGATGCAAACGGCAAGTTCGAAATGCTTCTTGACAAACGAAGACTCGGGAAACGTGAAGATTTTGAATTCCACGTTTTTCATTCAGACAATCCTCGGACTCGGTTCAGTTTTCCGGTCGCTAAACCTGACTTGGAGGAGGTTGTGCTACGCCTGACAAAGCCCGTATTGATTTCCGGCACCTTGTTGGCGGCTGACGACAAGTCTCCTGTAGTTGGAGTTCGAATGTTGATCATTAGCAGCAACGGAGTACGGATGACTGCAGTCACCAACGATGAAGGACAGTACAACCTGGCAGTGCCGACGGGAAAAATAACAGTCAAGGTCGACGGGATAGCTCCCGGATTCAAAACGCTCGATCGAAATCGCAACACCGACGACGACAAACCAGGTCCCCTGATGCGAGAATTTGATTTGGAATATGTGGCCTCGAAAGAACTGAAGCCCTTCCTCTTGCAAAGACTTGATGCCTGTGAGAGTCAGATTGTTGACGAATTTGGTGATCCAGTTTCAGGTGCTCAAGTTCAGTTGTATTCCGGGTGGCATGATGTCAACTCACATATAGAAACTACTTTACAGGATGGACTGGTTGAACTAACTCCCTTGATCGCTCCTGAAGGAAACTCAACAATCGTGGCTCGATACGAGCGGGACGGTCAGTTATTTCTTGGCCAGGCATTGATAGACAATATCAGGAAGAGGACGCGTGTGGAAATCCTGCCAGCGACCGAAGCGCGTGGCCGGGTAACGCTAAATGGCAATCCTTTGCCAGGTGTCACCTTGAGGGTGACATCCTCATGGATCGCCAGTGAAATCGTCACAGACGAAAACGGTGCATACAAAATTTCTGTCCCAAAGCGGGACGCCAAAGGTGATGTCGGAGAAGTTTATGTCAATGTGGCATCTGGTGTTCCGAACTGGCAGGCATCTGGATGTTCCAACATGGCAACCTTGAACGACGATGGTGTCTACGACCAGGACATTGAATTTTTCAACGGTCCACGAACGATTAGCGGCACCGTCGTTGATTCCAATGGCGATCCGGTGGAAGGATTGTTTGTGAACCTGGAAAGTCTTCGCACGGCAAAGGAAGAAACCTATCAATCTTATCGACACTATCAACCTTCAAGGGTCTATTCGAATCACGAGGGAAAATTTACTTTGCAAGGACTGCATGAAGACGTTGTATTTCAGTTGCGCACTGGTTTTTGGGGGCCGAGCAGGGACAAACGGGAGAACTTCATCGACCATGGTGAGCAAAACATTCATGTCCACGCAGATGAATCAGAAATTTGGATAACGCTGGGTCTGAAAAAGTAATTGCAGGCGAATCGGAAGGCGAGCCTGGCAAGATGAAAACTCTACCCGGCACCAAAACGCGAAGTTTGCCCCGAATTGGTCATCGCAAGATTCAAATCCCCGGTCACCGTGACGCTGCCCCGTCGTGTGCGTTATTATGTCGCAATGACCAACGAGCCAGTAAAACAAAACGTAGCAGGACGCGGTTCCAGCCTGCG
>CAYUNP010000358.1:0-3823 GCA_964446085.1 uncultured Pirellulaceae bacterium
GCAAAGAGGCTTTGTACCTGGAAGGTACAACCGTTGATTACTACGAAGGCATTGAACAGCGTGGTTTCCAGTTCCACAATCCGCAGGCCAAGAAAACCTGTGGTTGCGGCAACTCTTTCGGCGTTTGATTGAACGCGGACACAATACGAGATACACTGGCGGTAGGCTTCCTACCGCTTTTTTTATGTCGCTACCAAACTGCAGGCGGGCTGAGACTCGCAATCAATCGTAAGCGAGACTGGTATCAGACTCGCAGACGTAAGTTCTCAGTCTGCAACCGGGCTACAATTACGAAAGGCATCAACATGGCCAATGCAGATCGCATCGATCCTCGCCAGGCTCGCAAGGAAAAGCAAAACGATCTAACCACCGAACAGCTGCCATCGATCGCTGCTGGCATCAGTTGGATGTTCGGCCTGATGTCGATCCCGCTTCTGTTCGCGCCACCGACTGCCCTCGTGACGGGCTTGCTGGCGATCATCTTTGGGCATGTTGCGAAATTCAAAATCCATCGCCGTCCTGAACTCGGCGGAGAAGGCACTGCAACTTCGGGCCTGCTGATGGGCTACCTCTGCTTCCTGGCGGCACTTGCTTTACTGCCATCGATTCGCATGCAATCCGCGATCACGCAGGGCGTCCTGAGTTCCTTTCGGGGAGTCGCCCACTCGTCTTCAGATTCACCGTTTCAACAGGCAGAACGCAGCTTTCTCGATAGCGGTGCAGCGGCGACGGGAAACAACAAGGAGACAAGAGAACTTGCAACGGAACTCTCGACCTTGCTTAACGAAAAACGCGACGATGCTTTCAACGGAGCCAACCCGCTTGAGATTCAAACGCTGTGCCAGGCTGGCGAGACAGGACTGTGCGTGGTTGTGCTGGTGCCCGACTTTGCCGAATTCAATGAAGAAGCCCGAACAGCGATGTTGAATCTGATTTGGATGGAATCCCAACGTTTGGCATTTGGAAAACTATCGCCAGGCGATGATTTCGCCGTCGCGGTGCGGGATCGAGTCCGCTACTACTCGATGGAGTTCGGACGTGGAACTTTGTCACCAGACCGGATCGCTCAACCAGATTCAGCCTTCGTCGACGTGACGATGCTCGATTCATACTTTCAGTCAGAGGATGCAGAAGAGAATTCTGAAGAAGAAATTTCTGAACAAGGAGAGAAAGATGAAGAACCTGAATGATGTTATGACCGCACTGAAAAAAGTCGGGTCTGATCAGTCGCGGAAAATCTACGCTCGACACGGTGCACCTGAAAACATGTTTGGCTGCAAAGTAGCCGACATGAAAGCGATCGCCAGGGAGATCGTTGGCGAACAGGATCTGGCACTGGAACTTTATTCGACAGGAAATGCAGACGCGATGTACCTGGCCGGAATCGTCGCCGACGGAACCCAAATGAAGAAAGGCGACCTGAATCGCTGGGCACGCGAAGCCAACTGGTACATGGTTTCAGAATATTCCGTCGCCGGCGTCGCCGCGGAACACCCCGACGCGGTCCAGATCGCCAACAAATGGATCAACGCGAAGAAAGAACAGGTGGCCGCAGCCGGCTGGAACACTTACACAAATATTTTGGCGACTCGTGAGGATGACGAACTCGATCTGAAAGAAATAAAATCTCACCTCAAGATGATCGAAATCAGCATCGCCGCGGCCAGGAATCGCGTCCGCTACACAATGAACGGGTTTGTGATCGCAGTCGGTTCTTTCGTGGCTCCGCTGGAACAACAGGCGATGGCGACGGCGAAAAAGATCGGCAAAGTCGAAGTTGAAATGGGGGAAACGAGCTGCAAGGTTCCTCTGGCGACGGACTACATCGCAAAAGTCAAATCGATGGGCCGCGTTGGCAAAAAGAAGAAGTCGACCAAATGCTAGAGCAACCGACTTGTAACAAATACAAGCACGAAGCGCGAGTGAGTGAATCGACTCCATTTTTCGGTCGCAGCTTGCAAATACCTGTAGCGCTTCGTGTTTGTATTGCGTTGGCCGTCGGCTTGCTGGTTCAACCGGTTGAGGCACAGGACTTTCAATTCAAGTACCGCCCTTCGCCAATCGACAACCCTGTCCGCGGATTGGTGCCTTACGTTTCCGCAATGCCATGGTTTGACACAAACTCGTCCGAAGAAGAAGCGGACGCCTATCGAAAGAAGTTTCAGGAAGAGATCTTTCCGCACTCCATTGAGTTCAGCTATTTCTCGATGCGTGAACTGATGCCGCAGAAAGGCAAAGTTGATTTTTCGCCAATCGAAAAATGGCTCGAGCAGGCGAACCGTCGCGGTTGTCAGCTGACCTTTCGTGTGTACCTGGAATATCCGAATCAGGATGTTGCCGTTCCGCAGTTCCTGATTGATGACGGTTTGAAGATTACCAAATGGAAGAATGACAACAAAGAGACGCTACACGCACCAGATTACAACAACGAAAATCTTCGCACGGCTATCGATTTCCTGATCGCTGAACTTGGCAAGAAATACGACCAGGATCCCCGAGTCGCCTGCCTGACGATGGGCGTCCTTGGTCACTGGGGCGAATGGCATTCGTATCCTCGCGAAAAACTGTTCCCTGACAAAAAGTATCAAATCCACATCATGGATCAGTTCGAGAATGCATTTTCCAGGAAGCCAGTTTTGATGCGGTATCCGGCAGGCAAAGATGACTGGAGTTATGCGCCCAACGCAGATCGAAATTTTGGATTTCATGACGATTCTTTCGCCTGGTCGACACTCGACTCAGGAAAAGAAGAGGACGACTGGTTCTTCATGTCAAAGATAAACGCTGCCAAACTTGGTGACGGATGGAAAACGAGAATGATCGGCGGAGAAATTCGACCCGAAGTGTGGGGCATCGTTTTTGACGACAACGCAGCAGAGTCCGAAGCACAGGATTTTGATCAGTGTGTCAGGGCAACACACGTAACGTGGTTGATGGATTCGGGCTTGTTTGATCCCGAAAACAAACCGTCTGCGATGCGACTCAGCAACGCCACCAGGAGTGTGGGCAAAATGGGATACGAATTTTTCATTCCCAAAGTCAGCTTGTCATCGGAAGGTGGAAGCACAACGGTGGATGTTTCGATCGAAAACCGGGGCGTTGCGCCATTCTATTTCGACTGGCCGGTAGAGATTGCGATCCTGAACGCCAGCGGAAACATTCGTGAATCAGTAAAGCAACAATGGGACTTGCCGTCGATCCTGCCTGATGGAACCGCAACAAGAACCGTCAAATTTGGCAGCAAACTTCAGATTAATGAGAAGATCGGAATCCGAATCACGAACCCAATGAAGAATGGCAATCCAATTCGATTCGCCAACGAGAACCAGCAACTTGTTGGGCAAGCGTGGTTGCTGATTGAATAGTGCAGACTGTGAGCACGGCGATGCATTACGAGGAAATTCAAAACAAGCTAAACAAGGCCGACGATTCTTTGAAGAGTCAGTTTGGGCTTCGCTTCCTTTTTGTTTCGATGCTCTCGTTGTCACTCACATTGGCTGCGTGCCGTTTTCTGGTCAGTTCCAATGAAACAATCCTGTTAGCTTCGCTTGCTTTGTCGACCCTTTCGATCATTATTGGCTTGGGGTTCATCGCGCTCTCCATTTTCGTGGCTGTGTCTGTGGCCTTAACTGACGAGAACCCTGTGTTTCAGAAGATTAATCTTCGCAGGTCATTCAACCTGTTCGTGATCGGAACAATCTTTTTGACTCCGGGTGTGGTCATCTTTGCGATGTCCTGGCAAAGTGGAAATTCCTGACAAACACAAAATCAGAATGCTCATTTTCATGCTGTGAGTCCAAAGTAGCACGGTGGTCCCCACCGT
>CAYUNP010000359.1:0-3804 GCA_964446085.1 uncultured Pirellulaceae bacterium
AGCCCGAAGCTGCTTGAAGAGCTGCAAAATGGTGAAGACAAAATCGCTCAGAAGCTCGACGCGGCGGAGTCTGTAAAAATGGACATTGAAAAAGTCGCCTGCGACGAGAATTCGTTCCGCTTCATGATGAACGAAGACGCGATGGCGACCGAGAAAACTGCCGAAGGCATTCGTAAGTTCTCAGCTGACATCGTCAAGCTGGAAGGGCTGATCGCAGGTTATTTGAAAGCGTAGGCTCCTCAACCTGCGAACATGAAAAGCATCATGCCCCGACGCGTTGCAGGAATGCATTGAGCTTCGCATGTCACTGATTTTGAGCGACTTGCAACAAATACAAGCCCGAAGCGCAAGCGAGTGAATGGCGCGGTCTATTCACTCGCTTGCGCTTCGGGCTTGTATTGTTAATGCAATTTCCTGGTTCACGAGGGGCACGGGTTTGGGTTTACCAACCGCGAAGAAGATCATTGAAGCGCATTCGGGCCGAATCAATGTTCAAAGTGAAGTTGGTACAGGAACCTGTTTTACGGTTGAGTTCCCAACCCCCGCGAGGTTGCCCAGGTAAAAGTCAGACTGTTTTCGGTTTCAGGTTGGCGATGCCCGGGTTTCCGTCTTTCAATATTGAAAAAATTCACTTTAAATGATAGGTTTAAGGACCCTCCACGAAACCACTGCTTGATATCTGAAAATCAAATGAACTCTCCCTCCAGAATTTTTTTTACCCTCCGTCGCCTTCTGACAAGAGCTTGTCTCGTTCTCGTCGTGTGTTTGTCCTTGCCTGTCATGGCGAGTGCTCAAATCGAAAATGGTGAGTTCGATTCGTTGACCGGTTGGAATCCATGGGGCAGCACGAACTTGTCGATTTCGAGTGACTCGTATCAAGGCGGCAACGCTTGCCTGGTCGAAAATCGAACTCAACACTGGCAGGGAATTGCACAGTCACTTCACGGAGACTTTGAGCCCGGAAAAGACTATCACGTCACTAGCTATGTCAAGCTCCACGGCTCAACTGACAAGTGTATTCAGATCGAAATCAAACAGACGGACGACCGGGGAGTTCGGTATTTCAAAATCGGTGAAGTCCAGGCAAATGATTCAGAATGGACGTTGCTACAAGCTGGTTTCAATTTCCAATCCAATGGCCCTACAACCGAACTTCAGTTTATCTTTAACGCTTCGGAACGAAGCGATGGAGATTGGGAATTTGATTTCCTGGTCGATTCCGTTGACGTGGCTGAGAACGATTGGAAACCCGCTGCGAATGCGAGAATCGAACAATTCCGAAAACGTGATGCCCAGTTAACATTCGTGACCCCTGATGGTCGCGAGCCTTTCGGTTTGGAAGTTGACGTTCAACAGGTTCGTCACCACTTTGGTTTTGGCAGTTCGCTGAGTCACGACATCGCCTACAATCCGATTTACGCAGACTTCTTTCAACAGCATTTCAATCGCGCGACCGTTGAATATTTTACGCAGTGGAGAGCCACAGAAGAGACCAGGGGCATAGAAGACTACAGGATCCCCGATATCTCAATTGACTTTGCGCAAGCTAACGGGATCAAGGTTAAAGGCCATGCCTTGGCATACCCATTGAGACCGTTTCTTCCGGATTGGCTACTTGAATTGCCGCCCTCAGCAGTTCAAGCCGAATTGGAAGAGCGAGTTACCAATATCACGACGCGTTACGATGGCCAGTTAATTGGATGGGATGTTTCCAACGAAATGCTGGAGGACGACTGGCTGGCAGAAACCCTTGGCGGTTCGTATCGCGCTTGGATGTTTCAAAGAGCAAGGGAGCTCAGCCCCGATGCAGTATTGTCAACAAACGAATATGGAATGGAAGAATCGACGTTGAAAACACAGCGCTACCGGAAGCTGATTGAAGACTTGCTTGCTGCTGGCGCTGACGTTGGAGAAATCGGACTGCAATCTCACTTTTTCCACGGGTTCGTTTCCCCCAAAGCGATGGAGATTGCTGTTTCTGAACTCGCCGAACTTGACATAGATTTGTATTTCACAGAGTTCGATATCACAAACGAGGATCCAGTCGAACGTGGCAAGGGACTTGAGAATTTTTACCGCTACGCGTTCTCTCGCCCAGAAGCAAATGGAATCACGATGTGGGGATTCTGGGCTGGAGCTCATTGGCGTGGCCCCAATGCTGCTTTGGTAGATATCGACTGGACCATCAATGCAGCTGGTCAAAAGTACTTCGAGCTGATGGATGAGTGGACGACATCATTTAGTCAGAATGCTCAGTCCGACGGCACGATCGAATTTAGAGGGTTTCACGGCGACTACCTGGTAACAACTTTTGACCCTGAAAATTCGGTCACCAATTATCACCTGGTGTTCCTGCCGAAGGGAACGAACACTTTGTCGCAAGAGCTTCAAGTCAACCCAATTGACAACATTTTGATGATCTACGGCACCAATGAAGACGACCTGTTTGAATACGATTTCGAGCACCCTGAACGATTCTTTCTCAATAGTGAGAAGGTTATGATCGACGTTCCGGTCACCCCGTCTGTGATTCGTTTTGTCGGTGGCGACGGGAATGACAAACTCGAGACAATATCTGAGCAAAAGAATCAGCACTTCGTGTTTTCAGGTCAACGCCTTTCTGTTGTCGGCGAAAGTACAATCGAATTCCCCGAAATTGAATCCGTTGAAGCAGTTGCCCGAACGCTCGGAAGCACAGTGACATTTCGAGATACCGCTGGAGACGATCTCTTTTCGTCTTTTTACGACGTGTCAACAATGACGACTTCAGATACTGAGATAACAGCAGAAAACTTTCGCTATGTATTTGCACGTGCAACCAAAGGTGGTTCTGACTCCGCGTTGCTGTTTGGTTCGTCGGTTCTTCAGGACCGGTTTCACTCCGATTCCAATGTGCTGAGCCTCAAGTCGGGTTCGAGAAATAGACGAGTGATTGGGTTTGGACAGACTTTCGCTTATTCGGACGGCGGAACCGATCGCGCCACGATCGATCTGACCAACTCACCAAATTCACTTGCTGTTTTTCCAACTGAGGTTTCCCATGAAACTGATGGAAAGTCGCTGGAGTTGTTTGATTTTCCCAACGTAGAAGTCAATGGAGCCGCCAACAACACAGATTCGATTTCCTTCAACGGCAACGACTCGGACCAGACGCTTCGAATCTATAGTGACTCTCTTGTATTTTACGCAGCTGGATTCCGCACCACCGTTAATGATATCAACCAATCAAGCTACAATTCATCGGCCAACGGATCATTGCGACTGGTCATCCAGGATACGAGTGGCAATGACACTTTGGATGTTACCGAATCCACCGCGACGTATTCAAATTCAGGAGTTTTGCATACAGTGACGGGACCGAATTCGATTCTCGCCTATTCGAGAAACGGCGGAACCGACTCAGCGACAATCTCTGATTCTGCTCCGCCAACTATATTGGTGGGTGAGTGGTAATAGTCCAATGTTTACTGATCAATGGGTATGATCCCAGCTAAGATAAAGATGGCGACGTGAGAGCTTTCAGAACTGCGAAACAGTTTTGGCATATCGGCAGTGCCCGCTGCGACTATGAAAAACGAGCAAAATGAAACTCTATCATTCACTCGACGACTTTCCGATCTCCGACCGGCGCAGCGCCCTCGCGATTGGTAACTTCGATGGCGTGCATCGAGGCCACTGCATCGTGATCGACGAACTCAAGCGGCTTGCAGCGAAGCACGATGCGATGGCAGTTGTGTTCACCTTCGCGCCGCAAGCTAACGTGTCGGGTTATGATCTATTCGTCCCTAACTAAAGTTTCGCGGC
>CAYUNP010000360.1:0-1142 GCA_964446085.1 uncultured Pirellulaceae bacterium
GAATCATCGATTCGAAAGTACGCTGAAAAGTTTGGCGAACGAACCGCCGATCAACCGCTTGTCATTCCTCGCGAAGAACTCGATGCGGCTTTGGCTCGAATCTCCGACGAAGATTCCGATTTGCTGCATCGAGTCAGCGCCCGGATTCAAAAGTTCGCCGCCGCACAACTTGATTGTCTCAGCGAATTGACCACCGAAGTTCCAGGCGGCAAAGCCGGCCACACGATCGAACCCGTCGAACACGCGGGCTGTTATGCTCCCGCCGGACGCTACGCACTGCCTTCGACGGTGATGATGACGGCAGTCACGGCGCGCGTCGCCGGCTGCAAACGCGTTACGGTTGCCTCACCGAACCCATCGGACATGATCCTTGCAACGGCTGCAGTCTCTGGTGCCGATTCCGTTCTGGCTGTGGGCGGGGCGCACGCAATTGCCGCTATGGCATACGGATTTGAAGGTCTGGGACGCTGTGACATGATCGCCGGACCGGGAAACCGATTTGTAACGGCCGCCAAAAAGATTGTTCACGGCGACTGCGGCATCGACATGATTGCCGGACCTTCCGAACTGGTTTTAGTTGCTGATGAGTCCTCCGATCCAGCAACTGTTGCCGCTGACTTGTTGGGACAAGCCGAACATGACGTCGACGCTCGACCGTTTTTGATCACAACGAGCGCTGTCGTTGCAGACATGGTTTCGCTGGAAGTCGAAAAACAGGTCAAGGAACTTCCATCCTGTGAAACGGCCTCTGAGTCGATCACTAACAATGGCGCCGCAATCGTCTGTGCGTCCATCGACCAAGCCATCGACATCTGCAACCGCATCGCGCCCGAACACCTTGAGCTGCATGTCGAAAACGCCGATTCCGTCGCAGCTCAGATCCGCAACGCTGGCTGCATCTTCATTGGGCACAACTCCGCAGAAGTTTTCGGTGACTACGGCGTGGGGCCAAACCACACGTTACCAACATCGGGCACCGCGAGGTTCACAGCCGGGCTAAACGTGTTCACTTTCCTGCGCGTGCGAACCTGGCTGAAGCTGGATGCAGCTCCAGCTGATCTGGTCGCTGACACCGCACGGCTGGCAGAGATCGAAGGTTTGATCGGCCATCAGCAATCGGCGCTGAGAAGAAAGTCCTAGCA
>CAYUNP010000360.1:1242-3796 GCA_964446085.1 uncultured Pirellulaceae bacterium
CAGAGTCTCTCAGGGACCAGGCCTCACGCTTGGTCCACTTACTTTTCCGATGCATTCAACGGCAAGTTTTCGATCAGAAAATCGGTCATCAGTTGACGCAAGTGCGGTGTTGTATTTTCATACTCGCGGATGCTGTGCGAACGGTTTGGATAGGCGAACATCTGAAACTGTTTGTTTTGGGCAATCAATTCGTTGATCAACAACTCCATTGTCTGATAGTGACAATTGTCATCGCCCGTCCCGTGAATCACCAGCAAGTTGCCTTTCAGGTTCTTTGCATGAGTAATCGGTGACCCCAGTTTGAATCCTTCCGGGTTCAGCTTCGGCGTCTGCATATAGCGTTCCTGGTAAATCGTGTCGTAGTATCGCTGATCAGGAACTGGAGCGATCGAAATTCCGGTCTGGTACAAATCGGGAAACTGGAACAATGCATTGAGCGTCGAACTTCCTCCTCCACTCCAACCCCAAATACCGACGCGATCTTTGTCGATCCAGTCGAACTTCTTCAAAGTCGCACGAAGCGCGGCCGCCTGGTCGGAAGCATTAATTCGACCAATCTTTTTGTAGATCGCTTTCCGAAAAGCTGTGCCTCGCGGACATTTCGCTCCTCGATTGTCAAAACTGAACACGGCATAGCCCATTTCGCACAACATTCGGTGCCAAAGGTATCGGCCTCTGCGTTCCCATTGATCTGTAACCGTCGTACCCCAGGGTTCGCCATAAACGTAAACCAAAGCCGGATACTTTTTCGAGGCTTCGAATTGATATGGTTTCATCACGTAAGCATCGACCTTCAACTGGCCGCCATTGCCATCGTCAATGTCTACCTGAAAAAACTCCTGATCGATTGGCAGCAGAGCCTCCATCGTTTTCTTCAGCGTAGCATTGTCCGCTTTTATGGCGATCTGTTGATGATCCGGAAGACTGATCGTGTCTGTCGACGGAGGGACTCCAAATCGCGACCAGGTATGAACCGCGCTGCTTCCATCGGCTGCAAAGCTGTAGTTGTGCCAACCTGGTTGATCCTCGGGAGTCAAACGCTCCAACTGAGGCTGCTCAAACGTCTGCCGGTAGAGGTATCGCGACTTCGGATCGTCAGGGGAAGCCTGGAAATAACACGCCTGATCTGCCTCGCTGACTTGATACAGTTCGATCACGTCGAACTCTCCCGGAGTCAACAGTTTCAATTCACCCGAATCCACATTGGCAAGATAAACGTGTTTCCATCCGTCACGTTCGCTGATGAAAGTGAACTGTTTCCCATCAGGCCACCACTGGATCCAGTCGCAAACTTCGACCCACGCCGAATCGGTATCTTCAAACACCGTGCGGAATTTTTGAGTCGTCGCATCGACAGCGTAGATCGTATTTTTGTTTTGCAACCGATTGAAACGCTGCAGCAGAAATTCATTACTGTTTGGAATCCAGTCGACTCGCGCCAGATAGTTCTCTCGCGGATCGCCTGGCAAATCAAGGAACTTTGATTCTCCAGCCAGCATATCGTACACGCCCATCGTGACTGCTGAATTGGTTGTGCCAACTTTCGGATACTGAAACTTGATCAACCGCGGATAAAGCTCGTCGGTATTGTTGATCATCGTGAAAACACCAACGCCGCTGGTGTCGAATCGCCAGTAGACAATCTGGTTGCCGTCTTCGCTCCACTGGAAACCATCGCGAAGATCAAGCTCTTCTTCATAAACCCAATCGGATGTGCCATTGATGATGTCTTCGTTTTCCGTTTCGGTGATCTGGGTAATCCGGCCCGACGAAAGATTCTCCACATAGATGTTTCGGTCGCGAACGTAGGCGACAAACTTTGAATCCGGAGAAAACTTGGCGAACATCAAGCTGGACTCATCAGCATCATCGCCTCCAAGCTTGCGGACGACGCCACTGGCCAGATCGACGATCCAATAGTCGCCACGTGTGTTGTATCGCCAAACCCGTTTCGTATTGTTGAAGACAAGAACTTTATTCTCATCTGGTGAAACCTGAAAACTCCCGATCGCGATTGGTTCTGTTTGACCTTCGGGAACAAGTGCCTTTGCCGCGATCAAAACTCTGGACTGTCCATCTTCGGACTTTGGGTTGATCAAAACGATATCGTTGCCTTTGCCATCCGCGGCGGGCTGTTGAACAAAGTAGTTCCCGCCTTCGGGCATCCAGTTGACGGAAAACGATTTGGGCTGAAACTCGCTTGAGTTGAAAAGACGATCGATCGTCAGACGGTTTTCCTGCGCCACAACATTGGTCGCAGAAAGAAGAATCATTAGCAACAAAAGCGATTTTCGAAGTGGCATTGGCGAGTTTGACCAGTTGAATTACGAAATAACCGCCATCATGATACCCGCCCCGAACAACATGTAAAATTCCGGGAAATGGGGACGCATATCCGACATTTACGTGAAGAATCTCGAAAAGTCACCACGAGTTGTGGACGCATGAAGTCGTTTTTCAATACTATCAACAGGAACATTGAAACAACCAATCTCTAGCGCAGAATGACCTGCTCAAACTCATGATCAAGAACTTACTATCGGTAGCAGTATTA
>CAYUNP010000361.1:0-3795 GCA_964446085.1 uncultured Pirellulaceae bacterium
CACGAGACGTTAAGTCTATTCGAATTCTCTCGAATCCGGCAGATCTGACTCTGCTCAGCTACATGCCGCGTTTCGATTTTGTGACCAGCCTCTTCGTTTGTTGTTCGAACCTTGTTTTAGTGGTAAATTTGTATTCGGCTCAAACCGTTTCCTGATGTCAGGCAGTGTTAGTTTTTCGTATCCGCGTTGGTTAAATGTGACAATCTCTTCCCGAACTCCCGAAGGCATGCCCAGCAAATGTGTTCTCTGTGACGCGAAAACCAATATTGAGTTCTCGTCTGTTGGAGGTGATGCAACTTGCCCCAATTGCGGCCACCTTCTTTGGTCATCAGCTCAAATGATTCAAACTGTGACCAAACGTTTTGAAGATGTGCTTGGCACGTCGCTTGGTCTGATTACCGCCAACACTCGTTTCTCGGATATCAGTGTTGATTCACTCGAGACGATTGAATTGGTAATGGAACTTGAAGAAGAGTACGACATCAGTATTCTTGAAGACGATTCAGAGCGATTCCAGACGATTGGTGATGCAGTAAGATATATCCAGAATCACCGACGGGGCACCAGTGAATAGTTTCGTTGTTTAAGCTCAAACTATCAAAGGCTGTGCCAATATTCGCGGCTTTCGAGTCTTGCGCGACTGGATTTGGTTTGTCCCTCTCACTTCGAATCTTTGATAGCCGTTTTATATTGAAGACGTTCTACGACGTGCTAATTCAGCGGACATCCTGCTCTGGGTTTTCACATACGAGGTCCACGCCGCTCACGCCACATGCATTTAGCCCCCGACAACAGAACTTCTTCAACAGGTGCACGTAAGTTCGGCATTGGCCAATTGCTAATGCTCGTCGCATGGGCCGGAATTGCAATGTCGTTGGTGGCGTCTGCAAAGAGTCGCCCACAAATTCCATTTCTGTCCTGCGATCCAGTCGTCGTTTCGGATTCAGGCAAATACAAGGCTGCGGTTTATTACGACAAAGCCGTTCTCTATCGGAATGACACATATGCGGGAACGATTGATATCGGGACCAGAAGCCAACTGAAGTTCTATGGTGATGATACGCTGGCTGTTGTCTCCACAAATGATAAATTGGCTATCGGGGTGCACTTCTATTCACTCGATCAGGAAAAATTCTATCGCAGTCTGCCGCTGGACCCGAATCTAAACAATCGCGTCCTTCTACTTGATGAAATGATTCTCATTCAAAACATTGACAAAAATCTAAACGGACATTTTTACGTTTTTGGTGTGGATAGCTCAGCTGGATCCAAACCTCTCAAGACACACGTTTCCCCGACAACAAATATGCCTTTTGATGCCACCAACAACGGGCGATATGTTGCTTTCTACACGACTTCTGGTTGGACGAAAGAATATGCATCCTCCATGACCAGGGGTGGCTTTCGTGCAGGCTTCGACCTGCATCAGAACGAGGAACTTGAATTTCTCAATCTATCCAGCGGACTTCAGTTTGCTCCTGATGATTCGTTCGTTATTACTTGTACTGACGAAATAACTGCCAGAGAGTGGCCAAGCGGTCAAAAACGATGGTCGATCCCATGTGAACCTTGTGGAACAGTCAGATTCTCAAAGCAGGGCGACAAGTTTGCGGTACTGACGGGCTCAGTTTACAACCGGCTTGATCGCCAAGTGCATATTTTTGATTCTGAGTCCGGAAAAAAGCTGGGAGAGCGTGAACTGAACGAGCGCAATAACCATGCCTATGCATTCTCTGCGGATGGCAAATCAATCTGGATCGCCGCTCAAGACAGGAACGGTGGCTTGATCAAATGGGACATCGCATCAAAGAAGATATCGAAACGAATTGGATCGCTCAATCTGCCACTACGTGTGCTGTATTTCATTGCGCTCTTCCTTGTCTGGTCAGTGCTTTACGCTTGGCTGTTTCCAAAAACAATCTGGCAGAACAAGCCAGTTGCCAATGCGGTAACTTTCGCCGTGATTGGTTTTTTCAACCTGGCGATTGGCTGTCACAGTTGCCTTGCGAACGGCGCATTTCCAACTTATCTTGCGCTTTCCCTGGTCGCATGTGGAACACTATTTTTTAGTGGCGGAATCCTGGTTCCGTGGCGCTCGAAAGACTGCCAGTCAAACTGATTTCCCAGCCTCGAAAACCACTTCTTCCTGATCTGGCTCTTCCAATCCGCTGTAGGAACATGTGCACTGGCTGTTGTCGACTTTGATTTTTTGTGTCCTCAGCGACTGCGAAGATCTACAAAAGTAGCTCATGCACGACCTTTGCAGGCTTCACGCCAGTGAGTTTTTGGTTCAGGCCCTGAAACGGAAGGATGAGTTTCTCATGATCGAAGCCCAGCAAATGTAACATCGTGGCGTGGAAGTCACGTAAATGGACGGGATTCTCGACTGCCGAATAGCCGACTTCATCTGTCGCACCCCAGGTCATTCCCGGTTTCACACCGCCACCTGCCATCCACATCGTAAAGGCGGATGGATTGTGATCACGGCCGATGAACGTCATCTCGGTACCGCCACGATTTTCACGCATCGGAGTGCGACCGAACTCGCCGCTCCAGACGACCAGCGTGTCATCCAGCATGCCGCGCTGTTTGAGATCCGACAAAAGAGCTGCGACGGGACGATCCGTTTGTCTGCATTTGGTTTTGAAGCCCTCATTAAGTGCTTCATCCTTTGCAGCGCCGTGCGAATCCCACCCCCAGTCGAATAACTGAATGTAGCGAACACCCTTTTCTGCCAACCGCCTCGCAAGCAAACAGTTGTTAGCAAAAGATTCTTTGCCTGGTTGAGCGCCGTAAGCATCCTGAATGTGCTTTGGTTCGTCGGAGATATCCATAACTTCCGGCACGGCACTCTGCATCCGGTAAGCCAACTCGTATTGGGCAATTCGAGTCAACGTTTCCGGATCGCCAAACTCTTCGTGCGACTTTTGATTCAATCGATTTAGCGTGTCAAGCATTTGACGCCGCATATTGCGGGACACGTTTTTCGGATCGGAAATATTCAGCACTGGATCGCCGGTCGAGCGACATTGAACGCCCTGGTATACCGAAGGAAGGAAGCCGGAACTCCAAAGTGATTTGCCGACTCGCGGTTGGCGACCACCTGAAAGCAGAACCATGAATCCGGGAAGGTCTTCGTTCTCCGACCCCATCCCCCAGGTAACCCACGATCCAATCGAAGGGTAGCCCATGCGCGGCTGGCCTGCATGAACCATCAGCTGGGCCGGCCCATGATTGAACTGGTCAGTTTGCATCGACTTGATGAAACACACATCGTCCACGTGTTTGGCAAATTCGGGAAGGCGATCGGAAACCCACGCGCCGCACTCGCCATGCTGCTTGAAAGGGTACTGGTGTCCCAGCATCTTCGGTGTGCCCTGAATGAAGGCGAAACGTTTTCCGTCGAGAAACGATTGCGGACAATCCTGGCCATCAAGTTTTTTGAGATCGGGCTTGAAGTCAAACAGTTCGAGCTGACTGGGAGCTCCAATCATGTGCAGAAAGATGACTCGTTTGGCGCTGCCAGGATGATGCTGCTCTGCCTGGGTTTGCGAATCGCCTTCGGCTGCAAGGGCACGTTTGTTTTGAGTGGCCAGCCAAAGCGCCCCCAGTCCCGTCGCTGAATCTCGCAGGAAGTGACGTCGCGTCGTCTGTTGGAGTCGACGGTATCGCAGTTCTGATTTTAGATTTTGGTCCTGCATTCTGTTTCCGTTTGAGTTCATAACCCGACGCGTAAGCGAGGGATCGTGTCTGCGGACTGATCCCTCGCTTACGCGTCGGGTTGTGATTGTCATC
>CAYUNP010000362.1:0-3794 GCA_964446085.1 uncultured Pirellulaceae bacterium
GCATCTCCGTCCCAGAGCAACGCGTCTGCGAACTTCTTACTCCGCTCCTTCGATCACACGAAGTTGGTGATTCCATCGTTCCATCTTCTGGCGATGGCTACATATTCTCTTCGTTCGAGTTTTTCCTGCCCGGTGTCCTCCGCGAAATTCATGCGGAATGGCTACACGAGAGCCTCGACGGGATATACCCTGCTTCATTCCGCAAGACTGGCGACCGCGAAATCGAATTGATTGGTCTGGCGCTGTTCATTTCAGACCAAACCCTCACTCCGCTTCACGTGCGCTTACAACTGTCTCTGGATTTCGACTGTGTTTCGTGGATTGACTTGAAACTCGGCGAACGGATTGACGGTGAATGCCGCCGTGATCCGTACGGCAGCGCCAAGGTCTCCGGAGCAATGCTACACGTTACAAACCGTTTGGATTCGGTCGACTGGTACTACCATGTTGGCTACGGCGAATATCAATCGTAGTTCAGCGGTCGTGTAACATGGTTTTTAAGCCAACCTTCAGCACACCTTCCAACTTTGTCAACGCGGGCTCGCCTCGGTACAATCTCTCATGGTTTTTACGAAAATCCACTCTCGCGTCTCAAGTGATTGATGAAAGAACAGGCTTGAGAAATTTGACGCTCAGCCGAAATCTCTGTTTCAAGACGATCGGACAAATTACTCCAAAGCTGGCTTTCGGTTCTTCAGTTGATAGAATCGACGCTCAATTGGTGATGCCGATGCCAAACATGGGAGCCAAAAATGACGATTGACCGCCGAAAATTCCTCACTAAAACAGCGGCTGCTACTGCTGCTGTTGCCACGACGCAAGTGGCAACGGGCACATCGCTCGCGACGCCCTCGCTGGGAGCTGCGGTTGCGGATAGTAAAGTTGCTTCGGCAACCCAGGACGAGCCTTTTGTCCCCAATCGTATCGCTGTTTCGACTTATTCGTTCTTCACGTTTCGTGGTGGCTCGAAACTTACGATGCCCGAGTGTATCGACACCGCATCCAGGATGGGATTTGACGGCGTGGAATTGCTGCTGGTTCAAATGGAAGACAAATCGGACGGGTTCCTGCAAAAACTCAAGCGTCGCGCGTTTGTTAATGGCCTGGATCTCTGCGGAATGTCGACGCACCAAGGATTCCTGAATCCTGATAAAGAGAAAAGACAACGGCAAGTTGAGCTGACGATCAGTCAAATCGAAACGGCGTATAAACTTGGGATCCCAACGATTCGGGTCAACACAGGACGTTGGGGGACGTCAAAGAATTTTCAAACGCTGATGGACAACAAAGGGATCGAGCCACGTTTAGAGGGACACACCGACGAAGAGGGTTTCAAATGGGTTTGCGACTCGTTCCAAAAGTGCTTGAAGAAAGCCGAAGAGTGCGGGGTCGTGCTGGGTTTGGAGAATCACTGGGGACTCGGGCGCACCGCTGAGGGTGTACTGAAGATTGTCAACACGCTTGATTCTCCCTGGCTTCGCGTGACGATGGACAGCGGGAACTTCTTTGAGCGACGGCATGAACAATTAAAGATGC
Organism: uncultured Pirellulaceae bacterium; assembly: GCA_964446085.1. GTDB lineage: Bacteria > Planctomycetota > Planctomycetia > Pirellulales > Pirellulaceae > Mariniblastus. The sequence continues at coordinate 1,537 of CAYUNP010000362.1, forward strand.
TTGCGCCAGAAGCCGTCTTCATGCAAGCAAAGACCTATTACGGTGGCGGTGTCTATTACGACTTGCCAGACATGTCCGACGATACAATATCGGACGACTACGCCAGGATCGCCAAGATTTGCCAGGACGCAAATTTCAAGGGATACGTATCACTTGAGTTCGAAGGCAAGGAAGATCCGTGGACTGCAGTCCCCAGGAGTTTGGCGATGTTGCGGTCCGCGTTTGGCAAAAAGCAGGTTTGATCGTACATGTCGGCAAAGCGACGATCGGATTGGCTCGATTGTCTGAACAAGCCAATCAGCGAAGCCTAACGACCTGAAATGCATCAGTGTGTTAGCCGGGGGAGCGATTGGTTTGGAGAATTGGTTGAAGAGAACAAGCAACCTACCGTAAATGAACGACGACGTGGTTCTCTTCTTTGGCCAGATGATGGCGCGCACCTGGGCGGAGGCTCGCGGAGCAGGGTGTCACGATTGTTCGCGACACTGACAAAAGTCATACGTTAATCCCATACGGCCAAGACGTTTCGGACCAAGGGAATCTCGCGATCGTCTCTGAAGCAACTGCTCGACCATTGACCAGGAATCTTTGGTTCCAAGTAGAACGCTATCAGGTCGCGGGCACTCCGATAGTCGCCCAAGGATCAGGGGGCATGCGATCAGGAGTCAGCGTAGCAACGACGTTTATATCGTCACACGGACGTCACACGGACTTTATTGCGGCGTATTCAAAAAGCCTTTCCGCGACCGTTGACCAATTCGCAAACATTTCTGCCGCCTGCTGGTCAAATCCCCAGTTACGACCAGATGCATTTTGACTGTTGCTGAGTTGCACGATGGTTATGGCTCCGATTGTCTTGTCAAACATCGAGAAAGGACCAGCGATTTGATAAGCCGTATACTGACCAAGCTTCATATCAACATCCATGCTTTGTTCACGATCACGAAAGGCACCTTTGTCGCGGACCAGAAGTTTTTCGCGAAACGCCTTGCTCACTAAACCACGCTCCAGATTTTGGCTCACGTTGCCTTCGACCTGACTGCCTCGGGCGCCGACATTGACCGCGATCGTCAACTCTTCCGGCTTGGACTTTTCGACGATCCAAATTGCTCCCGCGTCACCACCAAGTTGCGAAACCAGATCTTCAAAAGAAGCACGAATGGCTTCGTCAGCCAGAACGCCAAATCGGTCTACAGACAAGTCATTCAAAAACGAATCTGTTTTTTGCTGTAAGTTTTCCACTTTCATCTCACCCGAAACAAGAACCTGAATTCCCCACAATCATATCTCTCATGCTGGAACAACAAAAGCCAATTTGGCTACGTGATTTCTTTTTGATAAACTGAGTGCGGCTACGACGTTAATGGCTTCGGCGAGAAGCGGTATCGATCAACGGCAGGCGTAGCCTTCTCTGTAATTAGAGTGAAACATGTGTTTCAATGCTGTTGGTGATCGATAAAATGGCGTGTTATCTGGAAGTGGTAGTTGTCCCGTTAAAACCAATGCTCGACCGTCACCAATCAACAAAAGGACTCGATGCAGCTGCGGCTTCCAGTGAAGGCATTGACTTTACGAACCTGAAAATTGACGAGCGATGGGTTTCTGGCACTTACATCGTCTGTGGAATGATCAATCGAAATGTGCCGACTATTGACATTCATGAATTGATTGAAAATCGACCCGTGTTGTTTTCCTCGATTCGCAAGAACCGTAGAGCATTCTGGCCGCGCGGCATTTGCGGCTACTACGCCATCCCCGTCTACATCGCCGACGGATTTTCGCGCGAAGTTATCAATTGGGTGCAGAATCGCCCAAAATATCGCTTCGCCATGTGGCATGAACCACTGTTGTATGACTACAACGAAAATCAAGCTTTCACGAATGCGCGATGGGGGCGCTACGGACTATATTTCCGCACTTACCTTAGCGAGCGAATACTGGATTCATTAATGGATTTGATTGCAATATACGGCCACGAGGAGCTGCCATTGGTAAATGGACAGAAAATATTTTGACAAACTCGCTCGCTTCGTACAGGGCAGTGTCCAAGAACTTTGTTGTTTGACCCACAGTGAATGACCACGACGACAATCCATACGCCCCACCAAACGTAGAATCCTTGCGGAATGATGAGCCCACTGACGTCAGGTCTCCTTTGCCAGCCAAAGCACGGCCTGCTTTTCGCGTTCTCGCCGCTGGCATAGCTTGCTTGATGTTCAGCCTTGTTTTGTTTCCGGGCGTGCCTCTCAACGTCGGCA
>CAYUNP010000363.1:0-3769 GCA_964446085.1 uncultured Pirellulaceae bacterium
GGACAACGTTTTGGTTGACGACGCGACATCGCCTCAGGTCCTCTCGGAGTTTCAATCGGGCGATGCGCCCGACGCCGATGCGGTCCGGCTGGCCCGAACAATCGCATTGCAGTTGCAACCAGACCATCACTACCACGAGCCGATGCCGACAACCATTGAGCTTACCCGGCACGGTGAATCTCGAATTCACGAACCTGATGTCCCGATCCCAACGGACCAATTGATCCGACCTTGGAAAGGCTACGTCGAAGCCGCCTTGCGGGCGGAACATCGGTTTTTGCGTAACGTTCAATATGTCGTAGGCGAAGAGGGTGTTCGAATTGTCGATGAATCGACCGGACGAATTTTTGAAGACCGATCCTGGCAGGCGGGACTACATCAGGCGGTAGAAGCCAAAGAAGGATTGGCGATTTCTCCTGAGTCGGTGCCACTGGCGACCATCACCCGACAGCGATTCTATCGGCTGTATCAGAGTCTCTCGGGGATGACCGGCACGACCCAAGGTTGCTTGCGCGAGTTGCAAACCATCTACAAACTGGGCGTCGAAAGAATCCCGTTGAGAAAACCGTCTCAACGAGTCGTCTATCCTACTCGGATCTTTGACAACGCTGACCGCAAGTGGCACGAGATCGCACGAAGCATTATCCAACTGCAGAGCCAAGGTCGTCCGGTTTTGATCGGAACGCGGACGATCCATGAAAGTCAACAACTCGCCGAGCGTTTGGATGCGATCAGCCTGTCCTACCAACTCCTGAACGGAACTCAGGACAGTGACGAGGCGGAATTGGTTGCCAGGGCAGGGCACGCAGGTGCGATTACGATCGCGACCAATCTGGCAGGTCGTGGCACCGACATTAAACTCCCACCCGCAGTAGAAGAATCAGGAGGGTTGCATGTGATCGTCTCCGAATGTCATGCATCGTCCCGAGTGGACCGGCAACTCGTGGGGCGTTGCGCACGGCAAGGCCAAAAGGGTTCTTGCCAGACGTTCATTTCGGCCGAGGATTGGTTGTTAAAGACTCATGCGTCTTGGTTGTCAGAGACGATTATCAAACTCGCCAGTGACGGAGAACTTTCGCTCGACCTGAACGCCAAGATTCTCGATCTCCAAAACCGTTTGGAGCGTGAGCAGTTTGCTTCACGGCTTGAACTGCTACGATCTAATGAACGTCGGAACCAGATAATTCTTAGAGCCAGTTCCTGAATCGCTGTATTCAGAAAGCCAGCAATCGCATTGACGATCTACTCGTCGTCGGCCAATGCCATTTGGATTTCGATGATTTTGGAACGGCATTTGAAGAATGCGTCCAGTAATTTGGGATCCAATTTCACGCCCCGCATCTCGTTCATAATTTCGAAACACTTCTCGCGAGGAAACGCTTTTTTGTATGGCCTAGCGCTGGACAAGGCATCAAAGACGTCTGCAATCGCAACGATGCGGCCTTCGATAGGAATGTCTTCTCCTGCCAATCCTAACGGATATCCTTTGCCGTCCCAGTTCTCATGATGGGTCTGAGCGATTCGTGCAGCCATCATCATTAACGGTGAGTTTCGGATATGCAAAATCCCTTCCCCCAAACGGGCGTGTGCGCGAAGTGCATCTCGTTCTTGGGCATCCAATGGGGCGATGATGTTCTTGCCGATCATGCAATGTTTTTCAATGATCGCGAACTCTTCCGGGTCGAGCTTGCCGGGTTTGAATAGGATCTCATCCGGAATGCCGATCTTACCTACATCATGAAGCTGGGCAGCTTGCTGAAGCATTTCGATTTTATCCGCTTTCCAACCAAGCTGCTGGGCAATCAAAGCCGAGTAGACTCCAACGCGAATCACGTGGTTGCCGGTCTCGTTGTCTCGGTGCTCGGCGGCCCGGGCAAGGCTAAGAATAATTTGCTGTCGAGATTGAAACAGCTCTTTTGTCCTGCTTTTTACCTGTTTTTCCAGTTCCGCTTTTTGATGAGCAATCTGATTTAGGTGGGTCTTTACAGTCAAGGCACTACGAACGCGTGGAATAAGTTCGACCGAATTAACTGGCTTGCTCAAAAAGTCGTGCGCCCCAAATTCCAACGCACAAGCGTTGATCTTGGGATCGGTCTCTGCCGTAAGAACCAAAACTGCCACATCGCGAAGCACCGGGTTCTGCTTCATCAATTTCAGAATCTCCAAGCCGTTGATATTCGGCATACGAATATCCAACAGCATCAGATCCGGAGATTGATTGACGGCGATGTCGATCGCTTTGGTTGAATCGGTGGTGTAGATGCAATTGACATAGCCAGCTTTTTCTAGGTAACGCTTGGAAATGAGAACCGTGGCCTCTTCATCATCGACGATGAAGATTTTCATCCGCTTGATCTTGTCGATAAGCGCATCTCGCTCGATCGAACTGTCAGATGAGTGAGCCAGTGTGTGAGTGACTGAGCCGTTAACCAAATGGGACATGGTCGACTCCAGCGCAGTATTCGGTTGATCAGACATGCTGGGCGTCTTGTATTTATAAGGAACGCGGGTTTTGGTGAGTTGTTCGAAAGAGGAGCCGCAAGAGAAGATACATCGCACTTATACCTATTGGGGGGTAAGGCAGCAAAAAACCTCGCCAACTCATGGCTTTGCGACCGGCACCAACGCTGTAAACGATCCAACCCTCAATTTCGAAAACTTCGATGTCACTGACATTTTGGTAATTTCTTAACGTTCTGCCTGTATTTCGCGACCTAAATTTCACGTGCGTATATGCGCTTGCTGTCAAAGTGCTAACCAATCTCAAACATTTTGACTTTTTCAGTCAAAAGCCCGCCATTGTGAATCGGTAACTCCGTGAAATTATCCAACCTAGTCCAAAGAACTCGCCTCCTGCTCGCTGAAATGCGGTCCTCCGTTTCAGAAGCGGCGCGAACCAATCATTCCAACTCAACCGGTTCCGATATCGTTTCCCTGGAAGAACGAATCATGTTGAGTGCCAGCCCGATGGTGGTCGACGCAGCTGCGCCGGCGGAATTAGAAACCGCAAATCCGGAAGAACTCGACACAAATTTCGAGTCTAGCCAAACAGCTCAAGCGGATTCCTCCTTAACGGACACTGAAACGATTGAGTCGGTCCATTCCGATTCAACAGAGGCAATCGAAACCCATCTGATTATTATCGATTCGCGTATTGAGAACTACGAACAATTACTGGAGAACCTCGTCTCCGACGGTTCAATTGACTACCAAGTTGCTGTTCTGAATGACCAAACTGATGGAGTTCAGCAGATTACCGACTTGCTGGCCGGTCAACGATCCTATGATGCGATCCACATTGCATCGCACGGCTCGGCGGGCAGTTTGCAGTTGGGAAGTACAACCATCGATGCAGGAAATTTGTCTGCTTATCAATCTCAATTTTCATCTTGGTCGAAAAACCTAGGCGAAGATGCCGACATTTTGCTTTACGGATGTGACGTCGCCGGTTCTCTTGAAGGCCAATGGCTTGTCAACCAAATTGGTGAATGGTCGGGTGCCGACATCGCGGCCAGCGACGATTTAACAGGACACGATTCCCTGGGTGGAGACTGGGAATTTGAATACGTCGTAGGAGCTGTCGAAACAGAAGTGGCGTTTTCGCTCGACGTTCAGCAAAACTGGACGGGGACGTTGGAGTCCGTAACCGTGACCACTCTGGACGATGTGGTCGACAGCACCGCTTCAAGCGTGGCCGACCTGATCAATAACCCTGGTGCCGACGGGGTGATCTCACTTCGCGAAGCGATCATCGCTTCCAATGCCAACG
>CAYUNP010000364.1:0-3764 GCA_964446085.1 uncultured Pirellulaceae bacterium
GCCTCGCGGCGAACGACTTCCGCCTGTTGCCAGTTGAGCCAGGCCCTATCGGGTGAACCCCTTAGGCGATCTGCCTCCGATTTCTGGTGGCTACTTGCATCGAGGAAAGCCGCCTTAGCCGCCACGGAATCTCCGAGTCGATGCTGGGCCATGGCGACGAAGAACTGAGATATGCTCGGGATGCCCCACCAGCCTCCACGAACACCACTTTTCGCATCTTCGAAATGCTGGATTGCATCGACGAAGTTCCCGCGACGGTACTCAGCCATGCCCTTTAGCAAGACAGCGATACTTGCCCTCGATCCTTTTCGTTCCTCGAACGCCCTATCCGCCAACTTCAGGGAAGCCTGCAACTCGTGATCCGGCACATCGACTAACAATCGGAGTTTCACGCAGTATTCGGCGATGTTGAATTCGTCGATTTCTCGCCATCGGTCGAGCATTTGATGCCAAACGTCCCAGAACTTTTCGTACTCCTCCTGATGGAGACACGCTGCAGCAAGTTGGTACTTCGCGTACATGTGGTAAGGGTTGAGCCGCACAAATTCTTCGCGACTCTTGATCGCTTCGTCCCCGCGACCGAGATGTTCCATCAACAGTGCACGGGATTTCAAGGCCGTTGTGGCGATGCTTATCAAGGCAACACGTTCATTGGGATTGAGATGCTGCGTCTTTCGCCCCAGTTCGGCGATTTTGGAAAACAATGCTTCCGCTTCCTCGTAGCGTTCCTGCTTTAGCCGCCAACTCCCAAGACGCAAGAGAGCCTGCAGTGTGTTCAGTTCCGGCTTGATATCGTCGTACGAGAGGACATCCCATGGCTTGAGCACACCGTCGCCGCCTTCCGTCGTTGGACTCAGTTTGGCCACTTTGGAAAACAGCGATTCCGCCTCTTCGTAGCGCTCCTGCTCTAACCGCCAGAGCCCCAGTCGCAAAAGTGCCTCAAGTGTATTCGGGTCATGCTCGATGTCGTGATACGAAAGAGCGTCCCAAAGCTGGACAACACCGTCAGCTCCCGCGGATGCCAGGCGGCTGCCGTCATTGGAAAAGGCAACGCTGCGCGGGATATTGGAGTGCCCTTTGAACGTCTGCAATCGTTTGCCACTTTCAACGGACCATAAAATGACGTTGTGATCCGAGCATCCAGTGGCCAGCGCTCGGTCGTCCGGCGAAAAGGCGATGCAGAAGACTTTTGGAGAGCGGATCCTCAAGAGCCTTTTCCTGGTTTTCATGTCCCAGACGCTAATGGCTTCTGTCTCGTGGGAGCCCGTCGCCAACCGTTTTCCGTCAGACGATATCGCGAGGGAACTGATCGGAGTGTCCGAGGTGTCGGAAGTGTCGATCGACGCCTGTCGTGACCAGTCCGCTGTACTCCAAATCTCAACAATGCCAGAACGACTGCCGAAAAGCAGACGGGAACTGTCGGGCGAAAAGGCAACGGAATTGATCGACGAGTGATTGCTGAAGAGCGGACCGTCACCAACTTTCGTGAAGTCGCTGGTACGCCAAACCGTCAATTCGCTGGGTAAGCTCGTGTTGAGTCGATATCCGGAAGCGTGGGCGAGAAACTTTCCATCCGGGGAAAACGCCAACTGTCCACCAGCAACAGCATAATTCTCACGTTGCTCCTCCAGAGTTTTCAAGCGATACAGTTCTTCTCCCGTCTCGCTGTCTCGGATGGAAACAGAACACAAGTTGGCAAGTGCCAACAAGCGACCGTCGGGAGAGTACTCGGCAGAGTCTGAGGTTTCTTGAAACTGAGTCGTCTCGCCACTGTTAAGATCCAGGCAAGTAGGAGACTGAAAGAGATCGGTAACAACAGCACGAGTTCCGTCAGGTGTAAACTTGATTGACGAACAGCTGGACCCCTGATATCCCGTTCGGCGGCGAAGCGTGACCTCGTGCAGTTGGCCCGCGGAGTTCTCCAATTTCAATCGTACGTTGCTGGAGAGTGTCCCGTGAGCAAGGACAACGAATTTGTCCCATGTTTCCCGCCCAGCGACCGGTTCCCAGTCACCTTTGACGGTATCAAAGATCGCGTCAACTCGCTCACCCTTTTCAAACGTTCCCTGTACAACGCTACGCTTGGTGGAATCTAAAACCGTCTGAAACCGAAATTCGTTGCTGCTTTGCACCCATCCCGGAGCTACCGGTAACAAGTAAGTGTACGGGTCGTCCCAAAAACGATCCATTTCGTATTTCCCGCGAACACTTTCCACCTCCCAGAGACTTGCGTTTCCTCGCAAATCTCCCGATGCCAGGAGTGAACCGTCGGCTGAGAAGTTCAGAGCTGAATCCAGAGTGGAAATGCCGTCTGTGGACGCCTTGATTGTGCGGATCAGTCGTGGTTTCAGTGCAGATGGTATCGAAGCGACTTTTGAAACGTTGACTTCTGAGCTGTCAGAAACTTGAGCAGCACGGCGCTCGGCGGCGTCCGCCACTTCTGAAATATCCCACACGTCGATCGTGCCTTGCGAACCGCCAATCGCGAGCATTTTCCCGTCCAGAGAAAAACGAATCACACTGGAAGTGGAACCATAGGTCGGAATGGTCAGTATCGCTTCCATTTGTTCCTTCAACACCTCGGAAACCAGGCGAAGCTGAACGCCACGAATAGGCGTTGAGCTGGCAATGATTCTCCCATCAGGCGACCACGCAGTCACAGGAACACTGTAGTGCGCAAGAAGCAGAGGTTCAGGGTTTCCATTCAAATACACCTCGACCCCGTTCCCAGCACCCATCGTCGGGTCCCGTAGCAAAAATGACTTTCCGTCATTGCCCATTTTCAGCTTTCCTCCATCGGTGGGCAGCTCCGTAGTGCTGCCGATGACAAGAGGAGCGATGGATTCAACGTTGGTTTCATCCAACCGCCAGACAGGAATGGCCGCTTCACCGTCAGGCAAAGAGTCAACTTTCAGGTGTGAAGGTTTTCCGTCGACATTTGGCCCAAGTTTCCAGGCAGCAAAGTACTTCCCGTTGGAAGAGAACGAACACACTCCGTTTGGAAGCGACAGGACCTTCTCGCGACTGGCGATGTTGTACAGCTCGACGCCAGTCTCCAAACCTGCTGCGACCCAGCGGCCGTCCGGTGAAAACCAGACCGACGACTTTAAGCTCCAGCCGATTAGCTCGTGTTTCTTTCCGTCTTTGTCCACCGCATGCAAACCATCGGAGTCAGCGACGACCATTTTGTTTTCCGGTGTGATGGCGGAGCCTTTACAGTCCGGAACAGAGACATTCGCACTCTTATGCAGACGCGTCCATTGGCTGCGCCATGACCAATCACGCAAGTCTTCCTCGTCGTCGACAGGAATCCACGACGCCAATATCTCGTCGATCCGCCGCAGCTCGGTGTTCTGTTCGTGATACAGCTGATCGGCCAGTTGCATGTTGGCGGCGTAGAGTTCGCGGCGACGTTGTTTAGCAAGCTCTGTTTGCTCTTGCTTCGCTTTTGCTTCTGCGGCTTGAGCGTCTTCAGCAGACTTCGTTGCGAGAACGGCCTCTTCCTCGGCTGCGCGAGCGCGGTCTCGTTCTTCGGTGGCCAAGTTACTCGCGTCTTGAGCGACTCGCGTTTGTCTTTTGGCTTCGCGGGCTTGCCATGCGGTCGCAACGATCCCAGCAACCAGAATCGCAAGCGCGGCCGCTCCCAAACCAAGCGTGACCCGGAACCGCTTCCGTTGTTCGACCACTCGAGCCGCCTCACTGGCACATTCGACTTCGGTCTCTCGAAGTTTGGTTTCGACGGATTCGAGGTAACCCGTGACTTG
>CAYUNP010000365.1:0-3763 GCA_964446085.1 uncultured Pirellulaceae bacterium
AATGGGCGGAGATTTTTCTCCCGTATGCAGTTCGAAGATGCAGAAACGTCGACGTTGTTCGACCAACCAAAGAGTGGATTGATCTGAATTCAGAGTCGCCAGACCCGTATTTTTTGATTCCGAAAGTCCTTCGGCCACTTCTGATTTCCGAACTCGCGCTTCTTGAGCAGGTCAACGATGTTTTCAAAGTACTGCTGTATATCGTCCGCAACATAGTCCAGGTTACGCTGCTCCGAATACCAGTAGACCAATCTGCCAGTGATCTGGTTGACACCGATAATGTGGTCTTCGGATGTGCCTACAGGAATAACATTGGGGTTAACCCAACTGTCATAGTCAGGATTAAAATCGTACTCGACGACTTCGTCCATATCACTGTACCCCTGCCATTCACCGTAGTGGCTGATGATCTCCTTGATGGATAGAAGCTTTTCGAACATGACCAGTTCGTCGTCCATCGATGGTTGCCCGTTGTGCACTTTGAGATAGGCGCGGAAAGTCGGATGAAGTGGAATGCCGATGCAGTTTTCCAGTTCCGTAATTTCGGCATCGGTGGCCGGAGGATTGAACCTGTTCAAAGCGGGTGGATCAAGGTTGGCCAATTCCTGATGAATTTGTTTCCACGTCAGTTCCATGTACCTGGTGTAATGCGGATCAGCCTGGGAAAGAGGTTGAGCATTTTCTACGATGTGACGGCCTATGAAAGCGACTGCCTGAAAAGTGGCAGGCGGGAATTTTTTGTTCCATTGCTCAATTTGCCTGGCAGTGGTGACTCCGTTACACACCTGAACGACCAGCGGGCTTTGTTCCTTGTTGCCAATCGCTGCCATTTGTTCGACCAGTGCATCGACCGTGAGATGGCCGCAGTCTCCGATGATCGCCAGTTCGTCTACCGAAGTGGTAGCCAAAGCGGCGACCCAGTTTTCCGGAACTTGCGTGTTGTGAATCACCAGTCGCTTTAAATTCCAGTTTTGGAAAAAGGGTTCCGCTTTTTGTTTAACGTCGCAGCTTCGCAGCCGTAAGAATCCAATTTCGGTAGCAGCGTGATTTCTGCCCAATTGACGTGCATAACGTTCGTCGATCAGGGCTTCCGAGAGGTTTAGCTCTGCCACCGGAGCGCTTGCGTTGCCCAGCAAACGATCGATAAAGGTCTTCTCCTGGCTGACAGAGTTTTTAACTTCGGGTTCCGTTGAACCGAGTTGATACTCGGCGATTTCTTCCTGTCGCCCCATCGAGTACGGGACGGGCGCGGTGATTTCCACTTCCTCGCGATCTTTGGTGCGGGAAATAATGGTTACCAGTTTGTCGGTACCGCGATCGCGTTTGAAGCTGATGTAGGCCATCACCAGGGTGAACATGGTGACGACGATCAGCAGCAAGAGAATTCCAAATCGAAACTTTGGCATGGTGTTCGATCCTCGCTCAAAATCATGGTCGCTGGGATTACAGTTCCATTGTAGCGAATGTAATCAGCCGTTGATCAATCCGTTGATACGACTTTTTGTGCGAGTCGTTGGTCAATTGGGCTCGCCACCTGTTTTTGAGACGAACGGTTTTCCTTCGATCAGTCCCTCGTAATCTGACGCTCTTCCTGAGTGTCCGGGAGTCAATCTCGAGATGTTGAAAACCTGGAATCGCGAACGACTCTTTTTGAAAGTCTGACTCGAAGTGGCCTGTCAATTCAGTAACTAGCTTGGCAGATGCAGCGCGTCACAGAGGAATCGCACGAAGGTCATTGAACGTCGAATGCGATCGATTGTTACCTCAACGATTTCGGGTGACTTCAACTCCGCGGCCTGTAGTGGGCATATGGCGATGAAGTCCTTGCGTTTGAGGTCTTCGATCAGTTTGTGGTCCGGATCAAAATCACGCGGAGGTCGCTTGAGTGAATCACCTGAGAGCTCAAATATCTCTTTGAACTTCTTTGCACCTCTGGTTCGTTTCCAACGGGCTTCCTGATCAACAATCGCAATGCGAATTTTTTTCAGAGGGTCACGATCCGGGTGCCAGATACCAGCGCCCAGAAAGGACTCCTTGGGCGAGTAGTGAAAATAGAATCCGGGTGCGTGAACGTCTTTGCCCATCTCATGGCGAAACTGAATGCCAAGGTTCGTCTTGTAGGGCTGTTTGTTTTTTGAGAAACGAACGTCGCGATAAATTCGCATCAACGATCCGCGTGAGCGCTTGGCGATGGCCAGGAAATAAGGTGAGACCTTTTTCAGTTTCGGTTCGATTGCGGCGATGAACTCCAGTGATGGATCGACAACATCAGAAAGATATCGCTCCTTGTTGGCGTTGAACCAGTCTCGTTCATTGTTCTTGATCAGCTCCTTGTAGAACTTGAAAAAGCCTGGCGGGAATCCGCTGAAGTTACTTGTCATTCTGGTCCTCGTGATGCTGCTCTGGTTTGAGAGGCTCAAGATACAAAAAGGAACGCACCTTATCGAGCAACCGAGGCGAGACTCGGGGAACTTCGGTCATCGAATCGATGGACTCAAATGGCCCGTGTTGCTCCCGGTGGGCAATAATCGCCGCAGCGGTTTTCTCGCCGATGCCCGGCAGGCAGGCAAACTCGTGCTTGCTGGCCGAGTTGATCGCGACCTGAAACTGGTTGGATCGCGAGCCAGCCTCGTCGATGTCGATTGGCTGCAAACCTCTGGCAGATACGAAATACCAGCCACAACCGATGATGACAGCGACCCACAGGATCGAAAAAGCAACCTGATCGGCCCGGTTGAGGAACAATTCCGTCCAGGAAGAATGTGGCTGAGGAGCCTGTTTTGCCGGGATTTCTGGCGATGGATCGGTCACGCACCAATTTTATTGGATTTTGAGCCGCTCGGAGTCCCGGAACTGGCGTTTTTTCCAACAATGGTCGATAAAACGCCGAAGTAATGTCTTGAGTCAGTACGTCTCAGTGCGTACACTGTCGCGTCACAAATCTCCAAAATCCTTAGCCGACCAAATCCGATGACTATCGACAAGAGCCTGAAAATCAAAGCCGGATCCGTAAAAATGCGTAACGTGATGACGCGTGCGGAGCGTTTGACGAAGCTGATGGAAACGGACCGCTGGAAGGAAGGTGATCCGGTTTACGGCTTGCCAAAAGTTCGCGTGCCCAAAATCTCGCTGAAGAAGAAAAAGAAAGCCAAAAAGACAGACGACGAGAGCGCCTAAAGCGCCCAGAACCTTGTTGCTCGGTTGTGTTCTGCACATTCAATTTAAGAATAGAAAGCACGGTTTTTCCGTGCTTTTTTCGTGCGCTTGAGCCTGATTCAAGATCAATATGCGGCTTTACATCATTTTTGCCCACTTTCTCGGTTGAAGTCCTGCCATCGACCAGGAATCTTTGGCAAAATGTGACGATCAGGTGACAGACAGGAATCGTTTGGATTCGTCACTAACCTGCGCGACCGTCTTCGTTAATGCCGGTCGCTGAATCAATTAACTTCTGTCTCCGGCATGTGTCCGCGAGCAGACTGAATTTTGTGACGGTGACGTCAATCCAATCAGGAGATATTCAATGAGAAATTTCGTTTCGTTTTGCGTGGCAGTTGCTGTCGCTGTAGTTGCCGTGCCGGTTTCGGCTCAGTGCACTTCATGTGGTGGAGCACCTGCTTTCAGCCAGCCAGTTGTGAGCTCTTACGTTCCACAGGCTACTTACTCAGCTCCAGCTTACAGCCAGCCAGCTTACAGCCAGCCAGCTTACAGCCAGCCAGTTTACAGCTCACCAGTTGTTAGCGCTCCGATCAGCCAGCCAGTT
>CAYUNP010000366.1:0-3746 GCA_964446085.1 uncultured Pirellulaceae bacterium
AGCACCGCGCCGCGCAGGAACAAAAAAGTGCCAGGAATAAAAGGTGCCAGACCAGTACCGCGGACCTTAAACGTGTCACCGGACCTTAAACGTGTCACCGGACCTTAAGACGTCTCCCCGGACCTTAAACGTGTCACTTGTCCTCCAAGGGAGCTTTACTTGCTTGCCAATCGTATCCATGTCGTTTTAATCAGCATCCTTGCATTGAGCGTTTTGCCTTCACTCGCCGCTGCGACATATGCAATTCAAACCAGACAGGGATCAGAGACGCCCCAAGCGCGGAATTGAACAGAAGGAAACAGAGGAAACGGAGTTGCGCGCGATCTCTGTTTTCTCCGTTTCCTCCTGTTCAAAACCAGTCCGAGGACTTTAAACGTGTGTCCCAAGCCAACGAAAATTGGAGGAGAACTCGAAGAATTCTGACTCTGCCGCAAGCGTCTCTTTGCGCGCGTGGTTCTCATTTTCAAAGTTTCCTTGGTCAGTTGCAGCTTGGAAGCTATCTGTTGGCGCGCCATCGTTTTCGTCTCTTCAAAGGCTATCCTGCCGTAAAAGTCATAATGCCCGCAGGCGTAAAGGATCCTAACGGCGATCCAAATCCGAATTGCGTTTCCAACTCTGGGATTCAGGGCATAAACCTGCTGGAGTGATTGACATCTCCGAGTTTGAAATGGAAGCGATTGTGCAAGCCAATATCTGTCTTTCAAAACATCCCCATGTTGAGTCAAATGATGTTTGCGGTCTTAAGCAAGGAGAACAAGGTGGCTCAAAACAATCAAAAGAAGCAGAAACAAAAACAGCGAAAGCTGCGTCAGCGACAGGTGAAAGATCGAAAGAAGAATGCTCGATTGGCTTCGGTCGTCATTCCGGAGCCGTCTTCCAAAATTGCTCGAAAACTGGATGAGATTTACGAATGTTTTGAAAATGGTGAATTGAACTACGCGATCGAGCTGTTGGAGACGCTCGCCAGGAGTTCACCCAAAAGCGCTGCGGTGGCAGAGGTAGAGGCTGGTATCTATCAACGCATGGGCAACAATGAAGAAGCGTGCCGGGCTGCGAGGCGGCTTTTGAAAATCGTTCCAGAGAATCCGGAAGCCATGTTGGGTTATGCTCAAGCCTCCTTGTTTTGTGCCCGATCCTCAATCGCCCTGATCCAGTACAGGAAGTTTCTCGATCGGTGGCCCAACCACGAACTGGTAGCCAGGGCAGTTGAGCCGATAGAGATTTGTGAAACCGAAAGCCGACGTCGTGTGGACGTTGCGAACCAGAAGGGTGGCTTGTCGCTTAAGTTTGACGATGGTGGACTGGAGTTTTACGCGCGCCACGAAGCATCGTTGGAACGGATGTCCAGCAACAATCTGGCTGAAGCCATTGCGCTGTTGGAGCAAAACCTGAAGGAGCAGCCGCAGTTCATGTCGTCGCGAAACAACCTTGTGATCTGCCACTTTTATCAAGGTGATTTCGAACTTGCAGTGGACGCGGCGCGAGAAACCTGCCAACTGTTTCCTGACAATCGCTTTGCTCAGGCAAATCTGGTCAAGGTCGAGTTTTTGTCGGGCAACCCGGAGAAAGCAAATGACCTTGCCGACAAAATGATCATCGATCCGCCGTCGGAGCAGGACGCATACACCGCTGCGGTGGAAGCGTTGAGCTTTCTTGGGCGCGATCATGACATCGTCGTTTTGTCGCAAATGTTGGAGACCGTCACACCAATCGACGACGACAAGAAGGGTGTTCTGTTGCATCACTTTGCTGTGGCCAACTTTCGGATGGACGACAGGGACGAAGCGGTTCGCTTGTGGAATCAATGCATCGAGGTCTACCCGGATCATTCTGACGCACTTGAGAACGTTGAAGATTTGGAGGCGGGCGGCGGAAACGCGGCGTGGGCCGAGCCAATGGGAAAGTGGCTGCCTCAACCCTTCATGCAAGAGATCATCAAGAAATATGAGCAAGACATTGGAAATGTCGTGGGCTTATTGGCAAAGCAAAACCCCGTTGTTGCAACGCTCGTTCCCGCTCTGCTTGATCGAGGTGATCCGGTAGGCCGTGAATTTGCTTTGAACTTTGCCTCATTTGATGCAACTCCACCGATGCTGCAAGCCTTAAAGGACTTTGCGCTTGGCAACCGAGGTCCCGATTCAATGCGCAACAGAGCAATGATGACGCTCAGGAAAGAACAAATCATCGACGCGGGCCCACACCGATTTTACTCGCGCGGCAAATGGACTGATATCAAGTTGATGACTGCCGAGATCACACGCGAACCGGTCGAAGTCGAGGCCTGGAAGAGTGAATTATTGGAGGAGGGCTACTGGGCGATGTCGGACGGCGATTTGGCTGTGGCCGAAGAGGCATTTCAGCAAGTGCTTGATCGTGATCCGGATTGTCGATCAGCCCGATTTAATCTGGCGGGGGTTTGGCAACGACGTGGTCGAGGTGATGAACCTGACATGGCCATGCGTGAGATGCGGCAGATTCATTCCGAGCATCCTGATTATTCGTTTGCGGCGATGGCGGTCGCCATGTTCGAAGCCGAAAACGGGAATTTTGAATTGGCAAAGAAGATTCTTGGAGAAATCTACGCACTGCCCAAACTGCACATTTCCGAGGCTATGATGCTGTTCGCGTCACAGGTGCAGGTGTCGCTGGCCGAAGACGATTTGCAGGCTGCCGAAGAGTCTCTGAACATGATGCAGCAGATTGCTGAGGAAGATGACCCCCAAGTTTTGCAGCTTCGAGCCATGATTGAACATTATCGGTTTGCGAATGTCGAATCTCCCTCGCTAATTAATTAGGTCTTCGTTGAAGCTAAACTGAGTCGTCCTGAGATTCGATCGCGTCACCGAGTTGAAGCATAAAGTGGGACATCTCCTCCGAGTTTTGCCGAGCCTGTTCAGCCCATTGCTCATCAGTAAGTTTGAAAGCCCGTTCGCCTTGCCTGCGAACAGCAAGTCTTGTCGACTGAACGACAACTCGCCCGTTTTTGTTACTGAACCATTCGAGGTAGAGAGCCTTCTGCCAAGTCGTTGGAGGCGGATCACCCACGTAGGATCGCTGGACAAATTCCCTGTCGGAGCATTCGAAGTGCTTCAACGTTTGATCTGCAGTGATGTCGCCGACGATGCCGCTTTGATTGACTGCGATAGACTCGGCGTGATTCAGTGGCTCCGTCCAATTAGGAATCGGCTCGGTGCGAACGATTTTGAATTTCCAGCCCGCCAGATCAGGGTGGCAATTCCCAGCCAACTTGAGTTGGAGAGGTTTCTCAACCCCTTCGATTTTTAACCAGCCAGTCGTCCAGCCAAGGATCGTGTTGTCCAACTCTCCTTCCAAAACCCAATCGCTTGGTCGCCACGCCATTGGTTTCTCCTTCTCGATTTGTTTGCTATCTTGCGAAGTCCGGTCTCCAGTTTCGTCGAGCCTGCCCATCTTCATTGTTGCAGGGTCGATCGACACATTCTTCCGGTCGAAACTCACCTTGATTCAATCGTTCGAGCTCACTTGGAGGTGACTTCTCTCTGGCGATGTTCAAAAGTCGATTGCGAACAGACGCGGCACCGTTCCTCGGGCGATCATTTGTAATGTGAGCGACCTCAAATAGGGTAGCCTCTACGACTCCTAAAACACAGGAAATGCTCAAGGCCGCGACTGATTTTGTACCGAGTTAAATTTGACGACCAAAAGTTTGAAACGAAAAAACCGGCATGAAACAAAATTTCATGCCGGTAAAAAGTGGAGGCGGCGGG
>CAYUNP010000367.1:0-3727 GCA_964446085.1 uncultured Pirellulaceae bacterium
ACCGGCGGCTAGCGCCTTGCCGCTCACATTTACCAAACAGTGACTGGTTTTTCGTAGGAAGGACATTGTTTTCAGTGAGTTCCAAGTTTGTCGAAGTGCTCTGCTGCGTGTTCGATGTTCTTACGCGTGTCACCGTCGAGTGTTACAGCAGCGTCCTCCAATCTTTTGGTTTGTACTGGCATCAGTTTGGCTTGCCAGTTGAGTTTGACCTTTGCGACCGACTGGTTTGTGGATCCATCGAAGGCTTCCCAGGGCCATTTCGCGGCCGATTCGTGTGGTCGAGCACCCCATTCGGGCACACGAACAGACGGATCCCAGTTCAGCGTGTCCCAGCCGATTTTTGGTTGCGAAGTTTGATCTCCAGAGCTCAACTGTTGCCTGTTGGCGTTGTAGAAAATGGTTTGAGCGTAGGCGGTCATGCCGGTTTTTGAGGGCGAAGGATAGAGCACCTCAGAAAACAGTGGCGTATAGTCGCGATGGGCCACACCGATAAACGTGAACAGTTCTTCGGCTTTCCGTTTTGATGCTGAATCCGTGCGAGTCCAGGGCTCAATCCCTTTTCGCGGCTGAGAGCCCCGATAGCTTCCTTGCATCACGAACATGGCGAGTGGTTCCTCTTTTTTCTGCCAGGTGATGGCGTTGCCAGATTTGCGAGGCCGATAGCCGCTGCGAAACTGCCAGGCTTTAACCAGCGTGTATCGGTTCGTCCATTTGTCAAAATTCTCAGCAGCTTTTGATTTCGGAGCCCACTTCTTTAGCCACGCGCGAACGGGCGCCCGAAAGCCATCCGTTTGCGGATAAGTCGCTCGCACCCATTGCGTTTGTCGTTCCTGATTTTGATCCATCTGTCGCGGGATGCTGCGGATGCTCGGATTGTCAGAGGTTGTTGGCAGCGGCTGGTTCAAAGCCTGTTCCAATTGGGCTTGCCGGGTCCTCAGTTCGCCAAGCTTCGCTTCGATCTCCTGGATGCGGTTTTGTTTTTGTTGTCGCGATTGACTGATCTCCTGTCGTTCGCGTCGCAATTTGGATTTTTGATCTGAAGAAATGTTGTCGTCTTTGAGTCCCTTGTCGATGTCTTTCTCGAAGTCATCCAGGTCATCCAGATCGCGGCGCAGCTTGTCGACTCGCTTCTGCATGTCTTTCAGGGCTTTGGCGAGTCTGCGACGCATCTTGTCTAAGTTAAGATTCGGCAGTCGAAAGACTGGAGGCTTGTCCGAACCCCAACCCTGAGCCGGTTGGCTTGTTCCCTGCATGCCTGGTTTGGGTTCAGGTGTGACTGGCAGCCGTAGTTCCTTGTATTCTGGAAACAGTGAAGCTTCGACATCCAGTCGCTTTTCAAGATCCAGCACCACTCGTTCGACGGCTCCATTGACGATGCCAGGTTTGAACTTTTTCGATTTCGAGTCATAACTGGCAACGAAATCCGCGTGGGCCGCGAGCGTGGGGACCAGTTGCTTTTCCATAACCGACTTAACGGGTTTGAAAGCTCTGGCAATTCCTTCGAGCGCCTTGAGCACAAACCATTCTTTTCCAATCAGCACAATGTTTGCGGTGCCCACAATGTGAACTCCGTAAGCAACGGCGGCCGTTGCAAAGCCCCAGGGTGGAATAACATAAAATCCAAGATTCGCGAAAGACTTGGCGGGAAGGATAACCGCCAGCTGTCGCTTCAAAGCCATTCGCGAATCGTAAATCGAAGCGAAGGCCGTCATTTGTCCATTGGATGGCGATGTTTGGTCCGTCACGAATTTGACGACCCGACGATCGAGGCTCGGAATCGGGGGCGGCGTATAGAGCGAGGGGGTAACCGGAGCGGAAATCGCGAGGGTTCGAATGATGTTGTCGAGTGCCGTGTTCTCACGTGTGTTGCGTTTGATACCCAGCTCAAGTTCGGGACCTCCAAAGGCTTCGTGGACGGATGCGATTGCGGTGGCTTCACCCAGCATGTGATTCGTTGCCGTCAACGCGTTCATGCCGCGAGCCATCCACAGAGCCGAAGAGTATGAAATTGAATCCGCCGCATTTTGCGTTTCGAGTTTTTCTTTGGCAGCGTGTCCCGTGTTGCCAATCAGCCCCGCCAACGCGACCAGAGCCAGCATCAACAGCGACGCCAACAGTGACACTTTTCCGTTTTCGTCAGCGTGCATGTTGCGGATGGCTGCGGTTGTCCTAGTTGAGTTTTCCATAGCCGATCCCCATATTCTGTTGTGCGTTTTTTGGGCCTTCGTTCTGTAGCGTGGCGGAGCTTTTGAGTGGAAAGTAATATCCATCGCCATCTTTTTCGCCGATCAGTTTTCCGATACCGGGAATGTTGAAACGAAAGCGGTATTCGACTGTGACTTTGATGTCCGAATCATGTGAAGCTGGCGGACCGTTGGTCGTGACTCTCAGTTGGCTTGCCGCATTGGCGAATTTGTTTTTGATGTAGTTTTCTGCGACCGGAGTTTCGGCGAATTCGGCATAGGATCGAGCGTAGGTCGAAGCCTGGTCGGGTGGCGATCCCTTCGCGCCCATGCCGCTGGAGAACGGAACGAAGGACTTGATTGCAGCGTTTTCGATTTTCACTTCCGCGTCAGACCATGTGTTGCTTGCCGACGACCACACCACTGCCGTTCGTGCTCCCGACCACGCCGAGTATGAGGTTCCGATCTTTGCGCTCATCACCATCGTCGTTTCGATTGTGATGCAAGTCAGCAACATGAGAATAGGAATCACCATGACGTAGGAAAGCGTGTACGCTCCGCCGCCTTCGCCGTGGTGCAGTCTCTGAAAGAATTGTGTGAAGGCATGCATGGACTGGGCTCAGACGAAAGGCATCGACAGCAAACCCGATTGGGCTGAAAAAACGTAGCTACAGATTTTGAATCCGAGGAACAGGATTGCTCCGGCGAGCGGGATGGCGATGGCGCTGGCCATCACGACTTCCATTGCGGATGAGCCTGATCGACGGCGATGTTTCGTTACTGACGATGTTTGTTTCCGTTGCATCAGATGGCCTTCAAAAGTTGGGGCACGTCAAAGACAACAAGCAACACGGCTACAGCGAAAAAGCCTGCCAACGGAACAGGCTGTTCGAGGAGCAGATTCTGTTGTTTGGTTGGAGCAGAGACGTAACACGGAAGCCAGCGGGCTCCGAATCGGCGAAGCATTGCTGTGATCAGATTGAGCGGACCCTGTTTCCAAATCGTCCAGCCGAGGATCGTGACCGCAGCGATGATGTATGCAAAAGCGATCACCAGTAGACCGTCTCCCAAGCCAACGAGAGCTCCGATTGCGGCAGCCAGTTTGACGTCTCCGGCTCCGCCTCGGGCAAGTGTGTATGGGATCAGCATCAGAACGAAACAGACAACTGCACCGCTGACGCTTGCGGACAAACCAATGGCACCATTGGAGAAAGGGTAGGGCAGTACGTTAATCGCGATGGCCCATGCGAAGGCGGTGTAGGTTGTCCAGTTGAAGATCTTTCGTTGACTCAGGTCTGTCACCGATGAGCAAGCGATTAACAGGAGTAGTAGCAGGCCAGAAAAACTGCCCAGCGGACCCGTCCACGATTGTGGAAAGGACAGCCAAAACGGAGCCAGGGCCAACGGAGCCATCGTTGCTCCAAGCCAGTAGTGGCGTCTGTGGCTAACGATGAACGTTACATTGGATTCGGTTGAAGTTGCGATCGACATGGTGAAGTTCCAGTGGATTTTGCAAGTGTTGTATGTTGTTCGTCGTACCGGCT
>CAYUNP010000368.1:0-3659 GCA_964446085.1 uncultured Pirellulaceae bacterium
CTAGTGGTTCGTCAAAGTTGAATTGACGGATGCCATGTTTACACTTGCGTAAGCATCCCCGATTGACTGCGGCAATCAGGTTTTACTTTTCTTCGGTGACTTCACCACCGGCAATCGTGGAAAGCGCGCGGTAGATTGGCATCGCGATTGAATCGCTGACAAAATCGACATGTCCGTCTCCATGAACGAACAGTCCGCCGCCGGGGTGAGAGCTACCGAAGGCACCGTTTCGCAACTCAACAATGATTCCATCTCCGGGAATCGTATTCAACGGATTGGTGGTCGTGCGAAGAGAGTCTCCGTTAGCGATTGCATAGCTCCAGACGTTGGATGATTCGTTGGTGTCGGGGCGCACAACTTCGCCAGCAAAAAATGTGTTCGAAAGACCATCGCGAAAGTCAGCGAGTTTGAAATTCGTGCTGTAGATGAACGCGCCATCATTTTTGTACTTGGTGACATGCACTGGGTTGTCCGGCCCGAGGGATCCATTGTTCAGTGCGTAGGAAGCTGTCGCTGCGATTACAGGATAGTAAACTCTGCTTGAAGTGTCGCCGCTTTCACTGGGACAAAAGTAAACAGGCAGGTGAACCTGAACCGCGGCGCGTTTGGTAGGAACTTCCCACCATGCCAGATCGTCAACATCACGATTCCACAATCCACCGTCCTCAATGTCCAAAGCGTCATTCAGGTTCTGTTGTTCCAGTTGTGGCAAAATGGAAATGAAACCACTGGCGCCGTTTTTCTGTTCGGGCGTCAGCGGAGCATCGCCGCTGCACTGCGCGACGGACATTGCTTCACCGATGTCGTCACAGCCAAGCCTGCCTGGCGGAAGTTCCATCGCACTGGATTCGTAATTAAGGAGAGCCAACCCGATTTGACGCAGGTTATTCTGACAGGTGACTCGTCTGGCTGCTTCGCGAACTGACTGTACTGCCGGCAGCAACATGGCGATCAGGATTCCGATAATCGCGATTACGACCAGTAGTTCAACAAGCGTGAAACCGGTCCTGTGTTGTGCTGAATTGCTGTAAATACAATGTCTTTCGCCGTTGGATTCGTCCATGGTTTGCTTTAGTTGGTAAAAGGTCTGAACAGGGGAATAGTGTGGAAATGTGGACGAGAGCCGCAATCATATTAATCTAAACGGAAATGTCAAAATTGATGTGAGGTTTTGACAAGGTTCCGACATTGTTATTGTGGGTGGGGTCACAAGTCGCACCGTGCGACCAGCCCCAACAAACGTGTTTTCATGAAGAGAGAGTCCAAATTGCATTCTTCCCGTGTTGAAACTGCGCGCACTTTTGCTGCTCGGTGTAACAACGTGCAACGACGCCTGGCGTGCATAGCGGTAGGGATCGTTGGCGATCGGGATGATGCGGATGATATCGTGCAGCAATCAATTGCGATTGCGATCGAGAAAAATCACGAATTTGAGTCGGAGGCCCATTTTGTTGGCTGGTTGGCAGGCATCGTGCGAAATTGTGCGTTGAACTACCGAAGAAAGCTGGCAAGAAGGAAGACACAACCGACGGATCCAGTTAGCCTTGGTTCTGTTGAAACAAGATTTAGCAGTGAAAGTCCTGTCGATCGCGAAACCGGAGACCTTTTTCCGATGCAGCAATCGTTCGACGATCACGTCCAGTTAGCGCTGGAGCAATTGTCACCAAAAGCCAGAAGTTGTCTGCTACTGCGGACTGTTGAAGGGCTTAGTTATAAAGAGATTTCAGAATTGATGGATGTACCGGAAGGGACAGCGATGAATCTGGTTCATCGCTCAAAAAAGACACTTCGAGTTCATCTTTCCAGTACTCCCAATGCGTCATCGAGTGAAGGAGGTGTCTCATGAGTTCGAATGTGTCCAACGACTACAAACTTGAGCGATACCTTGATGGCTTGATGGCGGATCAGGAGGCGGCGGATTTTCTCAAAACCATCGATCCTGATGAGCTTGAGAGAGTGCAGGCTCTGCAGGATCAGATTGACGCCTCGCTTGTTAATCTGTTTCCCACAACTCCGCTTGATGAAGAGGCGATTGCGAGAGAGTTTATGGCATCGGATTCCGTTCAGAATTCGACAGCCGCCGTCAAAAGTGATGCTTTTGGCAGACGTTCGTTGATTCGAATTGCATTGGTTGCTTCACTATTGGTGTTGGCCGCGTTGGCAGTGCAGTTTTACATCAATGATGACAATCGTATCGAAGTGGCCTTTGAGCCAACTCCGCTGGCAGATGTTTATCAGGATTGTCTCAATAGAGGATTTGCTCCTGTCTACAATTGTGAAGACCCGGAGCGGTTTGCGAACACTTTCAAATTCAATTTGGGACAGTCAATGGCATTGGCCCAGATGCCACCTGGCAGTCGGATGCTCGGACTGTCCACTTTGGGCGGCATCAGTCGGGACTCGATCGCGATGCTCTGTGAAGTCGACGGCAACAAGGTGATTGTTTTTGTTGCCCGGTCGAACAGTCGTGGGCTCGAAACGGCAACCGCCGACGATCCATCGGATTTGTCCCTGTTTGTTGAAAAGAAAAACGGTCTCGTGTTCTGTGAGGTCACTCCGTTGAAATCTTCCAGGATGATTGAGCACTTCCAGTTCGTCGAATAGGGCGAAACCGTGATTCAATCGATCTATCCAATACATCGAGATAGGCCACAAACGCTTTGAGTTTACTCCTTTGATTGTGGTCGACGCTTCCTGTTGTAACTCACGGGAAGCGTTTTTTTGGGATTCAGGGAAACGGGCCGCTCGCTGAGCACTTCCCCTTTAGTTGCGTAAGTCACCGTTAAATCCATGTTCGCCCACGTTTTGGTGTAGTTTCAGACATCGTGCAATCGGAGTGTCAGGGAATGACACTTTAGGTTGTGGGACAGAACTTCGTTCTGCTCACCACGCTTTGACACCATTTTAAAACTCAAGGACCCCTCTTGAGCCGAGTCAGCCGCCCAATGTCGTCAAGAAACACTTGTTCGCTCATTGATCAAATGGATGACGTTTTGTTTGATAAAGAAAGAAGTGGATACGATGAAGAATTTATGTTGGATTTCGAAAATTAAAAAGTCAATCAGCGTCACTCCATCACGAGGACGACGTAGAAGACATCGCAGAGCTATTTCGACATTTGAGTCGCTCGAAGCTCGAAACCTTCTGGCCTCGGTCAGTTTTAACGCCGGTGACGGCTCGCTTGCTTTTGTTGCTGACGCTGGACAGGCAGATGTTGTGGACGTCAGTGCTCCAACGGCAACTTCATTGCAAATTCAAGTTGGAAACGGCGATTCGATTTCACTGTTGGGTGACGCTGCGGGAGACGCCGCATTTGTTCTCAGTCAAACGAACGTGGCAAACGATACGCTGACAATTGATGTTGGAAACGCGCTGGTAAGCTCGTTGACATTTGATCTGTTGGATCTTGACGATGTATTCTCTGTGACTGGCCTGGCTGGCATCACGGATCTTTCAGTAGTTGGTGGTACTGGCAACGACACTCTCGATGCATCCGCAATTTCGACAGGAGTTCAATTCTTTGGCGGCGGTGGTGGAGACCAACTAACTGGCGGATCAGGCGATGACCTGCTCGCTGGCGGCGGTGGAACAGACATCATCTCTGGTGGTCTCGGTATCGATACAAATTCGTTCCAGGGAATTGGCTTTGGTGTGACTGC
>CAYUNP010000369.1:0-3642 GCA_964446085.1 uncultured Pirellulaceae bacterium
ATCATGATACTTTCATCTCTATGTCGCGACAAAACCAGCATGGCTGGCTCCTTTTTAAAAAACTCTGTCTGTCCCTATATCAATGCGGAACAATCCTTTGCCGCTTGTGAGCCCAACACATAAACAACGCAGACGTCTTTCAACGCTAGCAAGGGGCTGTACATGAGCATCGACCATTGGCCAACACATTGACGAGAAAAACCCTCAACAACCTCCTGTAACAAACGTGAGGCTTATGCGGATTAGTGGAAAGAAGAGGCAACTGTAACTACGGTTGCCTCGACAAAGAGTTCAAGTGAAGGCTGACTAAGCCGACTTACGAAGCTCAGCTGGCAAATTCGCCAACTCATACTGCATCGGCTGAGGGTCGACCGTTACGACCTGGCAGCCAATCCGGCGATCAAGATTGATCACCAATGGAGCACGCAAGTTAAGAGTCAACGTTTGCTCGTCGCGGCTGACGACGCCAAGCACATAGGCTTGCTCAACCGAGTTCAACTGCAACGCCTCAACGTCCGTAGGTTCAAGACGAACCTGGTACTCGCTAACGAATCGTCGTGGCGAGACCACTGGCAGTGCAATATCTGCATGTTGCATGCTCTGAAGCCATGCAACGGCAGAGTTGCCGGAATCAGCCAGCAAAACCCAATGGCGGCAATCTTCAAAGCCGATCAGGCCGTTACGAAAAAACAAAATGTCATCCGGCTCAATTTCGATGGTTGAAAACCGGGTTGTGTGAATCTTCATGCTATCTGCCTCGTGTCACCGTTGGACACCTGATGGGGCGGGTGGAATTTTAATACATACAACGTTGGTAAAATAACTGGCTGTCGGTCGTATCGTCATCCCAGTCACGGAAAGATAAACAAAAATGACGGTTCGGGGGATTTTTTCGATTAATCATGCTGGCTAAAGAGACTGCCATAACGCTATCAGAGTTAAAACGCATATACTGTGCAAAGTAGGCGTTTGCCAAACTCTGGCGCAAGCGGTCACTCGCCCTGACCGCCTGCATGTGAAGATTTTGACCCATAAATTCATGCCTGATTCACGATTTAGTTTTCGAGTTGAAACGACCCTCGCGATGGCTGCGCTGTCACTGCTGCTGGTCTTTCCTGCAACGGGCTACGCTGCTCAACAAGCAACTGACGAGATCAACGTTTCTGCAGATGACTTGAGTCCTGAGGCAAGCCGGGCAAACTTCGACACCCTGGTGAAGCAACTGGACTCAACATCCTTCAAAGAACGTGAAGCGGCAACCTCGGCATTGGTTGAACTTGGCCCTGAAATTCTCGAGCCGATCACCATTCACTTTTTCAACGCATCCTCGGAAGCCGGTTGGCGCATTCAACGAATCCTGGAAGGCATCGGCAAGGCTGGCGAAGAAAAAGACTTCCTCAAATCAATCGCAATCATTCAATTGCTCTACGGAGCTCAAGACTTGCAAAGCCAGCGTCGCCTGGCTCAGCTTCAATACCAGTGGAAAATCAGCCGTCGGAATGAGGCTGCCAAAAAATTACGGCAAGCAGGATTCAAATTCGAATCGACGGAAGAAGTTTCTCCACATATTTTTGCCATGGAAGAAGCTCGAATTGCGATGATGCTTCGAGCCGCTGCAGTTCGTGAACTTCCCGAAACTGGAACTCTGGAAGCTCCCAATCCTCTGGACTCCGCCGAGGCACCATCGGCCACCCGTTGGGAGAATCCGCGAAAGAATCGTCGAGAGTCCATGCAGCAGGTCGAAAGAATCATCGCTGGTGATACCACAGCAAACCGGAAAATTGTGGAAAGCCTGATGCCACCTGCATTTCAGGTAAGTCTTCCGCCTGGAACTCTGGAGATTTCCGATGAATGGGATGCGAACGAGGAATCGAAGCAACTAATTCATGATCTGGGCGAGCTCTCAAACTTGACCCTGACTCGTCAAAAAATAAACGCGTCACTACAGAAATTTATCTCAAACCAAACCAAACTGACGAGCCTTCGGTTCACCAATTGCGAATTCGACAAAGCATCAAGGAAACTCGTTTTACCGAAATCGATTCAAGTTCTACAGTTTGAAGGCGCCCTCCCACCAGCCGCCTCTTTTGCTTCCCTGTCAATTGTTTCGACGATGGAGCTCAACAAGGTCAAGCTGGACGAAAAAGTTTCTTCGGCCATTTCAAATTGCAAGATTCAAACTCTTGCTCTGAACGAAGTTGAATTTACCCGCGAGAGCATTCAACGACTGGTTGGCATTGGTGGACTGTTCCGAGTCACAATGTCGCTGTGTCAGTTCGAGCTTGATTGGCTGGAGGACATCCGACAAAAGAATCCGAATCTCATTATCGCAGCACCAAAAGCCTTTCTTGGCGTACAAGGCCCCAACGTCACCAGTCGTGAGTTGACCGCCTGCCAAATCTCGGAGGTCGTTCCTGATACGGCTGCCTCCAGTGCAGGAATGCTGGCGTTAGATGTTGTAACAGCCATGGACGGCACAAAAATCTCCCGCTTTGAAGACCTCCGTTTGCTGATCTCTCAGAAGCGGCCTGGTGAGACGATGGAACTGCAAATTCGTCGCGGAGACAGGAACCTTAAACTGAATGTCAAACTCGGCGCGCCGCCCGAGCAGAGGGTGCAATAGCCGCCTCGAGCCGGTGCAAGCCAAAAACTTCTGAGGCAGTACCGGCAAACCGGATTTGATTGGCTGTAAAACCACCGGAAAAAGTTACAGACGTCGTTGTGTTTAATGGGTCACCGGCGATCCCGCCGTGGTTACCATTACAGAGTTGAGCAGTGCGCCAGTTCCGGCAACGGCGTTCGAATTGGCAGAAGTCGCAACCGTTGCAATTACCAGTGCAGAAGTGGAAATAAACTTTGAGGCTATTTTCATGGCTGTTTGACTGAGGTTAAAAAGTGGATTAATGGAAACGCCCCCAATAAGTCTGTGTGATAATCTACATAACCGCGAGAGGCAAAAGTCCTGGACAGCACTCAAAGCTGCGTGAAGTCGGTTTTCGCTTGTAAAAACTTGATTCTGGCCACCGTGTTACAAGTGCGGTGCTCAAATATGCAGGTTCGGCACAACATTTGGGGCTCGATCGAGGACTTGGCTATTGAGCAGCAAGCTGACATTTGCCTCAGGACAGCAACTTGAATTTGATCGTAATAAGTCAGGATTCAGCTTTCCTCGCAGCGCGAATTCGCCAGCCGTCATCACTACGTCATTTTGGACTTGGCGAAACTGAATCCTTTGAGCAGGCCAAGAACGATATTGGCGCTAACAACCCGTGAGCACGGTTCTGAAAGAGGGGAAACTTGATAACTTCCCCGAATAGCCTCCGTTGTCGAATGCCCATTCGCAATTCGGCCCTCCATTCAGGAATGAACCATGATCGAAAGGGGTATTCGTTTATCAGTTGATGGTTGGGTTCGTTTTAATTCGTTGGCGAAACTCCGCTGATAACATTGCCAACCCTGCACCAATTCGTACAATACGCGACTTAAACTTTGAGTTTTTCGACTCGCCGTCCCCTCTCAAACAGGTTGAGAAGCGTCGGAAAAGTAAAAAAACAGTACGCGGCTGTGGCGGAATTGGCAGACGCTCAGGATTTAAAATCCTGTGTCCTCGGACGTGCGGGTTCAAGTCCCGCCAGCCGTACT
>CAYUNP010000370.1:0-3639 GCA_964446085.1 uncultured Pirellulaceae bacterium
AAGTTCAACCGGGAGAGCGGAATATGCAGGAGTTGTTTTCAGTCTCTACGCCTATAACCAATGGGTCTCATGTTGTTGTTAAAAATACATGAAATAAAAACCAATGCGGGACGTTATTTGATTTGGAGACTTCGGTAGAATTTAGCGTGTTTCCATTAATCGATTTGATTTCTAAACGATTGGAGAATCCGGATGCGAGTTTCTATCTGCCTCTTGTTGTTTTCGACGTTTATCGCCAGCCTCAGTGGCAACATAACCTTTGCCAAGGAACCACCCAAATTGCAGATTCCCGAAGGAGCAAGTATTCGACTGGTGCCTGCTAGAAAACTGTGGTTCCTGGGTGAGAACATTCTTTTGCACTTGGAGGTAACAAACAACGGCAAGCAAGCTTTTGATGTCCATTCGGGTGGGGACTACCGTGGTGGCACACGCGCTGGTCGCTTTCGTGTCATTGCCACCAACGAAGAGGGCACCGTTCAAAATGATCCCGAGCCCCTTCAGATGCGAATGGGAGGAATGGGAGGCCCCCGAAAAATAGAACCAGGAGAAACTTGGTTTGGGGACATTCCTTTGATTCGCTATCGGAGGCTGGCGGCGCCAGGTCGCTACACCATTCGTGTCGCTCATGATTTAGGTTGGCTTGGGGAAAATTTTTATTACGATTCATCCGATCCGAAAGACTTGCCAGACGATCTATGGGCGGAGACAACGATCGTTGTTGTTTCGCCCAACGAAGATGATGCTCGGGGCGTGATCAGCGATATGCAAGCGATGAAAGATCGCGGGGCCGTATTTGGCAAGAAGCGGGGTCTCTATCCGGACTATGGAGCTTTGTCTTATCCGGTTTACGTTCCACTGCTGTTAGAGCTCGCCAAGTCACAGCATCCAGAAGCTGTTCAGGGTATCGCCAATTTGGTTGAACCCGCCGGAACTTCCGCACTTATTGAATTGCTTTCAGTCGCCGACGATCCAGAGGTGCGTAAATTGAATGGGCAGCAATTACGTAAGCAACAAGACGTTTACTTGAGAGAAGACGAAACGGTTTCTGAAGCGGCCGCACGCGCACTCAATCGCCGACTTCCAGTTCATGCCGACCAGAAAAAATCAGGATTCAAACATCTTGAAGACCGGATGGATCGAGCCAAAGCAGCATGGCGTCCTGAACACGCTGCCGCAGTACGCGCATACGCAACGGACATTTTACGCAATACGAAACCGAGTGGCTTGCGCGATGATCGCATGGAAAACGCAGCACGGTTGCTTCAGGCAATCGGTACTACCGAAGACGCACCAGCCGTCTTGGCGGCGTTTGAAAAAGCTCTTGAACTAAGTCTCAACGAGCCACTGGAATCTCCGCTCACGTATGGGCTTATCCATTGCCTGCGAGATTGCGTGAAACCGATGAAGATTGAAGCCGTTGAACAGCCCAGGACGCCTGGCGAAATAGCCATCTATCTGCAAACGTGGATCAAAGTGGAAGTGGATAAGCAACGTCCGACCGAATTCCATCAGTGGGGTCCGGAATGGTTGCGACATCCAATTCCCTTTGTCCGACGGCTCACCTTGGAAGCAGTGCCGCGCCCGATTCCAAAGTGGACGCTCAAAGAATTGACGTCACTTATTGGCAGTCCAAATGTCGGCGTGCGCTATTGTGCTGCCATGCTAATTCGCGAATCTGCCGACGTTCGATTTCGAGACGTCTTACAAAAGCAAATGGCTGTCGAATCGGATCAGTGGGTGATAGGAGAACTCAACCAAGCCGCCTACGCCACAGAAATTTCGCGCGTCCAGGTGCTCCGAACATGGGCTCAGCGCTTGGACGATGTGACATACGATGCCGAGACACAGCGGTTTGGTATCGGATACACGATTTTCAACATCATGCAGGAGGATGTTATCGAGAACTCAGGTGGCGGAGGTGCCGATGGACACGTGAGTCGCGCTGACCCGGGGCTTGTCACCCGTTGGCTGGCGTTCATTGAAGCCAATGAAACTGAGCTAAACAGAGGTCGAAAATACAAAGTGGGCGATGCAGAAATAACAGAAGATCTGTTTCCAGCTGGAGTTCACATCTACTTCAAAGGCAAACGGTGGCCCGCGAAATAGCCAGAAGCAGACCTTGGTATCGGTGGCGCTCTGTTACTGACTTTGACTGGCGTACGGTTGAATCGGCTGCATTTAGCGCGGAATTTCCCGACGCTTTTTCCGCCACTGGTAGCGGCGAGCGACGTTCCGCCGTTGGGCTGCGCGGTAGCGTACCGGTGGTGTCGCTGCGCTCAACTCTTCGGGCTTGTCTTTTGACTCATTTCGACAAATCAACCGCAACGATTTCTTTGTCGTTACGTACATAGACTGTTTTGTTCGCATAAGCTGGATGGGACCAAACTGCTGAACGCCCAAAGCACTCTCCGGTTGGTTCGAGTACGTGAAAACGCCCGTGAGGAATGTACTTTTCCGGTGTGAGTTCCGAGATCAACAGGTCGCCAACTTCGCTCATGATGAAGAAGCGATTGGTGTCACCGATGCGAGTCAGGAACGCGGTTCCGTGCGAAAGTTTGCGATCTTCTTTAGGGTCGGTGGCGTCAAACGTTGACCACAATCGATTGCCATCTTTGCCGTCGGCCGCGATCAGGCTGCCCATGTTCTGGTCGGCGCCGTAGAGGATTCCATCCATGAAAAATGGAGTTGCGTTGGCGCCGTAAATTGAATTCCTTGGCTTGCCACGCCAAACTTCGGTGGCTTCCGGTTTGTCGGAATTGAGTTTCAACATGACCGACTGGTTTCCTTTACCGCACACGTACATGTAGTCGCCGTCGAGCATCGGACGCGCGATCGACATGTCGTATTGAGACTTAATCGGAACGTCCCAATACGGTTTGCCGTCGGCGGGGTTGAGTGACGTTACGCTTGTTGGATTGAACGCGATCAGCTGACGGACTCCGCCTTTGTCGATGATGATCGGAGGGCAATAGCCGGCTTTGCAATCGAGTGCTTTCCACTTCACGTCGCCTGTCATTTTGTCAAACGCCACGATGCCCTGGCCTTTGCCGCCGACGAGCGTGTAGAGCAAGTCGCCATCGACCAATGGGTGGCCGGAGAAACCCCAGATAGGAACTTCGGCTCCGAAGTCGGTTTTGAAACTCTTCTTCCAAACGAGAGATCCGTCTTCTGTTTTCAGGCAACGCAAATCGCCTTCGCTGCCCAGGAGGTAGACGTGATCGCCGTCAACGGTTGGCGTGCATCGCGGTCCGGCTGGATAGGAAATGCTGTAGGGGCAATCGTACTCGTGCGTCCAAAGTTGTTGTCCAGATTTTTCATCGAAGGCGACCAGTCGTTCTTTACCTTGAAGCTTGGTTCGCTTTCCCGGATTGTTGAGTACCTTCCCTTCAGCGATTTTGTAGTCGAAGACGTAAACCTTGCCGCCAGCCACAGCAGGTCCTGCGTAGCCGCCATGGATCGGCATCCGCCATTTAACTTTCAAACCAGATTCAGGAATGGAATCAATGATCCCCGTTTCGTTAAAAACCCCGTCGCGATTTTTCCCCATCCACTGATTCCAGTCTTCAGCGTCCGCGCCGGCCAGCGGTAAACCAATCAGACAGAGAACGAAAATTGCGGTACGGTTGAAGACAGGCATGA
>CAYUNP010000371.1:0-3593 GCA_964446085.1 uncultured Pirellulaceae bacterium
ACCAAATCGCATGCACTGAAACCAGTGCATTGGTAGGCGGCAGTCAGCTGCCCACGTCATCCAGAACGCTTCACAATCTGGGCATCGGAACATTGACCAGCAGGCTGGACGCAAACACCAACCCGCCAATCAAACCAGTAGCGATGACCAATTTTCGAAATACCATGACGACTCTTGCCAAGACTTGATTTGAATACTTAAACGATAACTCGGATCCGTCGATCCTGCAGCGCGCATTCAACACGAAACAGATGTTTTCCGTGTTCGATTGAGTGACTAGCTAAACCGTAGCTGCCATCTATCGAACGCTCAACGCCGAACCGTTGCTGCCAGAATTGGGTGACGTGTCCGGTTTTTTATTTGTCGGACTCAGGTTCAGAATCCAAAGATCCGTGTACCGCGATATTCAAGGCTCTTTCCAGGTCGCCTTGATACACTCCGCCCATCAGGACGTTCCCTTCGACGTCAACAATGTACAAGTCGTTGCGTTTACCACTGGAATGCCAGTCAGCCACGGTCGCTCCGTCGGTATCAACGAAACAGGGCCATTCAATATCCTGCTCCTCAACGAACGTTCGCATTCGTGTTTCGTCGTCAACGATATGGACTCCGATCACCTGCACGTCGTCGCTGGAAAACTGTGCGGTTATATCGCGAACGTGCAATTCATCGGGGCGCGCTTCCCGGCCAATCGTTAAGGCTCGCCAAAAATGTACGACGACGACTTTGCCACGGTATTGTGAAAGATCCATTGAATCGCCTAAAGGCAAGCCACTAAGTTTCAAAACGGGTGCTGCCTGTCCGATCATATCTCTAATTTCCGACCTCGACTCTTCGGTGCCGTGCACCAGGATGCCATGCGAATTGGTATTGATTCTGTACTTCGCTGGTGGCTGCGACCTGCTGTTGAATCCCTGTAACGCAGGCGCCTGTTTCTTGAAATCGGCAATGGCTTCTTCGGTTAGTTCAGGATCTCCGGAAACCGTCAATCGCCGGAGCCTGGGCATCTTCGATAACATCAATAACTGTTTGTCGTTAATATCGCCTGCGAACGACAGGTTGCCGATATTTGAAAGTTGTGCCAGGCGTTCGAAGTCCTGATCAATCAGGTTACTTGCTGAGAATTCAAGCGATTGTAATGCGGGTAAATTCTGCAGGCTTCGAATCAGACTGCCATCAATCGGCGCCCGAGTATTGATCTCAAGTCGAGTGAGAGATTTCAGCTGGCCAATTGTTTCCCAGTGTTGACTGTCCAGCAACATGCCGTCGACCGAAAGACTTTCAAGGTTCTTTAATTCACCCAGTCGCTGCCACTCTTGCAAATCCGGCCAAAGATATGGTGCGTCGCCACTCTGTTCCAGACTAAAATAAAGTCGTTTGAGTTTTGGAAAACTGACAATGGTATCGATGCAGGCAGGCGTAGCTTTGGTGCCGTGTAGCAAGATGGATTCGAGGTTTACAAGCGACGTCAGGTGAGCTATTCCAGCATCGGTGATTTTGCAATTCTGCACAGAAAATTCGGTGAGAGCCGTCATTTTCGCGACCTCTGCCAGGTCTTCATCGGTCGTTGTGTGCCCTAGACTTAGATCCTTGAGTGCCGGCGCATTGGACAAATGGGCGATACCCTCCGACGTCAGGTTCCAGTCCACCGTCAGGTCTGAAAGCTTTGGCAACCTGGAAAGGTGTTTCGCCGCTTCGTCACCAAGTCCGGCACCGTTTTCTCGTTGGAATCTTAACTTGGAAAGCTCGTCCAGCCCAACCAGATACTGCAGGCCTGAGTCCGTGATGACCGTGTAGTCCAGTGTCAGGTTTTTCAGAGTCTTTAGATTCTGAATGTACTGAAATCCTTCGTCGGTAACCCTGGTTGCCGACAAGTTGAGGTCTTCCAGGTTTGGCAGCTGGCCGATGACCTTCATTCCTTTGTCATCAATGGGTGCGCCAGAGTTATAGACTCCGAAAGACAGGGTTTTTAAATTTGGCAACATCAACAGCGCATCCAGACCAGTCCCGGTAACCTCGGCGCCAGCCAACGAAAGCGATTCCAGCGAGTCACAGAGTGCAAGTGAAACCAGGCCCGCGTCGGTCACTGGATTCGCTCGCAAATCCAGTCTTTTCAATTCTTTCATGTTCGAGAAAACAGGCATCGCCGCATCAGTTATTCCAAACCCGGCGTCCGTGTGCCCGTAAGTGGAACATTGAATCCATTCAAGGTTGGTAAGACTGGCCAGGTGTTGAATGTCAGAGTCTTTCAGCGGACAGGAACGAAAGAACAACCAACGCAATCCTGTCAGACCCGACAGATGCTGAATCTGACCATGAACTGGTGCTTCGATGTTGAAATACAGGAAGTCAATCGCGTCTGGTGGAAGTTGCGCCAAGCGACTCAGATCTTTACATGCGTCGATGCCAACATCCAGACGGATCAGGGAGTCGGCAGGAACCTCAACCGTTCCCTGGGCTTGTCCCGCCTCTTGAAAGTCACGAAAGACGCCAACGTCGCGCATGGACGTTGATTTTTCAGGTCCCACATAAAGCAGACCCATCGATCGGCCTGCAGGAAATTCAAGCGTTCGTGTTTCCTGAGCCAGTGTCGTCGAATTTGCGACCAGAAATGCTGTGACAATCTGAAACAACCAGTGAACAACTGCAACGCGATGGGTTGATTTGAACATTCGTTCGCTCCAAACGATGCTTGCGTGAGGGATCGACTGGTTGAATCCTAACACAAACAAATTCATCAGTCGAATTTTGGCGTTAGTACTAACGCCCCTAAAACGCTGCCATGCGTTGAACATATTTTGGGTTCAGTGTGCCGTCGTGTCCAGCGCCTTCGATTAACCACAAATCGGCGCCCGGGCAGGCGGATTACAATTGTTCGGAGTGAGCATACGGAATCATCTTGTCGTCCGTACCGTGGATCTGAAACAAGGTTGTTTTGCAACTAGGTTCAGCGATGGCAAATCCGCCACACATTCCCCACCTGATGAGATTTATTTGGTGAGATTGACGAGCCGCTAAATATTCGCGCACCAACCCCAAATATTGGAGCGAAACAGATGCAACAATTCGGGAACGACAAAGAGGGATCTTCTTCGCTGCAGCACTTTTTTCGCGGCTTGTCATTATTTTTCTCACCCGTTAAACGACCGCCATACGAGCCAGAATCGCACCGAACGTGACCCACCCGACAATTCCACATACGAAAACAAGCGCAGTCCAAAAGTTTGGCTTAACGAAAACAGGCAAAAATAGCGTTGCCAATGAAAGGGCGAAAATTCCGCCGACGGTTCTATCTGTGTAACTCTCGGAAATCAACAAAGACATGGGCCCTCGGATCCAATTACCTTCCGGAAAATAGTCACCCGACCAGGGATAAGCAACCAAACACACAACTGATGAGAAACAAACGCCCAACGATACGCGAAAAAGAACAGTCCTACCATCTTTTGTTTTCTTCACATTTGTTTTTTTTGGCCTGGAGGTCTGACTCTAAGGCATTTTTCATTGTAGTCACCAAACTCTTTTCCAGATTTTTTGTCAAGCTGGTTTGCCAGATGTGCTGGGGCAACATCGACTTCCTGATGACCGCCTGA
>CAYUNP010000372.1:0-3590 GCA_964446085.1 uncultured Pirellulaceae bacterium
CGAGTTGACCTGGGTTGCATTCAAAATCCATAAGAGCACGCCCCTTGAGCTGCCGATCCATCCGCAGTTCAACCATTCGCCTCAGTCGAGGTCGATATTCGTCAAATAACTCTGATATCGCCGCGACATCGCCGGCAATTGCCTTTTCAACTCGTGGATCACTCAATTTTGCGTCCCTACTCATACAAACAGGATACACCGATGGAGTGGCAAAAACCGGTGCTTGGAGGTCGCGCAGGCTTGCTTTTGGGTGCAATTTCAAAGGTTTGGAGAAAAAATCGTAAAAGCCAGTTAGCTTTCTTCAAGAAATGCAAATGAAGGTATTGGGGGCGGAACGAACCGCCAATCACAACATCAAAAGCATCCAAAATTCAAGGTAAGTCAATGTTCGGTCGCAATAAAAAGTCTCAAAAGCGCAGCAGTAACAAATCTCTCTCATTTCAAAAACTCGAAGACAGAAACCTGTTGGCAGCCATTAATTTTACTTCATCGGGACAGCTTTACATCGCCGGAGACGCTGGTCACAACACCGGAGCATTGACGCAACTCAACGCTACGACCTTACGGGCGACAGTCGATGGAGTGTCTCGCGATGTCGCTGCTTCCGATGTCACGGGAATTGCGTTTCTGGGCTTTGGCGGCAATGACACCTTCACCAACAGCACATCTGCTGAGGTCACCGTTTACGGTCACGCTGGCAACGACACGCTTCGCGGTGGAAGTGGAGTTGACATTCTGATTGGCGGATCTGGAAACGACACGATCCATGGCAACGACGGCAACGATCGCCTGGTTGGCGCTAATGGAAACGATACGATTTTCGGAGGCAATGGCAACGACAGAATCTTTGGCTCTGCGGGCACCAACGAACTTAGCGGAGGTAACGGTGACGACGTAGTCTATGGCAGCAGTACTGGCGACGATATTCTCAGAGGTGGCAATGGTTTGGACAGACTTTTTGGTCTTGGCGGAGACGATACGCTCTACGCTGGTGATGGTGGATCTGCCGCCTCAGGTGGCGAACTTTTGATGGGCAACGCTGGCAACGATACTTTCTTCGGTGGTGCCGGGCTGAACATTTTCTGGGGTGGCGATGGTAACGACACGATCAATGGAGGTGACAATGCCGAAAACCGAATCCATGGTCAGGCTGGAGACGACATTCTGACTGGAGGCAACCGGGCCGATTTGATCAGAGGTCATGCCGGCAACGACACAATCTCCGGCCTGGGTGGAAATGACACCATCGACGCGGGTACCGGTAGCGGTGACGTGGTGAGCTTCACCAATCGCTATTCATCATCCGCCGTGAGCGCTTCGGCAAACGGTCAGACTGTAACTGTGAATTCCAATGGTACGGACCAGATCAGAGGAGCCGAGCGACTGAATTTCTCTGACCGGGAGATGACTTCGAGTCAGGCAGCTCTGGCAGGACCGGAAGCAGAGTCACTCACAGATCTCAACAACTACCGAAACTCCTCGTCTCGGCCAGTTTTCTCAACACCATCTGATTTGACCACCTTTGCCGAAAATTGGTCGCGAACGATGAGTCGGGTTGGTCTTTCTCACTCGTCAGCGTCAAGTCGTCTGGCATTGCTCGTTGATGGCCGCACGACCGTTGGTGAAAACGTCATTCAGGTTCCCGACACTGGGCAGACTGAAGCACAAATCGCTGCCGAAATGCATAACGGATGGGTCAACAGCACGACGCACCGCACAAACATGCTCAACGGCAGCTTCACCGAAGTTGGAATCGGGATCGTCAAAGCCGGCGGATTCTGGTGGGGCACACACGTATTCACTGGCTAATCAGGAATCTGGATTCACAACAACTTTTTACCAGCGGCTGGACGTGCCGGATAGCGTTCAGCCGCTGTCTGATTCTTTCGACATCAATTAATTAACCTTCAACAGCCCCCGACATCATTGCAGCAGAATCCTGCAGCACCTGAGATATCTGTCGATGGCTTCGTGCGAAAGAGAACTCGGAATTTCCGGTTCCGGCAGCCAAAGGATCTAGCGCGTAGACCGCCAGAATCGAACGCGACGAGTTTTCGGAGTCGATGAGCTACTTTCATTGGAGTTTCTCAGATGGAGTGTTTCATCAAATCCGTCACCAACTGATCGACGTCTGCTTCGGAAAGCTTTCCATTTGTTGCACAAACCCGTATCACTTCCTGATCTTCAAATCTGGTCACTGATACCCAAGAAGAGCCAGCACTGACAACACGCTCCACTAATTTCTGGATGGAAACCGATTTTTCTGGTGGAACAAGACATGCAACTGCCATCCTTGATTGATTACACAATGTCCAGCCTTGGGCAATCAGTGCATCCGCAAGGCGGTCAATCATTGAAATGCCATGCTCAACATGTTGAGCATACCCTTGCCAACCTGCCACACAAAGGGAAAGGAAAAGTCTCAACCCAACAAACCGTCGCGACCACTGTATAGAATTCACATACAGATCCACTGCAGAATCGTTGGACGGCATATAGTCCGTGGAAACGGCAAAAGCCTTTGACAATACAGACTTATGCTGTGTTAAGAAGATTCCGGCTCCCATTGTCGTCGCAAACCACTTGTGAGCGTCTATTGTTACCGAATCTGCTCGCTCAATGCCCTTCAATACGTGGATGTATTCTCGTGAAGCAATCAAGGCTCCGCCCCACGCAGCGTCTACATGAAACCACAGGTCGAAGGTGTTTGCTATGTCGGCTGCTTCATTTAGTGAATCCACTACGCCAGCATTTGTAGTACCGGCAGTTGCGCCTATGAGCACCGGAACGTCGCCCTGATCCATATCCTGCCGGACTTTTTGTTCCAGCTTTGACGAGTCCATTCGTCCATTTCCGTCTGTTCCAATCAAGCGAACTGAGTCTCGGCCAATTCCCAGTTGGTGAGCAATTTTGTACCAAGCAAGGTGACTTTCTTTGGATACATAAATCCGCGGTTGGCCGACAAACGCACGAGCTCCTTTGTTGGCAAATTCATCGTTCGATGAAGTAAGTGCACATACTACTGCTGTATTGTTGGCTTCCGCTCCGCCACTTGTAAAATGTCCTCCAGCGTTGCTGGAAAATCCAACTCGTTCCGCCAATTGTTTGATTACATGATTTTCAATTTCGACGGCCACTGGTGCATGAGACCAGACGCATACTTGCGGGTTGAATTCAGCGGCGATGTAGTCGGCACAAATTGCTGGAAAAGTCGGCGAAGGATTGAAAAGACCGAAATAGCGAGGATGAGTCATGTGAACCAACCCGTTTTCCATGCTAGATATGGTCCATTCAAGTACTGATTCCAATGCTTCTGGTTGCTGAAAGTCTTTTGATGCAAGCTCATCTCGAAATTCAGCCATGTTGATTGTTGGCGACACATTGCCTTCGAGAACATTTGAGCGTGCAGCTTTCAAACGATTGAGGAGATACTCCTCAGTTAACTCACGTGACGCTTCTGAAACGAAGAGGTTGGAATCGCGTCTGTTGCTAGTATCGCTGCTCATAAAAACCACATCCGATTGACTAAAATTCAGGATCTTAACCGTTTTGCTGGGACAACCCGATTTCGGTTGAGTTACGAGCGATTT
>CAYUNP010000373.1:0-3551 GCA_964446085.1 uncultured Pirellulaceae bacterium
GCAACTTCTTCCTCTGCTACCACTTCTTCAACTGGAGCCTCCTCTACGGGAGTTTCTTCAACACTATCTGCCGCCTCTGCTTCCGGTGCAACTTCAGCTTCAGCCTCTGGTGCAACTTCAACTTCAGGAGCAGCTTCTGCTTCATTGGAAACGGGCGCCTCAGCACCAGGAACTGAACCAGACAGCATGACTCGTGGTTCCAGTTCATAACCAGCGTTAAGGCGATTGCGTTTTACAGACATGAAGTAACTCCAGATTCATTTAATGGGGATTGGGGATGATTTTTAGTGTCGCAGGCAATCGTTCGACTTCGAAATCAGAAGATCATTGCGAATGCCATCCTCGAACCGTCTTCACGGCGGGTACCTTACGCATGTCGCGACTCTCGACGAAACTTAGCCGCAAAATCAAAAAAGGAATCTTCGGTATAGATTCTCACTACCTCTTAAATGACTTTCACCTAACGTGTAACACATGGCCTCCAAACCTGACAAACAGTGACGCCTGCATCGAAAAGCGACAGCACAACGGCAGCACTAAACGCAGAGAAATACGACTGATGTTACGCCGAATCATCAATTCACTCACCTCACGCCCTGCCCTCTTGTCGAGAGCCAACGGCCAGCGAACCATTGATTTGATTCGCAGCAAACTACCGCGGCTGGAACCTTTTTCAGATCAGGAACTTCTTCAGGAAAGTCTGACTCTGCAGTATTCCGCTCGATCCGGAAAAGCAACCGACGCACTTCTTGTGGACGCCTTCACACTGGCTAGCGAAGCCACCCGACGCGTCCATTCGATGGTTCCCTACGACGTCCAGTTTCTGGGCGGCATCAATCTGTGTCACCACACGATCATTGAGATGGCGACTGGTGAAGGCAAGACGCTGACTGCACTTTTACCCCTGTTTTTGCGAGCGATTGAAGGCAAAGGCGTTCTGCTGGCAACTTCAAACGACTACCTCGCGGCACGGGACGCCGAGTTCGCTCAACCGGTTTTCAAAATGCTGGGACTGACCGTTGGATCAGTCACCGAGAATGACGAAGACAACAATCGACGCAAAGCCTATGCCTGCGACGTGACTTACGGGACAGCCGTTCAATTCGGATTCGATTTTTTAAGAGACCGGGCCAAACGACGATTCAATCACCTGACCAAACCCGCTGAGCCAGAGTTGCCGGTCGGTCGCGGTCGCCTGTTCGCAATTCTGGCCGACGAAGCTGATAGCCTGTTGATCGACGAAGCCGCCACGCCACTGCTGATCGCTGGTGCCTCTCCTCCGGTCAGCCAGGAGAAACAGGACGCCTATCAATGGGCAGCCAAACACGCGCCTGATTGCCAGAAAGGAGTCCACTACCTTTACAACGAGAATGACAAGAAAGCTGAACTCAATTCGTTTGGCAAGCAATGGATCCACGAGCGGTTACCCAAAACTGACCAACAGCAACCCGAATCGCAGCTAAGCCTGATCGACTACTACGATTTTATTGAACGTGCGATCAACGTCGAACGAGATCTGTTGCGGGACCGTAACTACATCATCAGCGACTCCGAAGTTCAGTTGGTCGACAAGGGAACGGGTCGGGTGGGCAAAGGCCGCGAATGGAGCGACGGGATTCAGCAGGCCGTCCAAGCCAAAGAGAATTTGCCAATCACGTTGCCATCAGGCCATTTGGCCAAGGTCACCGTGCAGAGCTTTTTCCTCGCGTTTGAGCATGTTTCTG
This sequence comes from uncultured Pirellulaceae bacterium, assembly GCA_964446085.1. GTDB lineage: Bacteria > Planctomycetota > Planctomycetia > Pirellulales > Pirellulaceae > Mariniblastus. The sequence continues at coordinate 1,725 of CAYUNP010000373.1, forward strand.
GCATGACAGGTACAGCCAGGCAAGCGCAAAACGAACTGTGGTCGAACTACAAATTGAAGATCCGTGAGATCCCGACGCGTCTGCCCAACCGCCGACTGGAGCTGCCTTCGACCGCCTACCCAACGTTTGAACCGTGGCTGGAAGCAATCTTTGACGAATGCAAGACGATGCAGCAAGCAGGACGATCGACTTTGATCGGAGCTCGCAATGTTGCTCATTCCGAAATGATCTCTCGGCATCTGACTTCGCAGGGCATGGACAATCAACTGCTCAACGCCCGTCTGGACAAAGTCGAAGCAGAAATCATCGCCAAAGCCGGTCAGCCTGGCCGAGTCACCGTTGCGACCAATATGGCCGGGCGCGGAACCGACATTGACCTTCACCAGGAAGTCGAAGATGCGGGCGGGCTACATGTAATTCTGGCCGGAATTCATCCTTCGGAGCGTGTCGACCGCCAGCTAATCGGACGGGCCGGACGGCAGGGAGATCCAGGATCCTACCGCCGGATGCTGTGCTTGCAGGACGATCTGTTGGAGGACGCGTTTGCCGAACAGGCTGAGAAGATCCGACAGGAATCACTGGCTAGATTTTCTCAATCAGCCTGTCTTGAACTGTTTGCCAAAGCCCAGCGCACGATCGCGCGGCGGAATCGGATTAGCCGCAAAGCCATGTTCGAGGAAGACAAGAAAAACCTGCGTTATTTGCACCAAGCCGGACTCGACCCATTGCTCGACATTCCGGGCTAGAGAATTCCTGACGATCGCTATCAGCCTGGAAAGCTGAGCGACAATGTCGCTCGGTTCTCCGAACCGAAAGCGATTTACAGGCGTATCCTTGCAAGCTCGAATCCGGGAAGTCATTTCAAACCAGATCCTGAGTGAGCCAAGGCACGCTCCGGGATCTTTTCGGCAAGTCGATCAGTCAAATGCAATGAGTCAAACTTTTGACGACACGTAAACATTGAGTTTACGCCTTCTCGGAAGGTACTCACTGATTTGTCCGATATCGAAAACGATTCGCCATGATTACCATCCAAACGTTTGACTCCCGAATCAACGAACTGAAAAACCATAACCTGACGGATGCGGAATTTTACGACCAGTTGGCCTCCGTGATGGCTCAGGCCTGCCGCGCTGACGCGCACTGGTTACTCTTAGTCGATAACGATGACATCGAAGTAATCTCGGAAAACGAAGACGACTTGCGACGGTTCGACGAGGTTTCAGAATTCGACGTGGACTTTGACGCGACGCTCGACTGGGCTCTTGATGACCAACAAGTCCGTGTCTTGACGCTCAGATCTGCCAGCGAGGGCATGCCAACGGATCGCATCATGGATATTAGCGGAGATTTGATCTTCGTCCCCGTGGCCAGTCCCTTCGACGGCAACATTCTCGTCTGCCTCCACTGCCAGGATCCTGACTCAGCAGCATTTGGACTACGCCAGGCAACGCAGCAACTAACGATCCTGTCTGCGTTGGGTGAATTGCGAGTTGGTGCCGCAATTTCAAAATCCATCGAAATAAACGCCGCACGCCGCCAGCAGGCAGATCGTAAAAAATACAATTCGCTACAGGAAGCATTGGAGCTGGGAACCGCAGTATCGGTCAGCCTGGAAAAAGAAAAATCCGCCTTCGTATTGGCCAATGAACTACAGAATTATCTTGGCGTTGATCGTGTGACCGTCATCGAACAACTGGGGGCCAAGTCCAGAATCCTTGCCATCAGCGGACAAGTCTCCTTGAACCGCCGCGCCAATGTCGTTCGCCATGCAGAACATCTTGCAAAAGTCGTCCTCAAATCCAACGAAGCGCTCTGGTTTGGCGG
>CAYUNP010000374.1:0-3542 GCA_964446085.1 uncultured Pirellulaceae bacterium
CGCCACTTCTTCTCAGGTCCGGCTTTCTCCGAAAGGCTCTTCGTATCAACCAGCATCTCAACACCTGAGGATCCCAACAACTCTCGCAATCGACCGCAAAGCTGATCATTCACATCGATCTTGCGATTCGAATCGAGCTGCACACGCATCCCGTCTTCCAACACCAGTTCGATCTTCAGCTGCCGTTTTCCCGGGTAGCCGCGAATGATCTCGTAGGCAGTTTTCAGTCCGTCGTGACCATGCATGTGCTGGTCGATCATGATTTTGATGCCCGTCGTCATCGTGGCCCCCAGATCGTCAATCGGAACCAGTTTGTCAACGATCAGATTCGGTTCGTCACCGCGATAGTCCAGCTTGCCCTGCACAACAACCACCGCATCCGATTTCACGTGCTCGCTAATGTTTGCAAACGTTGAAGGCCAGGCAATCGTGCGAATGGCGCCATCAACATCCTCCAGATCGAACATCGCGTACTTCGTTGGGTCGCTTGGGTTTTTCTGATTCTTGGTATGAGCCAAACGCAGCGCCGCGATCATCCCGCCCATGCTAACCTTGTCGCGATGCTTACTTCCTTCAAGTTCGCTCGTCTTGTGCGAACAGAACTGCGCCAAACGATCAACATGCTCGGCCAGAGGATGACTGGTCAGATAATAGCCCAGGACTTCCTTCTCAAAGACCAGCGTTTCTCGCTCTTCCCATTCAGGAACGTCAGGCATATCGACAGCTTCTGGCTCATCATTGGCCGACGGCTCCGGAGTCCCGAACAGATTCAATTGGCCACTCTTTTTGTCAGCCTGCGCCGAAGCACCGGCTTGAATCGCTCGGTCAAGTGCCGCCGTCAACTGAGCACGATGTCCGCCGAAACAATCCATCGCACCGGCCTTGATCAAACTCTCAACCGAAGAACGACTGCACTTGCTGGACTCGACACGTTCACAGAAATCAAAAATATCCTTGAACGGCCCGTTCCCGGTTCGCTCGTCAACGATCGCTTGAGCAGCCGATGCGCCACAGCCCTTGATCGCCGACATGGCAAAGTGAACTTCGTTTTCTTCGTCGACCTTGAAGTGCACATCAGACGTGTTGACGCTCGGAGCGACCACATCGATTCCCATCCGGTCACAGTCTTCCATGTGCTCGACCAGAGCATCTTTACCCACGAAATTTCGGCCTGGAATGTCACCCGTCAGCAACGCCGCCATGAACTCGATCGGATAGTGGCACTTCAGATAGGCCGTCTGATAGGCGATCAAAGCGTAGGCCGTCGAGTGGCTTTTGTTGAAACCGTAACCAGCGAACTTCAGGATCATGTCCCACAGTTCCTGAGCGTCTTTCTTTGAAAGGCCCTGCTCAACGGCACCTTTCATGTAGCCTTCATAGTTCTGCGCGATCAGTTTCTCTTTCTTTTTACTGATCGCCTTAATGCACGTGTAGGCAGAAGCCAACGGGATCTTTCCGACGCGATTGAGAATCCGCATCACCTGTTCCTGGTAGACCATCACACCGTGAGTCTCTTCCAGGATTTCCCTCATCAACTCAATTTTGTATTCCGGTTCTTTGCGACCGTGCTTCACGTCGATGTACTGGTCGACCATCCCGCCTTCGAGCGGACCGGGACGATACAAAGCCGCCGTGGCGATGATGTCGAGGAAGTGGTCGGGCTTCATCCGCTGCAACAGGTCTCGAATCCCACCGCTTTCCATCTGGAAAACGCCCTTCGTTTCGCCACGCTGCAAAAGTGCGTAAGTCGGTTTGTCGTCGAGCGGAAATTCATGGATGTCGATTCGTTCGCCACGAGTTTGCTCAATGATTTTGACGACGTTGGACAGAATCGTGAGGTTACGAAGACCCAAAAAGTCCATCTTCAGCAAACCGGCATCTTCGACATCGTTCATCGACCACTGAGTGATCACGTCGTCCTTACCGGAGACTTTGCCCAGAGGCACGTAGTTGTCCAACGGACCGTTTCCGATCACAACCGCAGCGGCATGCGTTCCAATGTTTCGCGCAAGGCCTTCGAGCTTCATCGCGAAATCGATCATCTCTGTGATTTCCGGATCGCCTTCGTAAGCAGCGCGCAGTTCGTCACTGGTTTCCAATGCCGTCTGGATCTTGATCCCCAGCACTTCCGGGATCATCTTGGTGATCTCATTCACCCGAGCCAGTGGAATTCCAAGCGCCCGGCCGACATCCTTGATCGCCGCTTTGGCTTTCATCGTGCCAAAGGTACCGATCTGGGCAACGGATTCTTCGCCGTACTTTTCCTTCACGTACTTGATGATGTCGCCGCGCCGTTCCTTGCAGAAGTCGATATCGATATCGGGCGCTTCCAGGCGGTTTTCATCGAGGAATCGCTCGAACAGCAGATCGTATTTGATCGGGCAAACGTGACTCATGTAGAGCGCGTAACAGACGATCGCCCCTACACCCGAACCACGAGCCGTCGTTGGAATGTCGCGAATTCGAGCCTGTTCAACAAAGTCCCACACGATCAGGAAGTAGTTGGCAAAACCGAGCTTGTTAATCACGCCAAGCTCGCGGTCCAGTCGAGCCTGAACCTCTTCAGTCAGGCCGCCATCGTCGGTCAGCATGCCCGGCGTCTTTGCGTAGCGTTCCTTCAAGCCCTGTTCACAAAGCTCACGCAATTTGCTTTCTGGCGTATCGGTTTCCAGTGGCAAGTCGAAAACCGGGAAGTAGCGTTCGCCAAGGGTCAACTCGATATCAACCGAGTCCGCGATCTCCTGGGAACGGGCAACGGCGTCTTCCATGCCAACAAAGTTCGCATACATCTCTTCCGGTGGACGAAGGTAGAACTCATCGACATCCATTTTCATCCGGTTTTGATCGGTTCGAAAACGCCCCGTATTGATACACAACATCACGTCCTGAGCCGAAGCATCTTCGCGGTCAACGTAGTGGCAATCGGAAGTTGCCACGACGGGCAGGCCGACTCGTTTGGCAACCTCAACGGCGCCTTCGAGTTGTTGGCGCTGAATTTCGAGGCCGTTGTTCATGACTTCGACAAAGTATCGTTCGCCGAACAGGTTGCGAAACCAATGAGCGACTTCGATCGCATTGTCGAGATGTTCTTCGGCGCCGTTGCCACCGTTGTTAAGAATCGCTTTACTGAATTCACTTGAAACGCATCCGCTGAGGCAGATAATTCCTTCGCTGTGCGCTTCGAGCAATTCTTTGTCGATTCGTGGTTTGAAGTAGAAACCTTCGAGCGCAGCAGAGGAGGCCATTTTGATCAGGTTGTCGAAACCTGTTTTGTTTTGGCACAGCAGTGTCAGGTGATACGACGAATTCTTTCGTCCGCCATCGCCTTTGACTTTGCGACTGCCGGGCGCGATGTAGGCTTCGTAGCCGATGATCGGATTGATATCGTTTGATTTACACGTTCGATAAAACTCAAGCGCCCCATGCATGTTTCCATGGTCGGTCAACGCCAGCGCCGTCATGCCATGATCTTTGGTCCGCTGAACCAGTTTCGGAATCGAGCTCGCTCCATCGAGCAAAGAGTAGTGGCTGTGGCAGTGAAG
>CAYUNP010000375.1:0-3531 GCA_964446085.1 uncultured Pirellulaceae bacterium
TAACGAAGTAAGGCGAAAGGTATCCGCGATCGAATTGCATTCCTTCGACCCATTCAACTTCCGTGTTAAGGCTCTTGCCTTCGTCGACGGTGATCACGCCATCTTTGCCCACTTTTTCCATTGCGTCAGCAAGCAGGTTTCCGATTTCGGCATCGTTGTTGGAAGCAATCGACGCAACGTTGGCCATCTCGGTCTTGTTCTTGATCTTGATCGACATGCTGGTGAGCTTGTCGCAGATGTCAGTGACGGCCGTTTCGATACCGTTCTTCATCTGAATCGGATTGACGCCCGCAGTAACGGCCTTGAGGCCTTCGTTGAAGATGGCTTCGGCCATGACGGTGGCGGTGGTTGTTCCGTCTCCGGCAACGTCGCTGGTCTTGCTGGCGACTTCGCGAACCATTTGGGCGCCCATGTTCTCATAGACGTCTTCGAGTTCGATTTCCTTGGCAACGCTAACGCCGTCTTTGGTGACTGTTGGAGAGCCAAAGCTCTTTTGAAGAATCACGTTGCGACCTTTGGGGCCAAGCGTAACTTTGACCGCACGAGCCAGTTTCGAAACGCCTTTGCGAATCGCTTCGCGTGCTTCCTGTTCGAAAGCAATCATTTTAGCCATTGAAATATTCCTTGTTCTTATCGATTTGTATTGTGGGAGAGCCGGAAGTTAACGGCGGTGATTAGCCGAGGATCGCGAGGACGTCGTCTTCACGCATCAGCAAAAACTCTTTGTCGCCGTCTTTGAATTCTTCCGGTCCGTAGGTGGTGAACAGGACATCATCACCCGGCTTGACCTGCAGCGGAGATCGAGAACCATCATTGAGCAACCGGCCTTCGCCAACTGCGATCACGGTGCCACGTGACTGCTTGTCCTTGGCGGACTCTGGCAGAAAAATTCCGCCCGCCGTCTGATCCTGAGTCATGACTCGCTCAACGACGATTCGCTCGCCAAGCGGCTGTAAGTTGGTTTTAGTCTTCTTCTTGGCTGGTTTCTTTTTGGCAGTCGTGGCCATCGGTCCGTATCCTCCGGAGAATGTCGTTTAAGTTTATGGTTTCAGGCGGCTGGATCGGGAAGTCTACACGTCGTCCCTGCCAGAATTGCCTTATGGCAAGCTTGAGCCACTGTGAAAGCAAGTCTTGGGCCAAACAGCTGGGCTTGAGAAAATTCTTTCCGATGATACGTTTTGTCGGAGTTTCGCGACAGGGTTTGATTGGCTTGATGTTCCGGGAATGACAATCTGTCACAAGCGTCGGTTTTGTCGGGCGCGTGTGATCAGGGATGGTATTCGAAGTCCAATGTTCCCTCGAAAAGTGATTGTTGCGCTGGTGGATTTCCCACAAAGTGGGTGTCCGGTTATGGCGGGTTGTTGGTTTTTGGCAGGATTCGAAGCCTGATTTTGCGGTATTCGCGAGCATGACAACAAAAACGGTTGCCTGATTGGACCTGTCGCTCACAATACTAATGGACAGATTTTTTGCAGCCCGTTCGAGTTCGAGCTGGCTTTGCATAGGCAGAGATTTGGATATCTGATGGCGATTCGAGCAAAATGTGGCGGCTGCAACCAAACCTTCAACGCACGCGATGAGTTGGCAGGTAAGCGGGTAAAGTGCCCCAAGTGCAAAGAGCGGATGGTGATTCCGCAGGCCGCTGTGGCTCCGGCTGTTGCGGCGAAGCCAGCACGCCAGGCCGTCGATCCGATGGAGGCGTTGCTCAAGGAAGCCAATGTCGGCGAAGTCAGCAGTGGTGGGCCGATTTGTCCTGACTGTGGCGTTCCGATCAGCGCTGGAGCACTAATTTGCGTCGATTGCGGATTCAATCTGGAAACTGGCAAGCGTCTCCGGACGGCCAGCGAAACCGATGATGGTGAAGTGGATACGGGCCTGACGGCTGCCGAAAAGCTTATGCGGAAGGCAGAAGCCGCGATTGATGATACGCCGATTGGTGCTGAGGATCAGGATTTCGGCGATGGCGGTGATTCGTTTGTGATCGCAGGTGTGGCAGGCATCATTTTGGCCATTTTGGTTGCGATTGGACTGGTCGTTGTCTTTTCGATGGACTTCATCTCGCTCTACTACAACTCGGGGGGTATCAGCTTCCTGGCGTCCACGTGCATGTGGATTGGCATGACGATTTGGCTTTCGTATGTTGCGTTCCGGGCAAAAATTGGTCACGGCATTGCTTGTATTCTCACCGGTGGGCTGTACTGCATCATTTTTGGGTTCATGCAGGGAAAGTCGCTTCTTGTGCCGACGATTATTATGCTGGTGGCCCTGCTTGTGGGTCTCGCATCGGGATCTTTCGTCTATTACAAAGGCTTCGCTCCACTTGAGGCTCGGCTGATAACTGACACAATAGAGTTTGTTCAGCTTGCGTGGCTCGGGTAGCCAGAGTTGAAACCTGGCCTCCGTCTAACCGCAAGTCCTCGATGAACAGTGTCGCCGCAGAGGACTTTTATCGCGACTCTCGCGACAAGATCGTGATTGACGTTCGGTCACCCGGCGAGTTCGCTGCCGGTCACATTCCTGACGCTACCAACATCGCTCTATTCAGTGATGAGGAACGGGCCGTTGTGGGAACGCTGTACTCCAAATCCGGACGCGACGACGCGATCGAGAAGGGCCTTGAGTTTATCGGTCCGAAGATGGCAGACTTTGTGCGGCAAGTGAAAACGTTGCGTGCCGAGCATGGCGATATTGAGTCTCCGGTTTTCGTTCACTGTTGGCGTGGCGGAATGCGGAGTCAGTCGTTTGCCTGGCTGTTGGAGACTGCCGGCATGAAAGTCTCCTTGCTCGAAGGCGGCTATAAAGCGTTTCGGAAGATCGCACATCGAACCATTGGCTTCCGCCATCAAATGATTGTGCTTAGTGGTCTCACTGGGGCCGGCAAGACTGAGTTTCTCAAGCTGCTTGAGGAGTCGGGCGAACAGGTTATCGATTTGGAAGGGCTTGCCAATCATCGTGGATCTTCATTCGGAGCCATCGGCTTGGGTGATCAACCCCGGACAGAGCTGTTTGAGAACAGGCTCTTTGCAGCTCTGGAGGCGCTTGACGCTTCGCAGAGAGTCTGGGTCGAAGACGAGGGTAGCCGAATCGGGAAAGTGATCGTTCCGCCGCGATTCGTCAAACAGATCCGCCGCGCTCCGGCCGTGTTTCTGGACGTTCCCAAGGACCGCCGTCTGGACAATTTGCTGCGTGAGTATGGCGAGCTTGAGCCAGATGGATTGATCGAAGCGACGCGGGGAATCGAGAAACGTCTTGGTGGCCAGAACATGATTGCGGCAATTGCTGCGATCGAGTCAGGTGACATGCGGACCGCTGCTGACATTTCGCTGTCGTACTACGATCGATCTTACTTGAAGGCGATGTCTGGCTTGCCGCGGGAAACGACCGTGAACCTTGATGCCAGTGGCTTGAGTGATTCGGCGGTCGTTGCGGAGTTGTGCCGCGCTGCCGAAAGTCTTGAGAGTGCGATTTGTGCTGATTCGACGGTAACGTAACGTGGCACGGTGGTCTCGACCGTGGACGTGTAGTGAGGAA
>CAYUNP010000376.1:0-3502 GCA_964446085.1 uncultured Pirellulaceae bacterium
TCAGACATACCGCAAACGGTGGAGACCACCGTTCCACTATGCCTTTTCGGCGACGCGGATTTTGGCTTGAGCCTGAGAGACAGCTTTTCGCTTCACGTCCGCAAGGGCGGCGTTTTCAGACGGAAGTTCGTTGGCGGCGTCCAGAGCTTTCTTTGCTTCGGCGACATCGATCTCTTTCGAAGGCGTACTTGCACCAGTCAGGACAGATACAACATTGTCCTCGATCTGAACAAATCCGCCGTCAACGTAGAAGCTCTGCGTGTTGTTGCCGTCTTTAACGCGAAGCTCGCCCGGTCCAAGTCGTCCAATCATGGGAGCGTGATTGGCTGAAATACCTGACTCACCATCAAACATCGGCAGCACGACAAAATCAGCTTCCTGATCGAGCGTGGTGGTTTCTGGCGTCACAATGACGATTTGAAGTTTAGACATTGGAAAGAGTCAAAAGTTTACAGGAACAGGGTACAGTTTCGCGGACACAATCATCAGGAAAACTGTGCCCTTTCGACTGAAAGCAGTTACGCCTTCTCCGCCATTGCTTTGGCTTGAGCTTCGGCTTGCTCAATCGCACCGACGTACATGAACGCATCTTCCGGAAGGTGGTCCCACTTGCCTTCGCAAAGCTCTTCGAAGCTGCGAATGGTGTCTTCCAGCGAAGTGAATTCACCTTTCTTGCCGGTGAAGACTTCCGCAACGTAGAACGGCTGTGAAAGGAAACGCTCGATACGACGAGCACGGTGAACGACCGTCTTGTCCTCTTCGCTCAGCTCGTCAACACCGAGAATCGCGATGATGTCCTGAAGCTCGCGGTAACGCTGAAGCGTTGTTTGAACTTTACGGGCAACGGCGTAGTGGCGATCACCAACGTAAGCCGGGTCAAGGATACGGGATGACGAAGCCAGTGGATCTACCGCAGGGTAAATACCTTTTTCAGAAATCGAACGCTCAAGATACAGGAAAGCATCCAGCTGACCGAAGGCCGTCGCAGGAGCCGGATCCGTCGGGTCGTCCGCAGGAACGTAAACGGCCTGTACCGATGTAATCGCACCCTTGTTCGTCGAAGCAATACGCTCCTGGAGAGCACCCATCTCTGTGGCCAGCGTTGGCTGGTAACCTACAGCAGAAGGCATCCGACCGAGAAGAGCCGATACTTCAGAACCCGCTTGAGAGAAGCGGAAAATGTTGTCGACGAACAACAGCGTGTCAGCACCCGTTGAATCGCGAAAGTGCTCGGCCATGGTGAGTGCTGAAAGGGCAACACGAAGACGGGCACCTGGTGGCTCGTTCATCTGGCCGAAGACCATTGCCGTTTGCTCGATTACCTTTCGGCCGGTCGAACCGATTTCTGTTTCCTGCATTTCGAGCCAAAGGTCAGTACCCTCACGAGTACGCTCACCAACGCCAGCGAATACCGAGTAACCACCGTGCTGGGATGCAATACGGGCAATCAACTCAGTCAGGATAACGGTCTTTCCCAGACCCGCACCACCGAAGAGTCCGGCTTTACCACCACGAACGAACGGCGTCAAAAGGTCAACAACCTTGATGCCCGTTTCGAACAGCTCGGTATTTGTAGAGAGCTCAGAGACGGCAGGTGCCTGGCGGTGAATCGAGCGCTTCTCTTTTGTTTTGACTTCGCCACGACCATCAACAGGCTCGCCGAGCATGTTGAATACGCGACCGAGAGTTTCATCACCGACGGGAACCGAAACAGGAGCACCTGTATCAACACAGTCCGCACCGCGACGCAGGCCTTCCGTTGAACCCAGAGCAACGCAACGAACACGTCCACCACCAAGGTGCTTGGAGATTTCGCCGTAAAGTTTTCGCTGCTGACCGCCGGCATCGATGTCCGCAGTTACCGCGTTGTAAATCGGGGGCATGTTCGCCGCATCGAATTCCGCGTCAAAGGTCGAGCCGATCACCTGTGTGATTTTACCGATGTTTGCCATGGGAAAGTCTCTTTTGATTTTGTCGTTAAACAGTATTCGGTTTATTTTGTTGTTCAATTCGGAGTGAGGAATGCGGATCGCGGAATATGATATTCCGAATTCCACATTCCCAATTCCACATTTGCGTTAGCCTTCAAGTGCCTCAACACCGCCGATGACTTCCATGATCTCGCCAGTAATCTGGGACTGTCGAGCACGGTTGTAAGTTCGTGACAGGTCTTTGATCATGTCGTTCGCAGCTTCCGTGGCACTCTTCATCGCGATCATCCGTGCAACTTGCTCGCTAACAGCAGCGTCAAGAAAACACTTGAACAACTTGATGCGGAAGCTCGAAGGAACCACCTCTTCAAGAATGCTCTCAGCCGAAGGAACGAACTCATAAAGTGATGTTTTGCCGGTCGCGACATCCGGATCAACCGGGGTGTCAGATCCTTCAATCTTGCCAAGTGGCAACAATGTTTCGTTGACGATTTCCTGACGAGCCACCGTGTGAAACTTGGTGTAGGTCACGTCGAGGCGATGTAGTTTTCCAGCAGCGTATTGCTGCAGGTATCGATTCGCGATCAGCTCAACGTCTGCGTAGAGTGGTTGGTCGTCGAATTGAGTAAAGCTTTCGTCCGCTGTGATGTCGCGGAACTTGAATCCGTTGATGCCACGCTTTCCGCTGACTTCCAGAGTGAAGTTGGGAACTTCATTCATCAGTGTTTCGCGAGTTTTCAGTCCGAGACGAAGTGCATTTCCGTTGTAGCCGCCGCAGAGACCGCGATTACCAGTCAGTACCAGCAGAGTCGCGTTTTCTGTTTTGTCGGGAGCTTCCAACAGCGGATGCGATACTTCCAGACCGGCGCGAGCCAAATCGGAAACGACAGCCGTGATACGTTTGGTGTAGTCGCTGGCCGCCGTCGCGCGATCCATGGCTTTCTTGAATCGCGCAGTCGCGATCAATTCCATCGTTCGCGTAATCTTTTTGATATTGCGAATGGACTTGCGACGTTTATCTAATGCTCTGGCGTTGGCCATAACTTATTGCGGAATTGGGAATGCGGATTTCGAAATAGCTTGCGACGTTACTTGAAAGACTTGTTGAACTCTTCAAGAGCTTCGATGACGGCCTTGGTCGTTTCGTCATCCTTCTTCTTCATCGCAGAACCAACATCTTTGTTCTTGTCCAACAAGTCCCAGACATCTTTCTTTTTCGTGCGAACGAACTCCAGGAATTCAGCTTCCCAGCGTCGAACTTCCGGAACAGGAACTTCATCGATGAAACCGTTTGTACCGGCGTAGATCACCATGATCTGGTCAACGACGTTCAGCGGTGAGTATTGAGGCTGCTTGAGCAACTCAACCATGCGATAACCACGGTCGAGCTTGGCTTGAGTCATCGGATCGAGGTCCGTACCCAGTTGAGCGAAAGCTTCCAGTTCGCGGAACGAAGCGAGGTCAAGACGCAAGCTACCGGCGACGTTCTTCATGGCTTTCACCTGAGCGGCACCACCTACGCGAGATACCGAAATACCGGCGTTCATCGCAGGGCGAACACCCGAGAAGAA
>CAYUNP010000377.1:0-3499 GCA_964446085.1 uncultured Pirellulaceae bacterium
GACTGATAGGCACCGGTTTGCTGTTTAACGATCTGCATCAGCACATCGTTGGCCAAACTGCTGGCCCCGAAACGGAACCACTGATTGCTCAACCATTCCTCGCCGAGCGTCTCTTTAACCATGATCAAATAGTGCAACGCCAGTTTGGCTTTCGAGATTCCTCCGGCAGGCTTCATGCCGACCATTTCGCCAGTTTCGAAATAGTGATCGCGAATCGCTTCGAGCATCACCAACGTGACGGGCATCGTGGCCGCAGGCTTGATCTTGCCGGTCGAAGTTTTAATAAAATCGGCACCAGCTGCAATCGCAATGTCGCTGGCTTTGCGGACGTTGTCCAGCGTCCCAAGCTCACCCGTCTCAAGGATGACTTTCAATCGCGACATGCCACAGGCATCTTTAACCGCTGCGATTTCATCGAAAACGTATTGATAGTCGCCTGCGTGAAACTTTCCGCGTGAGATCACCATATCGATTTCGTCAGCGCCCTGATCAACTGCCATGCGAACGTCCGACAGCTTGATCTCAAGAGACGAATTGCCGCTTGGAAAAGCCGTGGCCACAGACGCGACCTTGATCCCGGATCCTTTCAACTCACTATGAGCCAGCGAGACGTAATTCGGATAGACGCAAACCGCCGCAACGGTCGGCAAACCTTCCACCGAATCGTGCAGATGCCGGGCCTTGTAACACAGTTGCTTGACCTTTCCTTCGGTGTCACTTCCTTCGAGCGTGGTCAGATCGATCATGCTCAGAGCCATCTTCAGGCCCTGCATTTTGGTTTCTTTTTTGATGCTGCGGGTCGTGAATCGCTTGGCTCTTTCGACGGCACCGACTTGATCGATGGAGGGAGAACGCGGGTTAAAAGTCGCTGTTTTGCTGTTCATGGATTGACTTTGGTGAACATTTTCGTGAATCCTCATTGTCGCACAAGAAACAGCAATTGACGAGTCAGAAACCGAACCGTGGTGAACGCTTCAGAATGTCTCGACCTTAACGCAATCCCGTTCAATGAAGGTGGGATGGGCTTCCAGCCTGTCAAATTTTATCGACGTTGTTTTACGTTTCGCCGGGCTGCACTATGTTCACAGGCTGGAAGCGTTGGAAACCTATGACCACCTTCATGCCCGTTGAACGGTATTGCGACCTCAACGGCAGCCATGCGAGGGCCTCAAGCCGTCACTACGAATAAAAGCCCATTCCTGTTAAAATCGACCCATCTCCTCCAGATTCAACCACCTCGAAAAACGTAACACATGAAGGCACTCGTAACCGGCGCAAACGGATTCCTGGGCTCGTACCTTGTGCGTGAACTTGTTGCCAGCGGCCATGAAGTCACAGCAATGACGCGGCGTCGCGATGACGGCGCGATGGGTCAGAGCGTACGTCATGTCAACGGCGACGTACGCAACGCCGAGTCCGTCGAGGATGCTTGCCGGGACCAGGAAGTGGTCTTTCACGTTGCGGCGGTGTCGGGAATCTGGGGGCCCTGGAAGCTGTATCACAGTACCAACACTGTCGGCACTCGAAACGTTGTTGATGCGTGCATCAATCAGGGCGTCAACAAGCTGGTCTACACGAGCAGCCCCAGCGTGACCTTTAACGGAAAACATCAGATCAACCAAACCGAGTCGGCTCCGTATCCGCGACAGTGGCTGGCTCACTATCCGCATTCAAAAGCACTGGCCGAACAGTGCGTGCTGGACAACAACGACGATCGCCAGCTGATGACTTGTGCGTTACGTCCTCACTTGATCTGGGGACCGGGCGATCGTCATTTGATTCCGCGGCTGATCGAACGGGCCAGAAAAGGACAACTGCGTCGTGTTGGCGATGGCTCGAATCAGGTCGACAGTATCTACGTCGAGAATGCGGCGCTGGCTCACGTCCAGGCGGCTGAAGCCATGCATCCGGGTTCGCCCGTTTGTGGCAGTGCCTATTTTCTTTCGCAGGATGATCCGGTGAACCTGTGGGGCTGGATCAACGAGATTCTGGAAATGGGCGGCGTTCCCAAAGTCACCAAATCGATCTCCTATCCGTGGGCCAGTCGGCTGGGGCATATGCTTGAAACCTGGCATTCGATTCGCGATCTTCCCGGTGAGCCACGAATGACGCGGTTTCTTGCGGCACAGTTGGCCAAGAGTCACTACTTTGACATCAGTCGGGCCAAACGGGACTTTGGTTACTACCCGAGAGTTTCGATGAGCGAAGGAATGCGAATGTTAGGCGAGACACTTGGAGTTGGCGGAGCCGATCGGCCGGTCGGCGAACCGAACGAGATTTGATAGGATTGCATTTCGTGAGTCGCCTGGCCGAAAAATTTCCAACGCAGCACACTCACCAAAGCAGTATTCAAAACACTCAAAAATGGAGTTACAAAAATGTCGATGGTTGAAACCGAACAGGTGATGGTGGTTCCTACATCGCTCTTTCACGAGTGTGGGCATTTCCAGGGATTCAGTGCCGACATGGATCGCTACCTGAAAGTGCTACTCGACCCTGCACAAACTTCGTATCGTCCTCGCGGCGAAATGGAAACGGATCCTTCCTTCAAGCAGCTGATTCCCTATTGCATCTTTCGTCACACCGACGAAAACGGAGTCGTCTCGATCTATCAATACACGCGTGGCAAAGGGCAGGGCGAAGCGCGGCTTCACAGCAAACGCAGCGTCGGAATCGGCGGCCACATCTCGACACTCGATGCTGGCGAATCGTCTCCGTACGAGCAAGGCATGCAACGGGAACTCGAAGAAGAAGTCAAAATCAACACCGCGTTTGAACAATCCTGTGTTGGCTTGATCAACGACGACGAAACGGAAGTCGGCAAAGTCCACCTCGGGGTAGTGCATATCTTCGATGTCGAGACTCAGGACGTTTGTGCCAACGAAGACGATATCATTGAGGACGGATTTGTCCCGGTAGCTGAGTTATTGGCGGATACGGAGCGATTCGAAACCTGGTCGCAAATCTGTCTCAAGTCGGGTCTGTTCGATTGAACGACGTATTTACAGCCCCTATTTCCCCGATTTAACCAGCAAATACCGTGTTTCGTGGCAAATGCTATGGACAATTGAACCCGGTCTACGAAAAATGACGATAGAGCTTCCGATGGGTAGTGGCTTTTCCAGCCAAAGCCATTAATTCGGTTAATTTTTGAGTAAAACCGAGGTAAGGATCGAATGGGTTCGACCCTCGAAATAACAAGGCCGGCGTTTTGATCGGCTGATCTCCTGGAGAACAATATGAGCGTAACGGTAACTGAAATTGCCGCCAAAGAAGTGAAGCGATTCATTGAAGAAGGTGATTACGAGGCAGGAGCGTTCCTGCGAATCGGTGTTAGTGGCGGTGGCTGATCGGGGTTCAATTATAGCCTCAACATCGTTTCAGATTTCGATGAAGCAAACGACATGAAGACACAACAACATGGTGTCGAAGTTGTCGTTAATCGCAAAGAGGCTTTGTACCTGGAAGGTACAACCGTTGATTACTACGAAGGCATTGA
>CAYUNP010000378.1:0-3495 GCA_964446085.1 uncultured Pirellulaceae bacterium
TGTTGCTGTGACTGAAATCGATGTGATGGCCAGTGGTTTTGCTTCGTAAACAGTTAGCTTTTCTATCAAAATTGCATTTCATGCGAGAGAACTATATAGTTGGGAGTCCGCTACTGCGCGATCTCTTTTTCTCACCACTTCCGTATTTGGTTCGAGTTTCAGGGGAGAAATTCATGAGACACAGATGTGCGTTTACGTTGGTAGAGTTGCTTGTTGTGATCGCAATCATTGGTGTCCTTATTGGGATGCTTTTGCCGGCGGTTCAGCAGGTTCGGGAAGCGGCGCGGCGAATAAGTTGCGCCAACAATGTCCGCAACATTGCTTTGGGGTTGCTCAACTATGAGTCGGCGAATCAGCGCTTCCCGCCAGGTTGGACTGCCACTCAACCAGACAGTGGAGTTCCGGGATTCGGCTGGATGGCATTCAATCTCCCATTCGTCGAGCAGACCAGTCTGTTTCGCCAAATTGACTTTCAGGGATCAACTCCTGAAACCGTCAGCGAAGAAACGAGATTGACCAGCTTTGATTTGATGATCTGTCCTTCATCTCCAACCAGAGAGCCCACCTACCAGCTCCAGTACTTAATGGGAGGACCACCTCCGATCGAAATGGGAAGGACACATTACGTTGGTTCAATCGGATCAGAAGATGACCTGACGAGACCATTCAATTCACTGCTCGATGCTGGTAACCGCTTTACCAGCGGAGTCTTTTATCAAAACAGTAGAACAAGCTTTGCCCGGATTCAGGACGGTTCAAGCAATACAATTCTATTGGGAGAACGAAGTGGCAGGTCCAGAGGGGTAACTACACCAACCGATGGCAATTTCTTTAGTTCTTCATTGTTGGGGATTGTTAATGGATCCACGTTCGAGGGCTGGCGAGTCGTTGCCTGGACGAATGAAGTACCCAAAAACGGTATTTGGGGGTTTGCCCAGTTCAATAGCAGTCACCCGGAATTAACGATATTCAGTTTCTGTGATGGTTCCGTTCACAATATCCGCGATAATATTGACCGGACCGTGTTTCCACAGCTGGGAACAATCAACGGCGGCGAAGTTGTTGGCGAATTCAATTGACCGGATTAGGTCGTCGTCCTGAAGGCTGGTTGTCGCCAACGACGCGGGCGGGTTTGCAGGCGCGTTCGAAAAAAGTTAAGCAAGCCCGATCCGGATGCGGTTCGATCCATTGTCGCCACAAACGAAGACACACTGGCCCGACGCCTTGCCGAAGGCCAAAAGGATGTGTTATCGGCAGCCCTTTTCAAGATCCTGAGAGCAAAAGGACGCAGGAGCCGTCGCTCCCACGCCCTGGAAATTTGCGCCGCTGGTCGCCGGAATTCTGGTTGCCATAACGGTTGCGATCTACGCGCTGTTTGTCATGTAAACGCAAATTACTCGCTGGCGTTTTCCTTTGACGATCCGGAACGAATCAGCTCGATTGCTTTGGCCATAAACGGATCTTTGCCGCCACGCAAAAAGTAACCCGCAGTGGGCTGGACCACGACATCCGGTTCCACACCATTGCCATCATAGAGCTTTCCATTTGGTTGAAACGAAGCCATCGATGCACAACTCACCCTACACTCCGAATGAGGCAGACTGAATCCCTCGGTACATGCACTCCCTCCGCCACTGGGCTGCCCGACCAATGTGACGTTGGACCATCCCTTGAACGCACCAAGGAATATATCCGTCGCGCTAAAGCACTTTTCATTCATCAGGATTACGACGGGTTTGTCGTAGAATTTTGCAGGTCTGTCGCCACCGTTGGAAACCACCAGATAATGCCACTCGCTAAATTTTTCCCTGGCTGGTTCCCATTGGGGTTGGAACGTTTTGGCGAACTCCTGGATTGCATTCTTTGCAACGTCATCGAAATGGGAAGAATCAGCGCGGTAGGCGAATCGGGATTCAAGATGATCTTCCTTGTGTCGCTTGAAAAGCCGATATTTGCAGACGTTTGCAATTCGCGGCGCATCATCGGGTTTCATCAAGTGCCTCGCCAGTTCGATGAGTGCTTCACGAGTTCCGCCACCATTGTCACGAACGTCGACGATCAGACCCTCGGTACCAGCAAACTTCGGCATCCACTCACCAATGCAGTTCTTTGCATCACCATCCATCCTCGCGATACGAAGATACCCCAAGTTGTTCTCAATCTTGCCAACGCCTGCAGATTCGGTCCGCGGCCAGATGCCGTAGATGGGCGTTCGATCCCTAACTTGCAACTTCATTTCCAGGACATCGCCCTGTTCGTTGGCAAGCTCAACGCGCACCAGGTCCGCCGGTTTAATCTTTGAAAGTTCACGCGCCTTGCCCAGATCTCGAACGCCTCGCAGCTTGTGTCGCAGTTGATATTGTGGAGACCCTTTGGCAACCCATGCCTCAAGGGGCTCAACCAGCTTTTCAACAGGCACGCCATCGATTTTCGTAACGTAAGGAAAACGTTCGTCCACGAAACTCTGCCGGTTTTCAAAGAATGCTACAAAGCGGTCGCCACTGGGCTCAATAAGAAATGGCAAACCTACCTTGGGTTGCCGACGTGAAGGATGGCGGACACGAGCATGCCCATCAATGTAGCTTGCCATGATCAAATCCAGTTCATCCAACAGCACCGATGGCGTTGTACCGTTGGGATATTTTTGCATCAGCTGCGCGCAGGCAGATTTGAGATCAACTTCATTGGCTTCAAAGTAAGCAAAACGTTTTTCGAGGTTGTCCGCAAAGTACTCAATGTCAGCACTCAAAGACGCGAATTCAATTGGGCGATCTCGCAGGGCACGGATGAGTTCTCGTCGAGTCTCCTTGCTTGCAGTCACTTTCACAGAAGAAACAGTCCCGTCTTCTGCCTCAAGCTTGACCAGGGTCGATTCATACCAGGGCTTCCCCATCATTTTGAAAACCACCGGCAGGTCCTCAACGATGCGCCGATTGACGCCATCGGTATCCAGTTTCTCGCCCAGAAAATCGAATACGGACTGGGTCGTCACATCGTCGATCTGTATTAATTTGTGCCAAGCATCGTCGTGAAACACATGAAGCTGCCGTTGGCCAGACTCACTTTTGACCTTGGCGTCGGGAAAAAGAGCGACTCGACGTCTGTCATTGAGATTTTGACGAAAGACAATCCTTGCGCCAGCTTGTTTGACCTGTGCCTCCATCAGCTTGACCCGGTTCGCTTTGGTGGCAGTGATGTTTGCACTGAAGACAGATCCATCGGGCTTTTTCAGTTCAACCGGAGTCGGAATCGTAAGTGGCTTTTTCATCATTTGAAAAAGGACAGGCAAATCTTCAATCACGCGTTTATTGAGAAGGCTGGCCCCGACGTTCTTTTCAGCGAACTCGAAAATCGAACTACTGGCCACTCCTCCGATCGAGACAGCTTCCAGCCACTCGCCGTCGTGGAAAACCAGCAGCTGCCGTTGGCCTGAGCTGGAATCTACTTTGGCATTTTCAAAAAGAGCAACCGCCGGATACTCTTTGGCTGTACTGT
>CAYUNP010000379.1:0-3483 GCA_964446085.1 uncultured Pirellulaceae bacterium
AACAGGATTATGTACGACAACGTGTCGTAAAATACGAAGTGAGTGCATAGTTTAGCGAAGACCAGATGTGGAGGCAAACTGGGCGGTTCAGGGTTTGGGGCGATTGGCGTTGACGCTAGCGAGCGAAATTGGGTACTTCAGCGATAATGCGCTCGCTGCGCAATTGAATGACTCCCCCTTGCCGAAAACCAAACGTGAATTCGCCTAGCCATTTCAATCCTCTGCCATCAATTCGCAATCGCGTTTTGTTGCGGTTGGTGTGTGCGCTAATGGGGTTCTGTATGGCAATCACGGGTTGCCAGGTTAATCAGGACAAATTTATCCAAAGAGCTGCCGCTATCTCACGGCTGGGTAACGGATCGATCGTCGAAGTGACTCCGGTTCGGAAACAAAACCTGTTCACTCCTCTGCGGTCGTACGTCGCTGGTCCGGCAACGCCAAGCGAACGGACGGTTCGGCTGCTGAGAAACTACAATCTCGAATCGCATCTTAAAACAGATCCCGATCAAGTTATCGATTGGCTCCAGGAATTGGTGCTCGATTCGCCATCGCTGGATGAAGTTCATGCTCTGGCGGAAATCTGCAAACTGCAGGCTGATTGGTCGGCTAATTCCGGAGATCCTCAACGAGCCGCCGGACTCTATGCCAATGCGATTGTGCACGCGCATCAGTTTCTTTTTGATTCCAATCTGAATGTTAAACGAAACGCCTACGATCCGCAGTTTCGAAGTATCTGCGATGTATACAACCAGTCGCTGGCATCGATCCTGAGAACCCTGTCCCAGGAACAGATGCTCCTTCCGGGACGGGAAGTTTCGATCGGCGGAGACGTACTGGGATGCGATATGGAGTTTCAGGTTGTTGGCAGGTGGAAGAATCAGCAGTTTGAACGATTCGAGTTGGTTAACGACTTCAAAACCACTGGTATCGAAAATCAGTATCGGACTTACGGGCTGGGCGTGCCCCTGATCGCGATTTGCAAGACTGAAAAGACCGGTTCAAAGGAAGACAAGTACTATCCTCCCTCATTGACGCTGCCCATGACGGCGTTCTGCGAGGTCGTCAAATCGGACTCTGATTCAAAATTCAAAGCGGTTGTCAAACTCTATGACCCGCTGGAGCAAACTCATGTCGATCATCGGCAGGTATCGGTGCCCCTGGAAAGTGACTTGACGACTCCCCTGGCGTATCATTTGAACGACCCCCTGTTGAACTCGGGTTTGCTTGCTACGGCGACGTTGATCAATGGAGAGCTGGCTGATGGAATCCACGGCATGTACATGCTCTCGCCGTTCGATCCGAACAAAATTCCGGTAGTGATGGTTCACGGTATCTGGTCCAGTCCGGTCACCTGGGCGCACATGTTCAACGACTTGCGTGCTGTCCCCGA
Organism: uncultured Pirellulaceae bacterium; assembly: GCA_964446085.1. GTDB lineage: Bacteria > Planctomycetota > Planctomycetia > Pirellulales > Pirellulaceae > Mariniblastus. The sequence continues at coordinate 1,391 of CAYUNP010000379.1, forward strand.
GATTCATGAGAATTATCAGTTCTGGTTTTACGCTTATCCGACAGGCCAGCCGTTCTGGATTTCAGCGCAGCAGATGCGGGAGGACCTGGCCAGAATTCGTCGGGAACTTGATCCAGGCAGCGACGCTCCGGCGCTGGATGACATGATTCTGATTGGCCACAGTATGGGCGGGCTGGTGTCGCAGTTGCAGGTCATGGATAGTGGGAACCAGTTCTGGAATGAACTGGTCAGTCGGCAGCCGTTCGGTGATCTGATGGGCGATTATGCGAGCATTGAGAGACTGCGTGATACCTTCTTTTTCGAAGCCAACCAGGGTGTGGATCGCGTTGTGATGATCGGAACGCCGAACCATGGGAGTGCGACTGCCAATGCGACGACGCGTTGGATTGGTCAGAAACTCTTTACGTTGCCGGACTTCCTGGGCACCGAGTTCCAGAAGCTGGTTCGTGACAACCCGCATATTCTGGGTGATGGGAAGCTACTTACGACCACGACAAGCGTCGATGCTTTGGCACCGGATTGTCCGATATTTGACGTAATGAATTCGCGGAAGCGTCCGCAGAACATCAAGTTCCACAATGTGATTGGTCAGATTCCGCGGAGAGGCTTGATCCGCAAATCTGGTTTGTCCGACGGCGATGGAGTGGTTTCGGTCGAGAGTGCCAGGAGTGAGTTCGCTGATTCGGAAGTTATCGTCAACTCGGAGCATGCAAAAATTCATCAGCATCCAAGTTGTATTCTTGAGATTCGAAAGATTCTGACTGAGAACCTGGTCGAAAAGAATCTTATTCGTAGTCGTCGTTTGCCGGAAATTCCGGCATCGTGGGAAGCACCTCTTACCGGCTCAAACCGTTGATGCGCGAGGCGATCTCGCCGAGTCGATTTCTTTGAGTTGGTAGCGGACTGAACTGTTGGAACCGGATGTCCGATTCTGGTTCATCGTCGGTTGTGATCGTGAATTCGATTTCGCGTCGCGGCAATTCGCCTCGCATGATGTTAACATCGTTTGGAGCGGAGATGCCCAGTCGCACGGTGTTGCCTTTTACTTTGAGCACGCGAACACAGATGTTGTCGTCGATGATGATTTCGTCATCAATTTTTCTTGATAGTACTAGCATTTTTCATTCCTTGAAAGAATCAGATGTTGTCCCCAAAACGTACTTATGCATTCCACGTGCCGAAACGATGATAAATTGATGTGATTCCGGACTTTCCAACGAAATCGTTCCCGAATGATGCTCTGGCACGGCGTTATTCACGCTAGCCTGTAAATGGTGGCAGTTGGGTACCGTGTAGATTTGCAAGCAATGTGTGAAAAGATTTCAATCATAGTTCTCGTTTTGACTAAAGAGTCGCAGGCTGGTGGTGTGATGTTCCATACTGGTAGCAGCCAAAATCCGTATTGACTTGATGGTTAAACGCTCGGCAAAAGAAGAAAGCTGGAACGTCGCGACGCACGCATTCGGTGCAATTTTGGCGTTAGGAGGGCTCGTTTGGATTTGCGTTTTGTCGCAAGGAAACTGGTTGGGCGCGCGGAGTGTCGCTTGCATTGTTTACGGGGCGTTGCTGGTGTTGATGTATCTCATGTCGACGTTGTCGCATGTGTTTCGTAGTGACCCAAACCAGGCTCGATTTCGATCTTGTGATCAGGCTTTCATCTTTCTGTTGATTGTTGGAACGTACACGCCGTTTTCAGTCAGCTTTTGGGATACGGGCGCGGCTAACGGATTGTTGCTGGCGATGTGGAGCATTGCGATCGCCGGCTTTGTGGCCAAGATTTTCTTTGCTCATCGTGTGAATCGCGTTTCGGTCATCGGCTATGTTGTCTTGGGCTGGATGCCTGTCCTCGGGTTGCCGTTTCATGATGATTGGCCTGTCGAAGCGATGTGGTGGGTGTTTGGCGGTGGCGTGGTCTATTCGCTGGGAACGCTGTTTCTGATCAGTGACCAGAAGGCTCAGTGGTGCCATCCTGTTTGGCATTTGAGCGTGGTGGCCGCAAGTGCCATTCATTTTGCGGCGGTGATGAAGTTTGTGGTTCACGGCTAGGCTGGGTTGCCAGCGGTGTTGCGTGCAGCGGCGTTTCGTGCGAGATG
>CAYUNP010000380.1:0-3475 GCA_964446085.1 uncultured Pirellulaceae bacterium
CGCTTCCCTAACTCAACTAGAGTTTCCCAACTTGCCAATTAGACTCCTGACACCTTTATTTGGTCCCGAGTTACCGCTGGAGGCGACAGCCATCGACGGCAATCTACTGTCCGTGCAAGGATTCTTTTTCAAGCTTTGGAACTACGAGTCCGAATTGTCACGCGGGAAGTCGTCGGGCCTGAAACAAATCAGTCCGTTGATCGTTGCGCTGACGCCAAGTTTAGTAACCGAAGATTCCTCCGGACTGAACTGGTGGATCGGATTGGCGACGATTGTGGCCATTGTTGGGTTGGGAACATTGGCTTGGAACCTTTCAAAACGAACTTCGCCTGTTGAAGAGCTACCCGAGAAAATAAATATGCCGATCGAGTGATGAGCGATAACCCATTTCAAACGAATGTTTGCTCGATACAAAAAAAAGATTGGCTCGAAATGAGCCAATCTATGCGAGACCAATGAGTTTATTGCTTGAAGACTCGTGGTTGATAAGGGGCAGACGGCCTTTTGCCCACGGGAGAATTGGACTTACTGCAACTTAGAGCCAAGCTACCGAGTTGTGTTTTGTCGTCGCCACCGGTAGCCGCGCCGTCGCTGTCGATCAAACGACTGGTGGACGAGCCCCCTCCTGACTTAGGAAGACCTTGAAGACCATAGATTCCGCTTCCTGCTCGATCGGAAGTTACCCATACTCGATTCTCGGGTGAGCTTTCAAAACTGTATTCACAGCCTCCCACTGCATCCTGACCACCCCCTCCCACTGAATAGGAAGACGTATTGTCGGTTGTCCAACCACCTTCTTCACAAGAGAAGAAAAATTCGATGGCCCGAGATGAATGCGCCGACGTACCAAATCCACCGGCAGAGTTAGAAAACATGGTTCTTTCCGCACAGAGCATAAAGCCTTCGGGAGAGAACGCGATGTCGGCTACCGGGTTCGAAATTGATCCTGATACTGGAGGCATTTCGATTTCCATTCGCTCTGTGCCATCGACAAAATCACCCGTGGAGTCGATTGCGACTGACCATATCTCGTTCGCTCGTGTTGCGTTTGGCGCGCCAGAATCTTCCCACCAAACACTGTAGTACATCCGTCCTTGATGCACTTGCACAGCCCAAACCCGATTCCCGAGCGCGGCAGCCTGTCCAGGTATAGTTGAGGATAGAGGGGGACAGTTGACTCGTCCGGTAACCGATTCACCGGTGAAGGGGTGGTTCCAGGCACTCAAACATTGGCCTGTCATATCCAAACGATACACCAATCCATCTCGAAAATTCGAAACGAAAATGTTTTGAGTCGCTGCATCGAAACACAGATTCCCCAACCCCGGATAGGCATTGCTTTGCTCTCCAGGAAGGCCAAGAGCGGGGTTGTGAGTGTTTTCTAGCGTTGCAAAGACCGACACGGCACCGCTTTGGGCGTCGATCTTGTAAATTTGCCCGGGAGTGAAACCGCCGATGCTCCCAAGTTGGTCGGCAAAATAAATAGCAGTGTGTGCCGTGTATATGTTGCCCTGGTCATCGATGGTGACTCCGAAGACCTGCCCCATTTTGTCCAGGAACCAATCTGGATGTGTATAACTGTTTGGACTCCAATTTGAACCAGGGCTGCCAGGTCCAGATACGGGGGGATTGCTCAGATCAAAGACATTTAGAACGCCTTGCACAGGAGTTGGCTCAAGACCAAAGCAGTTGGCGCCTTCCGGACAACGAAACTGAGTGTTGGCGACCAGTTGACCATCACCAAACGCGAGGAATTCCTCTGCGTCAAAGTTTGGTCGACCGGCACTACACACGCCAGGTCCGGGCTCTCCTTCACTACATTCGAAGTTCTGATCCAGGAATGACATGACTGCCAGTGTGGTGTCATCCTGTGCCCAGGCAATGATATCTTTTTGTACGCACAAAGTCTGAACCGGGTTTTCCAGGTCAGCGGAATCAATCAATTGAGTAATGCCAGCCGGTTGGATGTCGTACACCGCAAGTGATGTGCTTGATTCGGTTGGCAGGAAGGTTTCAGTAATTGAAAAGAACCCGTCCCCGATTACCAACGGATTTGCTGCGAGTTCTGCAGCAATAATCTCGGCACAACCGGATGTCTTTACTTTGAAATCGATCAACGCATCGGAAGGACCGTTGCCAGGTAAATCCAGGAAGGCACCTTGAAACCGGATTCCGGTATCGGTGGCCGAAACGATGATGTCGGATGCCGACGGCATGTCGCCGATCGGGCTGTAATCGAACTCGCAAAACTCTTTTTCACCAACAATGATTCGCCCATCGTTCGCAATCAGATCTGACAATAGGAAATCCTGATCGACGGGTTGACCCACCACGAATGTGGCAAGACCAATTTGAGCTTTGACAAACGTGCCTTGATTTACGATGCCAAATTCCCCAGCTGTCATGTCAAACTGAGCGATGCCATTGCCCACCACATCGTAATCAAGGCGGGCAAACAAAAAGGCTCCGGCTGTTGCGTCATATAGCGAATCTATAAAAGGTACGCCCGTATTTTCTGAGACAATTCCAGTTCCGCCACTTACGGCCAGGCCGCCAAAATTTCGAAGGAAATCCGCCGATACCTTGCCAACCAGGACTTCTTCCCATCGTTGACCGACCGAAGTTCCGGCCACAGTGATTTCAGGATTGAATACTTCGACGCCGGTAAAGTTGACCACCGAAGAATCCGAATTAATAACATCCAGAAATGCCCCGGAATCAATTTGGAGTTCGTCATCCACCCAGATATAGACGGAACCTGTAGTTCCAACGTCAGCTCGAATCGAAGGATTACCTTGGGAGGCACCCTGACCCAGTCCAGCTGGCGAAAAATAGATTTGCGGCTGCCCTACTACAGTAACAGCGCCCAGTGTTGTCAGCATTGCCGTGATTAGTACGGCCTTGAATTTTTTTACCATGTCGTCCCGCCTGGCTAGGTATTTGATATTGGGGCTGCGAAAACGCCGTGGAGTCGTGTCCAGTCGAGGGAATTTCCTGCTCCTGGGCCTTCCACGAGCCCGCCCCTGGGGCCCTAACCGCCGATGCTGTGTGTCAAGTTCGAAGGTTTGACCGTTTGCAGACCAGCAGTTAAGAACGTAGGTTCACATAATCGGTTCAACGAACTGATTCAGACGTTGCCCTCAACGATTTTGTATTCTTTCGAATATTCTTGACTTGCCAGCGCCCGACGTACCTTGGGTACCCCTGCGTGGAACATTGCCCTGCGAGATATTCGTTGGTCGACCGAATTGCAAAAATGAAGATTTGAAAGAGTAAACAAATGAAAAAACCAGTACGCGTTGCCGTTACCGGCGCAGCAGGACAAATTAGCTACGGATTGTTGTTTCGAATCGCGGCCGGGAACATGTGGGGCCCGATCAACCGTGTCAGGGAGAAAAAGGTGTCAGGAGCCAAATTGGTATTTTAGGCAAGCTTTCGTGGCCGTCCTCTGGGCCTGAGGGTTATTTCAAGGCCT
>CAYUNP010000381.1:0-3462 GCA_964446085.1 uncultured Pirellulaceae bacterium
TCAGAGGGATCGATTCGACCTTTCAATCGTGCATCCAACCGCGTGGCAACGATTTGGCGCAAGCGCGCTCTGTTTCGATCGAACAGCTGTGCAAGCGCTTGCTGATCACCTTCACGGACCAAGTCGTCCAATTTCTGGTCGTCGTTTTCTGCCAAATCATTCATTACTTTCCCATCTGCTGACATGCTAAAAGATGCAGAACCGCCGTTCTCATTTACCTGCACGTTTCAATTGTTACCCCCAGATATTCCATGACATGGCCTGCCTAAAGATCCCATCTCTGCTGTACCAGGACACTTGCACCAATTTTAGATTCAAAATGTTAACCCACGAAAAAAATAAAATTCTGAGGGGGCAATTTAAAACTCTGGCAGGTAGGACGCTATGGGTTTGGGAAACCTTATTGAAGCAAACAGGTCGCGAACCGTAGAGGTTCCAGTTTGATAAGGCGGGAAAATGAGAACGATGAACAGGCGAGTCGAGAGTTGCTCGACGTCCGAAATGATGCGAGATTTTGCCAGGGGAAACATTGGGGACCCACTTCGGCAAAAGTACCTGGCGGAACATTTGGAGCAATGTGCTCATTGTTCCACTGCAATCAGTGCATTTGGTGAGTCCGAAGATCCTTTTGTAGCGAGGCTTCGGAAGATTGCAGGTTGGGAGCATTCTATCGCACCCGAAGTGGACGAGTCGAGTACGGATAGTTTGCTTCAGAGAATTCTGGAAATCGGAGAATCATCAAACGGAAAAGCTCAGACTGATGCACAGGCTGTTGATACCCACGGGTCTATCGCTTCAAAAAAACAGACGATGGAAGCAGAGCTTCCAGGCAACACGATCATTGGTCCCTACCAACTTGTTGGAAAAATTGGCTCGGGTGGAATGGGAACTGTTTACGAGGCTGTCCACCGGAAGATGAATCGAACCGTCGCCCTGAAACTGCATCCTGTAGACTGGTTTTACGGAGCCCCTGCTTCTCTTCGATTCGAAAGAGAAATACAGGTAATCGGACAACTTTCGCATCCCAACATCGTGTTGGCTTTCGATGCCGGTGAAGCCAACGGTTACTTCTTTATCGCGATGGAGCTTCTCGATGGCATTGATCTCTCAAAGCTGATGCGCCATCGAAACACTCCATTGTCTCCGGCTAATGCGACAGAGATTGTGCTGAAGGCTGCTGCGGGGCTTGGGCATGTTCATTCACGTGGAATTTTTCATCGTGATATCAAGCTTGCGAACATCATGCTTTGCAAAAACACTCACCCCTCTTTTGTGAACGTCAAGCTGCTCGACGTCGGATTGGCTCGTCAATCCGAAGATCAGGAATCAATTACCTGGGCGGATCAAATCATGGGAACGATCGACTACATGGCACCTGAACAATGTCTTGATAGTCGCGACGCCGATGTCCGATCGGACATTTATTCCCTTGGCGCGACTCTATTCAGGCTGCTGACGGGTCAGTCTCCGCTCTCGTGTTTGGGATGCCAGACTCAGGGCAGAAAAATCAAAGCTTTGTTATGTAGTGAGATGCCATCCATTCGTTCAGTCCAACCAGAGCTGTCGGGTGATCTAGTTTCCATCATTGATCGCATGTTGCGCAGTAACCCCAACGACAGGTTCCAGAACACTGCAGAGCTTGTTGACGCATTGACGCCTTTTGCTCTGGGCGCAAACCTCGCGGAACTTGTACCTCCAGGTTAGCGACTACCGTGACTCACACTCTATCGTGGATTCGGGTTCCAGTATTGTGACCGAGGAACCACTATCCAGTTTTTTGGAATCCTGAAATATCTTTTCACTAAATTTTGAAATCGACTACAGATAAATGGGTGCTCAAGTGCTTTTGAATTCAATCGCGGCCGACCAACCAACCAATCCAACTTCTGCGAGCCTGATTCTGCGAGCCAGAAAGCTTGACAGATCCGCGTGGGAGCGATTGTCTCGACTTTACACTCCGCTTGTCTGGCAATGGGCCCGCAAGGCGCAGCTTCAGAATGGCGATGCAGCCGATGTTGTTCAGGAGGTATTTCAGGCGGTTGCGAAAAGTATTTCGAAGTTTGAATCAGGTGAAGGGTTGCCACCCTTCCGAGCCTGGCTTTGGGGAATTACACGTCACAAGATTTTGGATCACTTCCGCAAGGTGACCAGGCAGCCCAATGCCGACGGCGGCACCAATGCCCATTTGCGATTGATGCAATTGCCTGAAGACGAAGGGATCGATGAAGGCTCCGATCCGATCGCCGTAACGGAAAGGAATGATTTGGCGTTTCGGGCGCTTCAATTGATGAAAACAGACTTCAAAGAGAAAACCTGGCAGGCTTTCTGGCGAGTCACCATCAAAGAAGAATCGCCGACAGATGTTGCCGATGACATGGGCATCTCGGTTGGCTCGGTGTACACCGCAAAGTCTCGCGTGCTATCTCACCTTCGAAGGGAGCTGGCGGAAATCACTTGAGTTCCTGCAACCTGGAATCACCTTTCTTCTTCTCTTTTGTTTGACGGCCTGCGAGCAGAATAGTCCGCCGCCCGTCAGTCCGGCATATATCGGATCAAAATGCCGAATTTGAGATGCTTAAGGAGAATTTTCTCTCAGCGCACTGGAAGTTAAATCCTCGCGCTTGGCCCAGTCAGAAACGGATTTTGCAACATTCAAAATTGTGTAAGACGGGTGCGAGATCCTTTTTGACGACAGGAACTCTATTGGCTTGGCCGAAACAATGGCTTCATCTCAAAATCAATCGCACAAGTGTCCCCGCGCCGAGTTGCTGACCGAATTCGCGTTGGGAAAGCTGACCGACCGGCAAGTACACATTTCAGTTTCCGCTCACCTTGAGACATGTAATCTTTGCATTGAAAGTATCGAATCCGTTTTTGAATCGGCTTTTGTCGAACTGGATCCAGTAATCGTGATGCTTCGCAATCTCGCGCGGCGTGGTTTAATGCAAGAAGACCTGGAAGACGATACTATTTGTTGAATGCGTGTTACTCATGGCTGATGAACAATGCCGAAATCCACGATTGCGTTGTCAGAGCAAGACCGTTCCATCACTATTATGAAACGAGCGGGCGGTTGGTTGATTGATGCGAATTCTGGAACTTACATTTGAAAGAGCTCTTTCGACCGACAAGTCAAAACTTCCATGTCCAGAAGCCAAAATTTCGATGTCGACGTGCTCGGCGTACTCAGGAATTTCAGATAGTGTTTTCGTTGTGAAAGAGGAATTTGAACGACCAACTGGAAAAAGAGCAGAAGCGAACGTTGGCTCAATGGTTCGCACATCGAATCGTCAGTGTATCGACTGCGGCTCTAACGATTGTTATTGCGACAACCATTGTTGGTTTTTTCGCGCGTCATCACTGGGTTGCCGATATATTCACCAACCTGCGTGTGCAGCAAGTCATTGGGCTACTTGGCATCGGTGCGATTCTCGCGATCGGTCGCCGATGGAAATGGCTCGT
>CAYUNP010000382.1:0-3443 GCA_964446085.1 uncultured Pirellulaceae bacterium
TCGAGCGACAATGTCGCTCAGCTCTTCGAGCTGTTAGCGGAACGACGTTTCAGTAAGCAAGTGACTCTCATGAAATCGCCGAGAACGAAAACTACAGGTTTTTAAGCCAGACGATCTCTTCAGGCGGAATCGATGCTGCTACCTTCCGGCTACCAAATAAAATCACAACCACGACGCACTTGATCACGCCTCAGCGGTCGCCGGCGACGTCAGATTCCCAATACTGAATCACCTGAGCTTCCTTGTTGAGCAGCACCAATAGTGGATCGATTCTGAGCCCGTCTTCGGTCACGCCATCGCAGATCTCATTCGAGGTCAGCCAGATAAAGTCCTCGTTGGCCGCAATTCGATCCAGCGCAGCTTTGCGATAGAGTTCCACATTGTAGAAAGCAGCTGCAACCTGCGTCGATTCGGCCTGGTGCAGGAACCTGGTTTCAAAATTAATGTTCATCTGAGCCATGTTTGAGACCACAAAGTCCCGTCGTCGATCGACTTCCAGTTGCCACGCAACTTCGCGCATAATCGTCTCTCGCCAGGATTCTTTTTCGAGTCGCAGGGCGGTAACGAAATCAACCTGACGCCTGGTTTCGTTGTACTTTCCCAGCCACTGAACGCGTTGCTCGATTCTCCTGATGAGTGCGACACCCAGTTCCATTTTGTTCATAACTGACTTGTTTGTAAAAATTGGTTTGGTTAATAGCCGGCAAAAAAGAGCGGTCAGTCAAAGCGTTGGGGTGGCAGGCCCCAGGTCAAACCGCGATTGTTTAACGTCTCGTCAACAGGATCCATGATGCCTGATTTTTTTCGAAACCGAGTCACAGAAAAGGACATACGTGACTGGTTCGACCAAAACGGCTACAGAGGGGGATCTGCAGTTTTCGATTCCGTTGAGCTTCACGCGATTCAGCGGCCAGGTTGGCGGCAGCTTTTTCGCTTTCATGGTAGTGTTTGTAAATCCGATTCGGACGATGGGTCTTATCCACGGATCAAAGTTTGGGGAGTTGTGATTGACGACGAACGGAAGCAGACAGGCCAGACGGAAGTGTTCCTGTTTACTTCAGAGGCTTCACAACAGGCGCAGCTTACGGTTCTTTCCGCAGATATGTTAACGGCGACACATGGGCAAGGCCGTGAACTTGGGGTTTGGTCAATGCTCCTGGTTGGGCTAGCCTTTGCGGCGGTTTTTACCGTGATCGTACTTTTGAAAAAATACCTATGAACGGAACAGCATCAGACAAAGTGTCTCCACCAACTGATCGACAGGCGAGCTTCCTTGGTCGGGTGGTTCGAAAAATTGTGGTGTTGTCGATCATTTTTCTCGCAGGGCTAATTGTGATGTCACTTACTGCTACACGGCCATCGCATTTGGGTTTGCACGGCGGCAGTCTGGCGCCAGTGCCAAATTCGCCAAACTGCGTTTCATCGATGACTGATAAAACCGGTTTCAAGGCGACGTCGATCGACGTGAGCAAGCTCGAGAATCCGATTGCGAGGCTCAAAGAAATTATTGCTTCAGACTTTTCACGAGTTCGCCTGATCAGTGAAGAAGGTAACTATTTGCACTACGAGTTTACCAGTCTGATTTTCCGCTTTGTTGATGATACAGAATTTCTATACGACGAAGAACAAAAAGTTATCGACTTTCGCAGCGCGTCCCGAGTGGGACATTCAGATTTGGGAGCCAACCGAAAGCGGATCGAAAAAATTCGCGCCGCAATCGGTTTGTAGGATTCCCTGAGGCGGTTAGCTTGAAATGATGGCCAAGCCTTGAACCGTTACTTGCCCTTCACGTCGATGTCCTCATAACGAAACTCCTTGCGGAACTTCGCGTGAGGCTTGCCGTCGACTTCGGCATAGGGATAAGCCAGGTAATTGACTGGTCCAGCTTTCGGAGCCGGTTGCAACTCAAGGTCACGCCCGATCGAAAACGTAACCCGATCGGCAGTCAGATTGCCAAAGTAATACTCTTCCAGTTCCGGATGTTTGTCAGCTTCCGAAATGTCGACCGGAACCCAATGCTTGTCTGATTGAAACTTGGCCCAGCAATGATAGCCACCAACTTCTCCTTTGCCCTTCTCTTCGGGGATTGGAAAACCGATTTCGAATCGAGACGGAATTTCCAGATTCAATGCAGCCGAAATAAACAGGCTGTGAAAGTCAGTGCAATTTCCGAAGCACTGCTCATACGCGAAATGGGAATCTCCCTTGCCCCAACCAGGCTTGTCGGCAGGCTTGTCATATTTCATGCGTTTGCCAACACCAAAATAGAGTTCCCTCGCAACGTCCATCGTCTTGCCCGTAGTCTTGGCGTCATCGATCAATGCCTTGCGCAGCTTTTCGTCGTTGGGCACCATGGATGAAGGTTGCAGCCATGTGCCGCTGTCGGAATTAATGGGCTCACGATTGAGTTTCGACAACTCGCGACGAATCACGCGATAGGAAACTTCCATCGGAATTTCGCCTTTGTCGTTAGCGACTGCTTCGAAAAAGATGATCCTGTTACCAAACTTTGATTCTTCGGTTTCTTCAAATTTGAAGCCCACCGAAATCGATTCAAGGTCCACGTCCTGTTCGTGATTGCTGGTCGCCATCGGAATCCAGACTTTGACTTTTGAGCCCGGTTCCAGATCCGTCAAAGTGGCTCCATAAACGAAGCGAAACGCGCGGCTGTTGATCGAAGAGTCATCAGAGGCAACGGGCGTCGCAGTCTGGGGCTCATTGGTTTGCTGAGCGGATAACAAAGGTGAGCTGGCGCAAATCAAAACGAGCGCAAGAAAGATCGATTTCATGTGTTTGGTAACAAAGACTGGTTGAAAAGGCGGAGAGAATTCAATCGACAAGCAGTTTGACGGAATCGCCGACCGATATCTTACCATCGGCCACGACGCTTGCGGTCAAGCCACCGTGGCCTCGCATGGAGTTGTAACCCCCGGGACCGAGCGCGGTTTCCATTTTTGAGCACGGCGGGCAATTGCCAGTGCCCAGCAAAACGACGTCGCCGATCGAAAAACGCTTGTTTTTCAACGATTGCAGGTTGATGCCGGAAACCAGAATATTTCTGCGTAGCGTTTCGGGCTCTATCTCATCGCAGCCCAAAATTGCCTGGATCACGGCAAGGTGCTCTTTCTGGATCAGCGTCACCTGCCGTTTGGCGCCGGCCTCGCCTTCAAAGCGGTCGCCGACGAGCCCATTTTCGAGGCAAACTTCGACAGAATCGAGCGAATTCATGGGCTCTTCACGGCTTGGTCGAACTCCGATCCAGTTGACCGTGCCAACTTGGGGGATCGTGTCCAAAAGCTCTTTCATTTCCAGACTCATCGCGACGATACTCTCGTTAAAAGGCAGGACCGTTCAATGAAGGTGGGACAGGCTTTTAGCCTGTCAAATCTTATCGAAGTTGTTTTACGTTTCGCCGGGCTGCAGTATGTTCACAGGCTGGAAGC
>CAYUNP010000383.1:0-2258 GCA_964446085.1 uncultured Pirellulaceae bacterium
GCTTACGCGTCGGGTTATGATTTCATGCAAATACCTGTTGTGCTGCGATCATGCTCATCAAGCTTCCAGAGATCCGTTCGCCATCTCAGCCACCGCGGCCAACGCACTATCTACTTCCCAACTTTCAATATCACGATTCCCAGCCACATTCGAGATCCCACGAATCACCGTCAACGGAACCGACGCCAGCTTGCAGGCCATTGCGACGCCAAACGATTCCATATCCTCAGCAACTACACCCGGATGCTTTTCATTTCGTCGTTTTGCTTCCTCAGCCGACGCAGAAGCCGCGCAAACCGACAGCAGACCGCATTCATTGTTTGACGCCCCGACGAGAGGTAACTGTGATCCAATCACTGCGTCCTGGTTGAGCTTGTCTTCGGTATCGCCAACCCAAAAATGCCAATCCATCTCGATGGCTGAAATATGACTTTCGCCTTCACCTGCTCCGACTCCGTGCATTGCAACGTCGGCAAACGTATACGACTCGCCAACGTTCGCCTGATCGCTGAGACTGCCTGCAATGCCAAGATTCCAAACGTGGCCAGGCTGGAATTCTGCAATCAACATCCCGGCGCGGGCTGCCGCAGCAACCGGGCCGAATCCACAGATCGACACTCGCACATCTGACCGGTCGAATGCTTTGACCTGACCTTTGAGTTTCAAATATTCAAGATGCGTCGGAATCAGAATCAGGTGTTTCAATGTCATGACGACTCTTGAGATTGACTTCGCATTCCAAAAAGCAGTTTTTCCGCTCGCTGCCATCTGGCCGATTCACGCCCGCCAAGATAACTGGCTAACGTCGCGACACACAACATCGCCACGCACCACAGCCCAGCCCTTTGCACAAGGTTTGCCTCAAGGCCAAGAAACTGGGGAACGAACCGGCTTCCCTCACCCACAATCAAGCCAACCGACAACAAACCAAACGTCATCGCAATCGCCAACATCGCGTACGAGACGGCTCGAAGCGACGCCCAATCCGGAACCTGAATCAGGAACACCGCATAAACCACATGCATCAACGCCGCAAAAATCTGCAGGTAGACCCAACGGGGCAGGGGAGTCAACTGATCGAGTGAACTCCAACGATACCAATACAACACAGCCGGAATCACGTTCACGATCGCGATACCGACAAGACACGCCGCAAGGAACCGGGCCAACACAACCCGGTCGTCACGTGACTTTCTAAACCGAGCCTCCCAACGCTGTTCGTCGGAAACCGAATGGACATCGAACTCCGTCATGGCTCAGGACTTCTTTCCATTGCCACCGCTCTTACTGTCTTCCGCTCTGGCGAGGTTGAAAATCTGATCGATATAAAACGGAGCCGAATGATCGGACAGATAGTCCAGTCGAAAGCGACGGAAACCGCTAAGCAATCCCTGCACGCGATCGCTTACCCGTTTCCAACCTTTCAAAGCGACCAGACGGCCGTTTCGATCGATATACTTTTCCTCTCCGTTGTGGCGATAGCCCATGAACACAGGCGGGACGCGTGTAACGATGTCGTTGTTGTTGACCCAGCGATTGTGTTTTATCTCGACATGAGAAACATACTTCTTGCAGCCGATACGTGGACTGCCATAAGTAAACAGTTCGACTGGATCGCTTTCGATATAGGAAAGCATACAACGATTGGCACAGATGTTGGCCATCGCCCCGCCAAGTGAATGGCCACAGAACCAGAGCGGTTTCTCGTTCCCTTCGAGCGCTTCTTCAATGTGGGGCCAGATACGATCGACTTCGTTTTTGAATCCGCGATGCACTTTACCCACGGTCTCGGCAATGGCTGTCAGCGCGTTGGCATCCGCTTTGATGTCTTCCCATTCGTGCGGTTCGGTGCCGCGACAAACCACGACGCTGTCCCACTCGTTGTGAAACCAGTAAGCCTGTGCCGCTTCAGTGTCAAAGAACTTTCCGTTGGTAAAGCCAAGCTTGCCCGCGGCGACGTTACATTCCTCGACCGACATGTAGGAGATCATCGAAACTTCGGCAAACAGGACGGACTGTCTCAGGAAGGAGAGTTCCGAAATGGGTCCCGTCAGTTTTGATTTGAAGACAAAGTCAACTGCCTTCTTTGCGCCGACGTTTTGCACGCCTTCGCCACGCTTTTTGGTATCAGTCGCAGCCATTGGAATTGAAAAATGGGAGTCTTTACGGATTTCTGTTCAGCCAGGATTATAGCAGTCTCTCTCGGGCGTTGAACCAACCAGAACGGGAAACCCGCTGCGACTTGAGGCAGAAGTGGC
>CAYUNP010000383.1:2358-3439 GCA_964446085.1 uncultured Pirellulaceae bacterium
TGGTTTGAAGGTTGGCCTGGTTTGAAGGTTGGCCTAGTTTGAAGGTTGGCCGATACGCTCAAGGTATTCAGCCAGTCGAGCCTGAACTTCGACAATCTGCTGCCACATCTCAGATGTGATCTCAATCGATTGCTGGCGAGGCTTCACTTCGGCATCGCTTACGATGCTGCGAACGTGATGGTGCAGATAGTCAATCACTTCCGAAAGCTGAGCCGCCTGCCCCGGAGAAAGTCGCTCCGGAAGTTTCGGTGGAGACGACTCGAAAATCGGCACGTCCTGGTGCCCAACTTCACTAACATGCGAACCTGAACTGGAACCGGATTTGAGACGCCCCTGAATTTCTTCCCGCGATCCGTAGACAAGGGTACTGCGTCCGACGGTGACAAGGTCACCAAACCGCAAGATTTTTAGCTGAACTTCCTCGTTGTTGACTCGCGAACCGTTAGTGCTGTCGAGGTCTGTAAGCACAAGGTCATCGTGGTCCAATTGGATGCGCAGATGGACTCTGCTGACACGTTCGTCATTGAGCTGAATCGAATTGCCTTCTTCACGACCGATCGTGATCGGAAGCGAGATGTCTTCGTAAATCTCTCCACGGTTGGCACCGTCAAGGACTCGAAGCGTAATCTTCGTCATTCGTTTGCCTTGTTGATTGAGCGAACGCTCTAATCCAGCGGGTTGGACACCAAAATGTGCTGCTGGAAACTGACCTGGAAGTGCTTTAAAAAACTACTTAGCCACACGCATATATTTTAACACAGTTAACTGCCGTTAGTTCCCGATAATTAACCGGCTTAATGCAAAAGTAGACGATCATCGGTGAAATGGCCCTCAAACCTGATCAAAACGGAGAAATTGACACCTGGCAGAGGAAAACTTGCTGGGTTAAACCGTTTGGCAGTCAGGTCTGTGCGGTGATATTTGAGCATTAAGTCGCTCTCAAAAATGCGGATGTGTGCGTCTTTTCAGCCCAAATCAAATCGGCTATCATTCGTTCGACGCACCCGTAGTTCAACTGGATAGAATATCGGTCTTCGGAACCGAGGGTTGCAGGTTCGAATCCTGCCGGGTGTACTTAGTT
>CAYUNP010000384.1:0-3414 GCA_964446085.1 uncultured Pirellulaceae bacterium
CCTGCATTGAACGGTATTGATGCTAACGGCGATTGAACGCGGCAGGATCGTAAGGGTCAGCATTTTCATCCGGCACTTCGATCGCTTCGACTTTTGTCGCAGCAGATTTTTCCGGCGCAATTTCGAGGTTCACGTCGATTGATTCGGCGATGGCATCGGCTGCCGTTTCCTTAACCGCGGCTTGTGGTTTTCTTGCGGATTCCTGAGCGAGTTGCATCAACCATTTTGATGGATCATGACTCACGGCAATGCTCCACTTCTTCAGGTCAAACAGGTATGGGTCGCCAGACCTGAAAGAAGCTGTCTTCTGTTCACCGTGAGCCGTCGTTGCCATCGTGAGCAACGGACTGGCCAGCGGATTGGAGCGATCTATTTGCTCCATCAGGAAATGCAGATTCTGCTGACTCATGCGACGAGGAATTGTCTGGCCGAAAGATCGCTGACTTAGTGGCATCGAAACGCTGCGATTGTTGTGACAACTGGCACAGTTGGCAATCAGTTTTTGTTCCAGGTGTTTTTTGTAGAAGCTAACGGTTCCATCAGGCATTAAACGCGTTTCACGGTCCAATTGAGTGTTGTTAACCCTGGCAGGTTTGTTGCGAGTCAGTGGCTCAACTTCTTCTTCAAAGTCGACCAACCCAATTTTGTTTTCAGTGTTCACCGTTTTCGCTGCAGGTGCAAGCTTACGAACAAGTCGTCCTTCGGCATCGATCGGTGCTGATGGAATTCGTGGTGCCGCGGCAAAACCGGCATTTTCGGTTGCCGGGAACCTGGGAAGGTTGCGGATTTCCAGTTCGTCACGAGACTTCTGCTGTTGCGCCAACAGTTCCTGTTTTTCGATTTGCTCAACCATCAACTCCAGTTCCTGTGCCATGCTGAGCAGATGTGCAGCCTGCCCCTCAAGGTCGTCAATTTTGGAGACAAGGTTGATTTGTTTCTGAGCCTTGTCAAGCAAGCCGTTTTTCAAGCACCACCGAAACAGACCGATGTGGCTTTTGGCATCCAGCGGATCGACGCGACTCCATTTTTCCCAGTAGATGTCTTCGATCGAATCGGCAACAAAGTTGGTGCGGTCTTTGGGGACGATGATCCGACTGCCCGTTGCGGTGACGACAGAGTATCGCCCATCAGCGAACGAAATTTTGCCCTGCAACGTTTCACCATTGTTGAAAACCAGCCATTGATCCTTAGCCGGCGACTGAGCGTTCACAGAGCCACTTGCAACCAACAAAAGCAGCCATGCTGCCAGGGCGCATATTGTCGTCGCGTTTTTACGGTTCAGATGACAGTTCATGCGCGGACGTTAGGAGAACCGCGAGACACTGTCAACGTTAGTCCACACAACGCCCCGGCAGCGCCTTGAAAACAATGTCGATCCACAGCAGATGGATCGCTAGCAGATAGTTTCTTTTACTTTGCTCTGTTGTTGCGGTTGGTATCTGGAAAGGTAATCACTGGCGTTTGCCGCACTCATTGGTTTGGCATAGCGATACCCCTGCATTTTGGCACAGCCCATTTCGATCAGACATTTCTCCTGAACGCCCGTCTCTACTCCCTCGGCGATGACCTCCATTTCGAGGAAGTTGGCAAGCCCTACCATGGTTTTGACGATGGCCTGGGAGTTGCGATCTGATTCGACTGCCTGGACAAATGATCTGTCAATTTTTAGCGTGTCAATTGGATAGCGATGCAAATAACTGAGAGAACTGTAGCCTGTCCCAAAATCATCCAGCATCAACTTGTGGCCTCGTTTACTGAGAGTCGTCAGCACGCTTTCGACAGCCCTGTGTTCATCGAGAATCATGCTTTCGGTAATCTCAATATTGATATCACATGGCTCAAGCCGATGCACGGCAAGGGTCGCATCGAGAAAGTCAAGACAGCCATCACATAGAAGTTGCGATGCCGAGAAATTGACGCTGACAGATATGTCGAGCCCCGGGTGTAATTCTTTCCAGATTTGAAGTTGCTTGCAGGATTGCCGTACAACTTGTTCTCCAACTTCAACAATCAGGCCCGCTTCTTCGGCAAGAGGCAGGAATTCCGCTGGCGAAACAAGGCCTCGTTCCGAACAAAGCCAACGAACCAGAGCTTCGAATCCTCTTAATTTCCCGGATGCCAAATCCAGTATTGGCTGATAGACGGTAAAGATCTCTCCGTTGCCGAGTCCATTTCGCAACCGCTGTTCCAACGCTATTTTTTCACTGATGTTTTCGAGCATCTCGTTTGAAAACATTCGATGGCAGGCTTTGCCGGCTCGTTTCGCTTCATACATCGCGATATCAGCGTCCCTCAAAACATCACTTGCCGACTGATATTCGTGTTCCAGGTCCGTAACAAATCCGATGCTTGCTGAAACTACATGCTCAAATTCCCCAACGACAATTTTCTTTCCCAACTCCGCCTGGATGCAATCACTCACCTGGTTGACTTCATCAATCGTTCGAATGTCCTGAAGCAGGATTGTGAACTCGTCACCGCCGAATCGCCCAACAATGTCGGTGCCACGAACAACCCACTTGAGTACCTTGCTGACCTGCACGAGAAGTTTGTCACCAGCGCCGTGTCCGAGGCTGTCGTTGAACGACTTGAAGCGATCGAGATCGATAAACAGCAGCGCAAACGGTTTCCCGGAATGAACAACCTGGTCCAGTTGGTGCATGAAGAATTCACGATTCGCAAGCCCCGTCAGGCTGTCGTGTTGAGCCATGTGGCTGAGTTCTTTGGTGCGGTCTTTTACACGCTTTTCCAGTAAATCGTTGTCGCGTTGTAGTGACTGTTCTGCTTCCTTGATTTTCGTAATGTCGTGAAACGAGCCCAGGACTCCAATCACATTTCCCGAACTGTCGCGAAGCGGAACTTTGCTGGTCTCCAGCCATGTCAGTTCACCATTGGCATTGGTTTGCGACTCAACGATCCCGGTTTCGGGCTCATCACGACTCATGACTCGCTGATCACACAACTGGTAAAACCGTGCTTGCTCGTCAGTCCACGGCAAATCAAAGTCAGTCAGGCCAGTAATCCTGTCAGGAGAATCCAGTCCGGCAGTATCTGCAAACAACTGATTGCATCCGAGATACTTTGAGTTAACGTCTTTCCAGAAAACGCATTGCGGAATGGTGTCCAGCACAAGTCGCAGTAACTGTGCGGGCTCAAGTGAAGAAGTGTTGTTGGAAGGAGTGCACATGAAATCATGAACCGAATAGAGGTGGCTTCACTCAAGCCTACGTCATTTGGTTCGCCATCGCACCGATTCTGACGAGGGTTTTCCCCTGGTCATTTTTTGCTTCGGCTATGTTTTACGCCAATACCGTTCAACGAGCATGAAAGGTGGCACAGGCTTCCAGCGCTTCCAGCCTGTGAACATGCTGCAGTCCGGCGAAACGTAAAACAACTTCGATAAAATTTGACAGG
>CAYUNP010000385.1:0-3408 GCA_964446085.1 uncultured Pirellulaceae bacterium
AACTTGATTTTGAATCAAGCGCGTCTGCCAATTCCGCCAAGCCGGCTTGCTTGTGGATACGATCTTAATCGAATAGCACCCGATTGGACAAGTGCTTTTCGATTCGGTTCTCGCATTTCGACATTTACGCCCGCAGAGACTCCAGCAAGTTCATTCGCGACAAAATCCGAGTCGCCAAAATGCTGACAATGATTCCGATAGCGAATATCGTCACGAAGATCCCGCCCAACGCCATCCATGGAACCGACGCCGCACCAAAGACGTAGTGGGGCAGGGTGCTGCATATCGCCGAAATGATCCCGATCGCCAATCCAGCTCCCAACAACCAACCGTTCTCGATCAATATCATCTTCGACAACCGACCTTTGCCAAATCCGACGGCTCGCATCAACCCAAGCTCGCGTTTTCGCTCAAGGACGTTGCGAATCTGAACCGCCGCCAGGCCAAATGTGCCCAGCAACAAACCCAACGCGCCCAGGGACTGAAAGGTGCTCAGATAGGTATTTTGCACCGACATAAAGTTGGCCAACAACCGAGGTGCCGACTGGGCATCAAAGCCTTCGTCGCTGAACTGCTGCTCCAACATCGATACGGTCTTGAGCCCCGCTTCCGGGGAAGCATCGCCATTGTCAATCAAAAAGTAGCGAGATCCTCCAAGGTAAGGAAACGCCCGTACGAAGTCCTTCTCCGCAACCATCAAACTTCCCTGCAGGATCGTGTTACTCAAGAATCCCACAACGCGAAACGTAACCCGTTCGCCGCTGTCGAAGTTGACAACATAGTCGCCACCGGGAGCGAAAATTTTCAAGCTGTAGTTAGCGGTATTCTTGTCGATGATGACCGGGATGGCTCCATCGTCGTAAGTGCGATTCAACAACGTCCATGGATTGGCGGATTCTGTTTCAGTTTCCGCAATTGAGCCTCCCCAGGCAAACTGTAGCCGATCAGCATCAAAACTGTCGATGAACTGTTTAGATACACCAAGCACTCGAGGTTGCGATGACTGATACAGATTGTTGCAACTGGCGTCTTCGCCAGGCTTGAATCGAAAACCGATGACCCGAGTCGATTCAGGAAGCAGCTCGTCATCGAGCAGTTCTGCCTGTCCCTCTGCCGTATTCAAATCTGCGAAAATTGGTTGGCTCGATTGGGCAACATAGTCATAACCCGCAGTGCCTTGATCGGTTGGGGTCAAGCGGAATGAGCTTACGGCCGCGATCAGGAAACTTGCCACTGCCACCAAACCAATGGTCAAAGTACTGCGAAGCGGATTGCGACGGAGGCTCATTAAAGCCAGCTGCTGCAAATCCGCGGTGCCCGTCGCTTCATCGGAATCATTTTTAAGGCGTGAGAAGACGAACATCAGGAGCGCAGCCAAAACACAAAAACCGGATCCCATAAACGAGCCCGCCTGGGCATCTCCGCTAAGCCCGATCGCAAGTACCGATAGAACTACGGCAAGCACCAGCGAACCAATCATGGCCATTCCCAACCATTTTTTTGGCTTGCCTGTTGTCGCCGCACCGGACTCTTCAATCCGTCCGGCCAACATGCCGCGAACGCTTTGCCGGCGCAGTGAACGCAACGACCAAACAATGGTTCCAACGCAAATCAGGATCCCGCTGACGATACCGATGATGATACTCAAGGGACCGACATGCAGA
This sequence comes from uncultured Pirellulaceae bacterium, assembly GCA_964446085.1. GTDB lineage: Bacteria > Planctomycetota > Planctomycetia > Pirellulales > Pirellulaceae > Mariniblastus. Next base: position 1,665 of record CAYUNP010000385.1, read on the forward strand.
TCGATGATCGGCCTGGAGATCGCACCCAGCCACCATGTTTTCAATCCCCAAATCATGATCGCTGCGTACCCAACTCCAATCAACACGCCAAGCACTGCACCCAAAATGCAAACCAGAAACATCTCCCGAATCCAGACTCCGGAAACCAGTTTGTTCGAGAATCCTACTGCATTGAGCACACCGACTTGTGATGCTCGCGATTGCAGCGCCAGTCGAAACAGTAGCGAAACAAGAATCAAACCTGAACCGATCACAAACATACTCAACGCGAGAAACAGAGCGTCGAAGGGAGTCGAGCCCGAAGACGCAGCGAGTGCGTTCTGCTTCAACGGAACCAGTTCGAAACTTGAGGCGCCTTTCGTTTCGGTGATCGACTTCAGCAGAGCGTCTTCGAGATTTCCAGCAGAAGCATCGACTGGGATCCGAAACGAAGTTACGTTTCCAAATCGGCTACTCCACAGCTTTTGCCCCGTTTTGAGCGACACAAAAGCCTTGGGCGTCGTACGGTAGTTGTCCCAGTATTCGTCGTCGGCTGGTCTTAGTTTACCGGCCGTTTCAAATGGCAAATCCCAATCATCTATCGACTCAGCGTCGGTCACGCCTGGTACTTCGGGCGTTAGATTCGGATCGTTGGAAAGCGTTGGAGCCGTATCAAACTTTGCCGGCATGACTTTTCCGCGGCGACCAACGTCAATCGCTTCGTAAGGCTCCGTGAGGGCCGCGATTGCGGATACGACAAATTCAGCTTCCTGTTCTGTCTGTTTGCCGTGCGTTGTTTCCGGATCGAACCAGGCAATCACCATGCGGTCACCGACAGCAACGCCAAGATTTTTGGCAGACCACTGATTCAAAACAATTTCACCGTCGCCAGGTTGAACAATTCGGTTTCCAGCAACATCAAGCAACGGAAAATCATCATCAACATCAATCCCGGCAACCATGGAAAAAGGTATACCCGACTCTGCATCGGCTTTTCGAATATCGTTGGCCAAGTAGGTAAAAACAGGCTTGGCATCAGGAAACGTCTGCTGGATCGCTTGCACAACCGGGGGCTGCAAAACCAACTGTTCGGAAGACAGGCTCCAGTAGTCAAAAACGGTTTCTGCGGCGTCGCCTTCACCGAACGTTTGGGTAACGCGATTGAGCGAAAGCCCTTCGTCAGACAAAGAGTGACTAACGCTTTGCAACACTTTGGAAAACTCAATATCACCACGATCAGTGCGGCTCAGAAACGTCACATTGACCTGCTCGGAATCTGGCTTGTGTTTCAGTGCCTTCCGCGAAAGTGAATCCTGCAGCAATTCAACGGGCACGAAAATGTTTGGACTGTCGAGTTGACTGGGATGCAGGCTGAATCGGGCGATTCCCTGGTTTGGCAAAACCTGAACCACATTCAGCCCAACAAGGCTTTCTACCAAGTCACGCGTCGCACCCAGGGCACTTTCGGCCGGAAGCTGGGTTGGTTTTGGGATCCGAAGCGTCACCATTGAGTCGCTGGAATCGGCCTCGATCCCCAACTGATCTGCCAGAGCCTGATTGATGATTACGTTGTCACCAGAAAGTTCAACAACATCGAGGCCACTGGAATCAAGTTCCCAAAATTCATTTGGAATACCAAAGACATTGACGTTGGAGGCTCGCTGAACTGAATCGACTGTCGTCTCCGTCTGGACAGTTCCATTGTTAAACAGAATCGCCGGAACGGACTTCTCCCAGGTAGTCTTCCAGGCTTCGTCACGGTCTG